>CAZONI010000063.1:0-21028 GCA_964581175.1 uncultured Desulfobacteraceae bacterium
GAGAATGACAATTACGAGCGGGAAGGTATTCATGATTGCAATGTTATTTTGAAAATCCCCGGAGTTCAGCGGAGGGCAAGGATTGTTGGGAGGTTACGTTATGGTCATCAAGGGCAGATCCTTAAACCAGGCCTGGGGAATTGGTTGACAGGAGATGTCATTCAAGCAGTGCCCTTATACTGCGCGCCAGCTCTTCGGGGGCAATAACCGTGATCACTTCGTGATGACCCTTTTCAAAATAGTTGACATCACTGATGCCAAGGGGCGGGAAGCTCGTCCTTGGAATGATCCTGGCCTGGGTCCAGAAATGGCCGGAGTTTTCTATATTGGCAAGGAACGTCATATTGAGGCTGTCATAGTGCATCCGGTGAAAGCATGAAAGGACACTGTGAAGTCCCTCGGAAAAATACTTCCACCCCTCTTCTCCCACCTCATCAAGGGTGCGGACCTTCTCAAACAGGACGACCACCTCTCCGAGCATTCCACACGGACAGTAGGCCGCAAGGAAGACAATGTTCCCGGAGCGAAGGAGGTATCTCTCATTTTCCTTTTCCTCAAAGGACACCAGATCAGCCCAATAATTCTTCTCCCGCGTCGTGTGATATTTGAGACTTTCTGCGACCAGTTCTTGGTGAAACCTGGTCGGCTGCTGATCCACCACGATCTGCAAATGGGGATGGATGATCCCCCCGCCTGCGGGAGGCATGTAATTCCAGTTAATGGAGGCATACGCAACCTGGTCGTCAAATTGTCGGATCTGTCTTATGTACGAAACAGCAGCTTGAAATCCTTCATAGAGGATGTCAGGTGAAAATTCATCCAAGGAAAGGAAATGGTCCTCGGAGAGAATGACCACGGCATTGTAGCGGCTGTAGGGAAAGGCATTGGGCACAACCGTTGCCTGTCCCTGTCGGATTCTCCCGCCGGGTACCATGGACTTCGGAAACCTGGGAGTTGAAGCCTCTCTATTCTCGGAACAAAAAGGGCATCTCTTTTTGGACTCTGAAAAGTCCGGCCGTTCAGGCGAATCCTTGGGCATGCGCCAGCGGTGAGTCAGAACGCGGGCCTTTGAACCGGTAAAGAGATCCTCACGTACCTCAATCTTGATGAGCTTTTCCTCGAACCCATCGGAAAAGACCAACATCCTGGCTTCATGCACTTCCTTATTGAAATAATGCTCCACTCATCCTCCCTGTTCCCGTGAAACCTCTTTAAAGTCAGAATGATAGAAGTAAAGACCATAGCATTTTTCTCTATCGAAGGTGAAGCACATATTTGTGAAAAGCGTGCCGCCGTCCATTAATCCGGATTTCGCACTTTTTTCTGTTTCAGCATGGACATCGCGGTTTCCGACGCGCGTCGCGGGAAATCCACTTGCTTTTTTCTCCGCGGTTTTCTATTTTAGGATATCCAATAAAGATAAAATAATGGCAAATCTTATTTTAGGTTCAAGGCGGACTGGATGAAACGAGAGCTTCAGGGAAAGTACGTGACCATATCGACGGTGGGCGAGAAGGCACAAGCCTTTGTGCCCGCACCGCTGCCGCCACGCCCGCCCATCGACTGGACGCCGGAGTTGCGCAGCAAGTTCGACCAGGCCCTGCTGGCGCTGGGACGGCTGGACAGCGTCTCGACCCTGCTGCCGGATACCTCGCTGTTCCTCTACATGTACGTCCGCAAGGAGGCGGTGCTCTCCTCCATGATCGAGGGGACGCAGTCGTCGCTTTCGGACCTACTGCTGTTCGAGCTGGATCAGGAGCCGGGGGTTCCACTGGATGATGTGCGGGAGGTCAGCAACTATGTCATGGCGCTCGATCATGGCCTGCGCCTGCTGGCAGAAGGGCTGCCTTTGTCGCTGCGGCTGTTCCGGGAGATCCACGGCGTGCTGCTGGCCAAGGGCCGGGGCAGCAACCAGGCCCCGGGAGAATTTCGTCGAAGCCAGAACTGGATCGGCGGCACCCGGCCCGGCAATGCCGCCTTCATTCCGCCCCCTGCCGAAGAGGTGCCGGAGTGCATGAGCAAGCTTGAACTGTTCCTCCACGACCAGCCCGAGCGGACTCCGGTGCTGCTCAAGGCAGCCCTGGTCCATATGCAGTTTGAGACGATCCACCCGTTTCTCGACGGCAACGGCCGTCTGGGTCGTCTGCTGATTACTCTGCTGTTATGCGAGCAGAAGGTGCTGCGGGAACCAATGCTCTACCTCAGCCTCTACTTCAAGACGCACCGCCGGTATTACTACGAGCTGCTCAATACTGTGCGCCTGACCGGCGACTGGGAAGCCTGGCTCGATTTCTTCGCCGAGGCGGTCATCATCACTGCCGGCCAGGCGGTGGAAACGGCGCAGCAGCTTCTCGACCTGTCGAACCGGGACCGGGACAAGATCAGCGGTCTCGGCCGGGCGGCGGCGTCCACCTTGCAGGTACACCGGACGCTGATGGAGCATCCCATTGCCACTTCGGGTTGGCTGGTGGAGAAGACCGGCATCACCCCGGCAACGGTCAACAAGGCGCTGGGCCACCTGGAACAGCTCGGTATCGTGCGGGAGATCACCGCCCAGAAACGCAACCGGCTGTTCAGTTATGCCGAATATGTGGAGATCATGGGTCGCGGCACGGAACTGCCGGCAACGTAAAAGCGGTGAAAGAGGCGAAGTGGAAACAACCGTGACACAACTGGATGCCGGTGGGACTGATTGCTTGATCTGCGGCAAGGGCGTTGAACGCAGGATCATCGGAAAGTGAGAAGGGCCCAGGTCTTGAAACTTGCATAGTGAATCGATTTATGTTTCCATTTACATACAATAATCCACTGAACGGCGTTGTTGCGTCCACGGTGTCCCATGCCCAAGAAAGGGCGGAGCGGCGAGTTGAAAAGAAAGGAACAGCACCATGTCTTTTAACCCGGGCGTCGTAGGCCCGTCCAGGATTCCGGAAGATGCCCTCTGCTTTCTCCTTCAGGGGCAAAAGCTGCTCACAAAGGAGCAAGACGACCGTTATCTCATTCCGCAATTCCAGGATCTGCAGGCCCTTGATCCAAGACCCGAACCCTTGCATTACCTCGGATCACTGGATGGGCGGGCATGCTACACCGGGGAGATGCCGGCAGTAATACTTCCACCGACGACATTTGCACTCAAGGGGATTCGATCCCTCTTCGAACATCTTGAAGAGCCTTTGATCGGGGTCGCGGGCCTGGCCAACCAGCTGGTTCTCTGGGACCGAAATCACCGTTTTTGTGGAAAGTGCGGCCTGGAGACCGAAGACAAGGCGAATGAAAGGGCCAAGGTCTGTCCCGGCTGCGGGCTGATCAATTACCCCCGCCTCTCGCCTGCCGTGATTGTGGCCGTCGTCAGAGAAGACCGTCTTCTGCTCGCCCACTCTCAGCGCTTCCCCGGCAAGTTTTACAGCGTCCTGGCCGGGTTTGTAGAGCCGGGAGAAACCCTTGAGGAATGCATTCGAAGGGAGATTGAAGAAGAAGTCGGCATAGAAGTCAAGAACATCCGCTACTTCGGCAGCCAGCCATGGCCCTTTCCGGATTCCCTTATGATCGCCTTTACCGCAGAATACTCGAACGGGGAGATCGTCGCTGATCCTGCTGAGATTGCCGATGCGGGCTGGTTTTCAGCGGACAACCTCCCTCCCGTCCCTCCGAAAATCAGCATTGCCCGGAAATTGATCGACTGGTTTACGGAGAACCAGGGAAAAGGGGCCAAATCTTAAAAAGCCATCTCTGGTTTCCAGACCTTGTGGGAGAAAAGACTGTCTACGCTGACTGACAGTACTTCCACTCCCAACTCTTGAAATTCCTGATTCTTGACGGCAACTGCCGACAATTCTGTCGGTCAGACACAGGTGAAATCTGCAGGGTAGAAACAGAGCATCACCCACTTGCCTTCGTAGTCCGAAAGCGTTATTTCCTTGGCGAGCCCGTCAGCCTCAACCCTCTCGCTACCCCACCGGCACCGAAAGATTTCCCGACGGCAGTGTTCTCCAGCATGTTTCAAATACTGTGCCGCTCATTACGCGAAGGCCCTCTTGATCGCGGCTGACAAATATGGAGGATCATAACCAAAAGAACTGTAAACTGAAAATAGAACTGAAAGGGTTTTATTTGCAGCCGTGTCTCCGGATATAACGGGTGTGCGCACTGAGCGCGGAGCTGTTAGAGTCGCGCTACTGCGACTTTTTCTCTCTGCAAAAATTGCATAAATGCAATCACTTGCTGCAATCTTCAAGCCCTTCCTTTGAAGTAAGTCACTGTTAATCCTATATTTAATTTCCTCACCGCAGGCAGCTACAACGATGGCACACACTTTGCTTTTTATTTCTATGCAGGGTTAAATGCTCCTTCGCTTGCGACGTTGTGGTCATTCCCGCGAATGAGGGAATCTGGATTCCGGATAAGCCCTGCGGGCTTTCCGGAATGACGACAGAGGGATATCCCGCTGCTTGCGGCGGGGCGGTTCATTCGAATTAGAGGCTGATGAGTAAAGAACGACCGGGGCAAGAGAGGCCCAGGAGGGTGCACATGAAAGAGATCAAAAAAATCATGGCTGCCGTCGACCTTTCCGAGTATTCCGGGGATATCGTTGAATATGCGGGAAATCTGGCAAAGAGCACCAAAAGCGACCTGATTATAGTCAATGTGATCAACCACAGGGACATAGAGACGCTCCAAAGAGCCGCAACGGAAATAGGCCGGTTTTCGGTAAATGCATGGATAGAGAAACAGAAGGAAGAGCGTCTGGAGTCCATGCAAAGACTGATCGAAGACACGGGTTTGAGCGAACTTCCTATCAAGACAGTGTTCCGCGAAGGACTGCCGTTCCGCGAACTGATAAAAGCAATAGAGGAAGAAAATGTCGATCTCGTAGTGATGGGGGTGAAAGGCAGGGGCAATGTGCCCGGGGTCCTTGTCGGTTCGACTGCGGAAAAGGTGTTCCGACGGTGTCCTGTCCCCATGCTGAACGTGCGCAGTCCTGACCACAGGAGGACCGTGGCGGAGCGGGGGTAAAGCTGCAAACTGCTCTGGAAAAGCGGACTCGCGGCGGGTGGGAGAGGAAAGGATCCCCCGGGCCTTGCTTGACGGCCGTTGTTTCGCCGGCCGCAGGCCCGGAGGAGTTTCAGGTTTAATCACGTTGTCTTAAGGGGTTCAGATCCGAGTTCTTCGATCCGCTTATTAACGGCGTTGAGTTCTTCTTTCATCATCTCCGCCTCTTTCTTGAGCATGCTGATCTCGTCTTCGCCGGTCACAGCATACGGACCGGGATAGGACCCATAAGCCGGGCCGTACCATCCTTGATCGTCAAAGCGGGCACCACGCCGACCGAAGCCCCTGCCGTATCCTCGGCCCCGACCGAACCCTCTTCCGCCGCGGCCCGAGCCGAACGACCCCAATCCATAGGCACGGCTCCGAGGGTTGCACCTGCCGAATCCTCCGCCTGTCATAGGACCAGCACCCATAGGACCTGTTCTGTCTAATCCGGGCATACCTCTCACCTCCTCTCCTTTAAGTTCCACCGCGCCATCCCCTGCGGTGTCTTCCTCTGCCCCAAGGGGGCATTTCAACGTGGCCGCCCTCGATCCTGAGCACTTTGCCCATTACCAGGGCATCGGCCACAATCATCCTCGCTTCTGCAAGAATCCTCCCAAATGTCTGCCGCGAAACCTTCATCATTCCGGCTGCGGTCTCATGGTCCAGCCCCTGGTGGTCACTTAACCTGATCGCCTCCAACCCCTCTATGGGCAGAAAAACCTCTTCCCTGCCCCATGGAGGCATTTGATCCGGGACAAATGCTGAAACAATCGGGCGACCTTGTACAAACCTGAGCTTTCTCGGTCTCGGCATCGCTTTCTCCAATTATGGTCTTGTGCTCATAATATACGCATTGAGATTTAAAATGCAAGGAAAATTTTTGAGCATGAGCTCATTTACGGATTCTGCGGACGACACGTGCAGGTGTTTATTGATCAGGATTTAGGAACCCGCGAAGTCCCACACAAGGTTGGTCCTTTCAGTCCTTGAATTTTTTGCCTGGGGCCTTTACAATTCAATGAAGCTCCAGCGCTTAAGCGGCATCAGCGGACTTTCTTTACTCACCATTTTTTGCACTGCGACATGGAAACTCCTGACGAATACCAGATCCCCCATCGCGTGACGGAGATTATTCTCGAAAGCATCTCCGACGGCGTGTTCACGGTGGACCATGAATGGCGCGTCACCTCCTTCAACCGCGCCGCAGAGGTAATCACCGGAATCTCCCGTCAACAGGCTGTCGGCAAATACTGTTGGGAGATCTTCCGGTCCAACATGTGCGAGAAAGACTGTGCGCTTCGCCGGACGATGAAACAGGGGAAATCGTTTATCGACACCTCTACCTATATTATTGCTAAAGAGGGCAGGCGCATTCCGGTCGTCGTCTCGACCTCTCTCCTCAAGGACAACCAGGGAAAAATCCTCGGCGGGGTCGAGACGTTCAGGGATATGAGCCTGGTGGAAGAACTGCGCAAGGAGCTGGAAGGGCGTTTTCAAGTAGGCGACATCGTCAGCAGGAATCCCGAGATGCACAAGATATTCAGAATTCTCCCCCAGGTGGCGGAAAGCGACAGCACCGTATTGATCGAGGGAGAGACCGGGACCGGGAAGGAACTCCTTGCAAGGGCCATTCATGAACTGAGTCCAAGGCGTGCAAAGCCCTTTGTTCCGGTCAACTGCGGGGCGCTTCCGGACACGCTTTTGGAATCAGAGCTCTTCGGCTACAGGAAAGGTGCTTTCACCGATGCCGGAAGGGACAAACCCGGTTTTTTCACGACCGCTGAAGGCGGAACGATTCTCCTGGACGAAATCGGCGACTTGAGCGCCGCATTCCAGGTGCGGCTGTTGAGGGTGCTTCAGGATCGAACATACCAGCCGCTCGGGGCAACCGCGCCTTTGCAGGCCAACGTTCGCATAATCGCCGCGACGAACAAAGACCTTGTACAACTGGTGGAGAAAGGCGTTTTCAGACAGGATCTCTTCTACCGCGTGCACGTGATCCGGTTGGACCTCCCCCCGTTGCGGCAGCGCAAGGAAGATATCCCGATGCTTGTGGAACGCTTCATCGGCCGGCTCAATCGGCTCCAGGGCAAGTGCATAACGGGAATCAGCCAGGAGGTGCTCTCTATTCTCATGTTTCACGATTATCCGGGCAATATCCGGGAACTCGAAAACATTGTAGAGCATGCCTTCGTGCTCTGCCCCGAAGGGCAGATACAAGTGGGTTGTCTCCCTGGAAATCTGGGGATATCAACTCCCCGACCAATAAGGCGTGGAAAGATGGATGCCACCATGAAATTGACTGAAGCCCAGGTGATTCTGGATTCGCTTGAACGAAATGCATACAATCGACTGGCTGCGGCGCGCGAGCTCGGCATTCACAAAAGCACCCTTTTCCGAAAGATCAAGGCGTTAGGAATTAAACTCCCCGACAAGAGAGGACAGATACACCGGAGGGAAAGCCGATAAGATCGCGATAATGCGTTTCCAGGCAGCTATTTGGTTGCAGAAAAGCAACCTTTCTCCGGTATCTTCGCGCCTTTTTCTCCCTTAGCAGAGACATCGCGGTTTCCAAGGCTCGTCTCGGGAAATCCTCTTGCTTTTTCCCTCCCGTCTCTTTACTTTAGCACTTGTAACAAAAATAAAATAATGGCGAATTTTGTCTCAGGTCAAGGCGGCCCTGGCCCATTGTGCAGTTTTGAGACGATCCACCCGTTCCTCGACGGTAACAGCTGTCCGGGTCGTCTGCTGATCACCCTGCTGTTGTGCGAGCGGAAGGTGCTGCGGGAACCGATGCTCTACCTCAGTCTCTACCTCATGACGCACCTCCAGCACTACTACGAACTGCTCAATACTGTGCGCCTGACCGGCGACTGAGAAGCCCGGCTCGAGTTCTTCGCCGAGACGGTCTCGTCACCGTCACCCAGGCGGCGAAAGCAGGGTCGGCAGATTCGTTTACAAAGGAGAAAACAATGAGGGTCATTATCGTTGGTGGTGGTTGGTCCGGATGCGCGGCATCGCTGGAGGCCCGGAAAAAGGGGGCCGAAGTGGTGTTGATCGAACGGACGGATATGCTCCTGGGCACCGGCCTTGTGGGAGGCATCATGCGCAATAACGGCCGCTACACGGCCGCAGAGGAAATGAAGGCCATGTCGGGAGGCGAGCTTTTTGACTTGACCGATCAGAACTCGCTTCACCGGGGCATCGATTTTCCCGGACACCGGCATGCATCCCTGTACAACGTGGCCAAAATGGAACCCATCGTCAGGAGATTGCTCCTCGAAAAGGGCGTCACGATCGAGACCGCCACCCGGATTACGGATGTGGAAATGCAGGACGATCGGATCAGGGCGGTCAAAGGAAAGCAGGTGAAAGAGGACATACGCCTGGAAGGCGACGTATTTGTCGACACCACGGGGACCGCAGGGCCACCGGCAAACTGCAACAAGTACGGAAACGGCTGTGCCATGTGTATCCTCAGGTGCCATTCCTTCGGCGGCCGGGTGAGTGTCGCTGCCAAGGCAGGCGTGAAAGAAATGGTAGGAGAGAGGGACGGACGCATAGGCGCCATGAGCGGTTCATGCAAACTCTTGAAGGAATCCCTGGCGCCCGAGATCGTCGAGACCTTGAACAGCAAAGGCGTAGCGGTAACCCCCATTCCCAGGTCCCGGATACTGAGGGGGAAGCTTGCCATGAAATGCTGCCAGCAGTATGCCCTGCCGGAGTTCGAGGAAAACATCGTGCTTCTGGATACGGGGCATGCCAAGCTGATGACTCCTTTTTTCCCCTTGGATGCACTGCGGGAGATCCCGGGATTTGAATGCGCCCGTTACGAGGACCCGTATGCAGGAGGCATTGGAAATTCCATTCGCTATGTGGGTATGGCGCCACGGGATGATGCGTTGAAAGTGGACGGTGTCGCCAATCTGTTCTGCGCCGGCGAGAAGGCTGGTCTCCTGGTGGGGCATACAGAGGCCATCTGCACGGGGACCCTTGCGGGATACAATGCCGTCCGATACATCAGGAAAGAGAAACCCATGGTCCTGCCCGCGGGCCTCGCCACCGGGGAGGCGATGCGCTTCGTACGCACCCAGATGAGGGATGACGGGATCCTGAGCCTGAAGTATACCTTTTCCGGATCCGTATTTTTCGAGCGGATGAAAGCACTCGGACTTTATTCCACGGATACGGAGGAAATTGAAAAGCGGGTTGATGCCGCCGGAATGAGCGGGATCTATGCGGAGTAGGGAGAACGGGACCGGCGCAAAATCCGGATGAAACCACCAAACTTTTCTGAAAGGAGCAGAAAATGGTACACCTGACCGCTGCACACTGGATCTATCTCATCGGTATTGTTGCCATTCTTGTAACCATGAGCTTTAGAAAAGAGACTCCCCTGGTCTGCGTTATTGCGGCCTTTATCCTGGGCTGGGTGATCACGGGCAGCCTCATACAGGCGGTGCAGTCGGTCTTCAATGCCATTCAGACCGCCTTCAGCGAATTGCTGGGCATCGTACTCATTATTTCCATCATTGTGGCCATGGCCCAGATGCTGGAAGAGACCGGGATTGCGGAAATGATGTTCCGGCCTGTTCGCCGGCTGATCAGATCGCCCGGCATTGCCTTCTGGGTCCTTGGGGTGGTCATCATGATTGTGGCATGGCTGATTTGGCCTTCTCCGGCCATTGCCCTCGTGGGCGCTCTCCTTTTGCCCGCCGCCATCGAGGCCGGCTTGCCCCCCATTTGTGCGGCAATGGCCATCAGCATGTTCGGCTACGGCATCGCGCTGACCACCGACTTCATCATTGAAGGGGCTCCCAGCATCTCGGCCAAAGCGGCCGGAGTGACCGTGCAGGCCGTGATGATCCACAGCATTCCCCTGGTGATTGCGTGGGCCGCCGTGGCGTTGCCCCTTGTCTACCTTTCGGCCCGCAAGGATATCAAGAGGCACAAGGGAAAGGCGATTGAATGGGCCCCGTTTGAACTGACCCTTTCGGAAAAAGGAGAAGCCAAACAGTGGGCCAATGCCTCCTTGGGTTTCAAGAGGTTTGCCATCCTGCTCATCTGCGTCTTTTTCCTTCTCGATCTCGTGGCCATGCTGGCCTTCAAGATCCGCGGAGGGGACGCCACAGCGCTCCTGGGCGGTACGATCGCCTTGATTATGGTGGTGGTGGGCCTCGGGGTTTACGGCAGAGACGGCTTGGAAAAACTGACCGATCACGGAAAGTATGGTTTCATGTTCGGCGTACGGATCTTTGCTCCCGTATTTTTCATAGCCGCCTTCTTCTTTATGGGATCACCCGGACCGGCAAAGGCGATCTTCGGCCCAAACGCACGAGGGCTTCTTTTCGATCTGGGGCAGGCACTCGCCCATGTCATCCCCATCGGCCGCGTTATGGCGGGGGTCACCCAGTCGATCGTCGGCGGGATCACCGGGCTTGACGGATCCGGCTTCTCCGGTCTGCCGCTGGTCGGATCTCTGGCACAGATCCTGGGCAAGCCCGCCCACCTGAATCTGCCGTCCCTGGCGGCCCTGGGTCAGTTTTTCGCTATTGCCGTCGGCGGGGGCTGCATCGTTCCCTGGGCCGTGATCCCGGCCGCAGCCATCACCGGGACCGATCCCGTAGAGGTGGCGCGCCGAAATCTGGTGCCGACTCTCTGCGGACTGGTGGCTGTCCTGATTGTCGCCATTTTCATTCTCTAGCCGCCCGTTCCCACCGGCCTCCGCATCCGGTCAGGCGTTCGGGGCGTCTCCGGGACCCGTGGTCATCCCCTGTGCCCGGGAAGGGGTAATGCCTGGATCGTAATAGAAATGTTTTCGGCCTCGGAGACCGAATGTCTTCCCAGTGACAGCGGGACATAGGTCATGCCTCTGCGCCAGGCAGGCCTATAGGCGATTTTCCTTGCGTACCGGTAATCCCTTTTGGCGGGGCTGGCATCAAATATGAAATTTCCATCCCGGTATTCAACCCACACCGTAATGTTCTGATGACCATGCTTGTCCCGATTTCGAAAGGTAACGGGTTTTCGGTCCCCATTGGCGATCCGGAAGGATACCGGCAAATATTCCCGGTGCTTGTTGCCGAACTTGATCCGACCGCCTTTTATGCTGACCTGAAGGAGATCGCCTGTTCTGCCGGCCCTGCCGGCATAGATAGCTGCGATCCGCTCGCGTTCGCGTTGGGCCTCCCGCTCGGCACGAATGCGGTCCTGTTTGGCTCTTTCAGCCGCGCGCCGGCTTTCGGCCAATCGTCTCTGCTCCTGGATTCTCGTGCGCTCGTTATAGCCCTCGATAGCTGCCTGGCGCTGTGCAGGCGACATCTGATTCCACTGCTCCTCCGGTACTCCGTAAATCATGTGCGTACAGGCGCTGATTGTGAATAACACTACGACACAGATGAGAAAGGTAGTAAGTCGCATGTCTCTGTCTCCTCTCTTTTTATGGTTCCATGAAGGATATCGACACACAGGAGGGAAACTTGAGGCGTTTCGAGGCGAAAAGGAGGAATCCCCGGTTCCCTCAGAAACGCCGGATTCCGGGTCAAACCCGGAACGAAAAACAAAGGAGAGGGATTTGTAGGGGAGGAGGTTTAAGATTGGAAATCTACACAATCGGTTTTACAAAGAAGAGCGCGAGAGAATTCTTCGATATCCTGAAAAGGGCCGGCATCAAGCGCCTCATAGACATACGGCTGAACAACTCTTCCCAGCTTGCAGGGTTTACAAAACAAGATGATCTCGCCTTTTTTCTGAAGGAGATATGTGGAGCTGAATACACACATGCGCCCATGCTATCGCCGACGAAGGAAATCATGGATGGGTACAAGAAAAGGAAAATCACCTGGGAAGAGTATGAAAGGCGCTTCAGCTCTCTTCTGGATGAGCGGAGAGCCGGGGAAGTCCTCGACAAGGGCCTTTTCGACATCCCGGCCGTTCTTTTGTGCAGCGAGCCCGGACCGGACAGATGCCATCGACGGCTCGTCGCCGAATATCTGCAAGAGAAATGGGGCAACGTAACAATTACTCACCTGTGAGAAATGCTAGCTGGAGCCCACTTCCCGCTCCGGATTAATTCTTATCCAGGAAGATGCCGTTTTTTGTCCCGGGTATCCGCTTCGTAGTGCATCACGGGAATAACCGGTCTGCAGATGTATTGAAGCTACTGTGGCACAGGTGTCTTCAAAGAGAAATGTGATACCATAGGATCAAAATCACGATCATCGTGAAGCAGGGCAAGTCCTTCCCTTATGCAGAAGGTTGCGATAATTATGTCAATTGTTTTTCGGACAGTAACACCGGCCTTTCGAAGGACTCGGTAATTTTGGGCACTTTGAACGGTCACATCATATCCGCCGATTTGGCGAAATGGAAGAGCACTGAGCAAATCCCTGGCTGTTTCATAATCGTCATCAGATCTGAAGCCCTGAAGGACTTCTGCGAGGATTAAGTCTCCAATTATGACAGGAATAGTGGAAAGATAATTGTCAAGCAAGTCTGTCTGCCATGTGGAAATGCCGCTGAAGTAATTGATCCACACGGATGAGTCCACAAGAATCACTGATCGGTCCTCATTGCTTCAAGGTCACCATCCCATTTGAGTTTTCCACGCAGGCTTTTGATTCGTTCCTGCTTTTTTATTTGAACCAACAGCCTGAGTCCGGTCTCGACAACATCCCTTTTTGTTTTCAACCGGCTCAGCGTCATGGCCTCTTTCATGAGTTCATCGTCTATGACAATGTTGGTTCGCATTGTATTGTCCTCCTTATGATGTGTACAATAGGCATGATATATACACATGATATTGATGTCAAGAGCCGATATCGATGTATCGATATGATTTCGTACAAAGGCGGCGGAAGAGGGGGTACGCCTTATTTTCCGGCGGCAATGCGGTACGCCGAATCCGAGATGCTGTGTCCGAGCGAGCGGGTCACGGCGCCGTGGCATGAAGAGAGCACGACTGCAGTTCGAAGTGTCAGCCTGCGCTGCCCGGGCGGACCTTTCGAGGCGCCGCCAACCACATCAAGGCGGCTGAAACAGAGAAAAAAACAATGAAGAGGATGAAGGCCCACTGGTAGCTCTGGGTCCTGTCATAGATTGCACCCGCCATCCACGCCCCTATGGCCCCTGCCACCCCGATGCCCGCCTCCACCAGACCGTAAATGAGCCCGAAAATCCGACCCTTGAACAAATCGGCCGATACAGCCATGAACATGGGGGCGGTCACTCCCCAGCCCACGCCGAAAAGAACCAGGAAGCCGTATACGAAACCTCTGTTGCCCGTCTTTTCAATGAGGAGCAGAAAAACTACACTCATACTTGCGCACAAGAGGCCGAAGGTGAAGGTGAGTTCTCTGCCCGCCCGGTCCGAAACCCATCCCCAGACAACCCGGAATACGGAAGAGATTACTCCCACAAAGGCCAGGACAAATGCCGCCTTCATCTTTTCAATTCCCTGGTCCACGAAGAATTCGATGGCGTGCACGAAAATGCCGTAGATGCTGATGGTGGAAAAGAAGGTGAACCCCATGAGCGCCCAAAATCGACCCGAACACAGGACAGTTCCGACACGCCATTCCCCCACCTTTTTTCCGGAGCGGTTTCGCGTCTCATCACCCCTTGGCTCAAGCCCAGCCGGTTTTTCCCCATCGATAAACTGACCTACATCCGCCGGTTTGTGACGCAGGAAAATGCCGTTCAGGGGCAGGAGAATGATCATCGCGAGTCCTCCGAGGACGAGAAAAGCGGATCGCCAACCCCACTGTGAGATCAGTATCTGGGAGAGCGGCACCAGAGTGAAGGTCCCGAGTCCCATCCCGGAAACCGCGATGCCGCTGGCAAGGCCGCGTCGCCTCTCAAACCAGTGGGCCAGAATGGCTGAATAGGAGACAATGCCGACACATGTTATTCCGGACCCCATGATCACGCCGTACAGCAGATAGAACTGGGGCAAGGTCTTGATGAGCGAACACAGGCCCAATCCGAATGCAAAAACAATGATGCCGGGCACGACAACGCGCTGGGGACCGAAGCGATCTATGAGGCCGCCCACGATCGGAGCCAGAAAGGTGTACGTGATGAGGGCCAGGGATTGGGCGCCCGCAACGCTGCCGCGGCTCCAGGGGAATTCTTCCAGAAAAGCGACGTAGAAGACGGAAAAGCTTGTGCGGATTCCCAGCCAGAAAGCCATGGAAACCAGGGCCACCCCCACAATAATCCATCCGTAGTAAATTCCCTGCGAATTATTCCCGCTGCTTTCCATGCCCTCTCCCAGCACTCTTTGTTCCTCGGAAAACCTCAAGGTCTCTCCTCCCGCCATGGCGGATAGTTGCTGCGCTGCTCCGATTCCAGCAGAATCCAGAAAAGGCTGCATCACCTGGGAGGAGATCAAAGGGTGGGCTCGATAGGAGTGATAAGAGGCTGTAACAAGCCGCTGTTTCCGGGCAGCAGTCTAGCGGAAACGATCCTGCGGAGCAAGCAAAATCCGGCCGCACGAGGTTGGACCTGAAGCGAGGATGGGGATGCTGACAAAGGGTAAGCCGGCGCTCGATGGAGAACCGCTGATCAGGCCGAAAAAGCCTCCCTCAACTTCATGGAGGATCGAGGAGAGAAGACAGATGGGGAAGATCCAGGTAAAGCGCCCTGGTCTTTTGACAATGTTTCTATCTGTACTTATCTTAAAGCCAGTTACACAAGACAGTATGTTGAATCAACGCTTTGGATGAATGAGTCGATCCGGGAGGAGGGAATATGAATGCGAAGAAATTGATTAGAGGGAGGAAGATCCTCATCGTAGATGATGAAGAAGACGTCCTCGGCACGCTCGTTGAACTTCTGGATATGTGCAGGATTGACACTGCCCAGTCTTTTGAAGAAGGCAAGAAATTGCTGGAAAGGGAGGACTACGACGTGGCGATCCTGGATATTATGGGAGTGAAGGGCTTTGATCTCCTGGAGATTGCGAAGAAGCATGACATACCTGCCCTCATGCTGACAGGGCACGCTTTATCTGAAGAAAATCTGAAGAAATCCGCCGAGGAAGGGGCATCCTATTACGCGCCCAAGGAGAAAATGGATCAGATTGCGCTCTTTGTAGCCGACGTTGTCGAGGCGAGAGAGAAAAACAAGAACGCATGGGTCAGATGGCTTGAAAGACTTGGGAGCTTTTATGACACAAGGTTCACGGGACCCAACTGGAGAGAGAAACAAAAGGAATTCTGGGACGAAAAATTGAAGCAGATGGGGGGCGTATAGACTTCCCGAATCCTCCCCTCTGCGAGCATGTTCTGGTCAGGCAGCGCGGCTCGGTATCAGCGCCGGTGTAGGTAAAGCCCTTGACGCCATACTTTTCATACGCGGCTTCTAATGTCCTGCTTTACTGCGTATTTACCTGCAGCAAACCGGGGGCGGCAATGAGGCGACTCTTTTTGTCCAGGTGACCCGGGCCGTGGCACAGGCGCCTTCAGATGCGGGAATGATTTTTTACCCAGGCATCCAGATCGGCGAGAGGTCTTGTCCGCAGTTCTTCTTTTTCATTATAGCTTTCGTGATAGAAGCCGTCATAAACACACAGGCGCTTGTCTTCAACGTTCAGCCGGTCAAAGAATTCCCTTGATCGTGCTGCATCGGTCAGGTGATCGTCGCCGGCAAGCTGCATCAATATCGGGACCGCCACCTTTGAGGCGGATCTGTTCACTTCTTCCATGGTCCGGACTATTTCCGTAAACCACCTGGCGCTCACCCGGTCATGCACCAGAGGATCATCGACATACGCGCGCACAACCCCTTCATCGTGGCTCAGCTTGGTGACGTCGAGGCCGTTCGAAAGAGTGAGTCCCGGCAGCACAGATGACATGGCTTTTCCAAGCAACCTTTTTACAGGGGGCACCTTCACGGTAATCCCCAGGCTTGGCGACGATATGATCAGCCCGTCGACAATTTGAGGATAGTGCATTGCGAAATCCAGGGCGATGAGCCCTCCCATACTGTGGCCGAGGAGGAAACATTTGCGGCCTTCCGGCATTCCCTCCTTCACAATCTTGAGGATTAATAAGAGGTCATGTCGATACTCATCGAACGCCGATACGTGCCCCCTCCTGCCCCCGCTTTTCCCGTGACCCCGGAGGTCGACAGCCCAGATGGACGTTCCGCCCGGCTGTAGCTTATCGACAACATTGCCGTATCTCCCGGAATGTTCCCCGATACCATGGGCAATCACGAGCCGCGCGCGTTCTTCCTCTGCCTGGTACTGTCTGTAGAATATCTTCAGGCCGTCAGTACTTTCAAATGTGCCGGTATTTTCGTGTGGATCTGTCATCGTTCCCCTCGGTACAATTTTTCTGCCGTCGTTTCATGCTTCGTGAACCGGGATTTCTCGATCCGACATCTCGAACAGTAGCACATCGCAGATTTAATGCCAAACCGAATCAGAGAGCCCTTATCCACCAGCAAGGCACTATATTTCCCACCAAGACGGGATTTCGCAAGGCTCAAGCGGTGTTGCCTTCGCCCGCTGCTTTTTTCCTTGAGACATAAGGCCGTATCCCATATAATTCTACTCGGGCAAAAAAGGAGTCCAGATCACCGATTTCAGGTCACCAGGCATTGGAGGTGCGCGATGGCGGCACGGGAACTCAGGCCACTGAGCGAGGGAGAGAGAGGGCTGGATTGTGGATTTCCCAATGGATAGCAAGCAATCATTCGAAGAATTTGAACGAACCGTGAAGGCGTTGGTGTACGATAAACCAAGGCTGCATGGCTTTGTGGAAATTTTTAATACCGTCTTAGGCTCGGTTCGTGAACCCCTGGTGGTGCTTGATTCTGATTTCAAGGTTCTAAAGGCCAATCATTCCTTTTACCAGACCTTCAAGGTTACGCCGGAGGGAACAGAGGGAATGGTAATATATGATCTTGGCAACCGCCAATGGAACATCCCAAAGCTCAGAGAACTCCTTGAAGATATCCTTCCTCAGAATACCACATTTAATGACTTTGAGGTGGAACATGACTTTGAGACCATAGGCCGAAAGATAATGCATCTGAACGCCAGACGGATTTACAGGGAGTCGAAGCAAACCCAGATGATCCTCCTGGCCATCGAGGATGTGACCGAGCGTGAATATTATAAAAGACATCTTGAGGAACTTGTTGAAAAGCGAACGGCCGAAATCAGAGCAGCAAGGGAGGAAGCGGAAAAAGGCAAACAAATCGCTGAAGCCGCACTGTTAGAAATAAAGAAGTTAAAAGATCAACTTGAAGCTGAGAGAGCGTATCTACAGGAAGAAATCAAGCTGGAATACAACCATGAGAACATTATTGGTCAGAGTGATGGGATCAATTACGTGCTCTACAAGGTTGAACAAATTGCCCGCAGCAATACAATCGTCCTGGTTCTTGGCGAGACCGGAACCGGCAAGGAGCTCATCGCCCGGTCCATTCACGGCTTGAGCTTGCGCAAGAAACGAGCCCTGGTGAAAGTGGACTGCGCTACACTGCCTTCAAACCTTATTGAAAGCGAACTGTTCGGTCATGAAAAAGGTGCTTTCACCGGCGCCCATTCCAGACGCTTGGGGCGATTTGAGGTCGCCGACGGCACCACCCTTTTTCTGGATGAGATTGGTGAGTTGCCGCTGGAATTGCAGCCCAAGCTCCTCAGGGTGATCGAGGACGGAGAGTTTGAAAGGTTGGGCAGTTCCCGTACGGTCAAGGTCGACGTGCGGATTATTGCGGCCACAAATCGCAATCTGGAAGAGGAAGTCCGCAGGGGCGGGTTCCGTCAAGATCTCTGGTACCGTTTGAATATTTTCCCGATCACCATGCCGCCGCTCCGGGATCGGTTGGATGACATTCCGCTTCTTGTGGACTTTTACGTCAAAAAGATCTCCAAGCGAATGGGCAAGTCCATTGAGATCATTCCGACGAGAGTCATGAATGCCTTGCAGAATTATCACTGGCCCGGCAATGTCCGGGAACTGGAAAACGTCCTCGAACGTGCGGTGATTAACTCCTCGGGTCCCAAGCTGCACCTGGTGGATGAACTGAGGATCCAGCAAAAGGATTTATCGACTCCGCAAAAAACGCTCGAAGCGGTTGAGCGCGAACATATTGTGCGAATCCTCGATCAAGCACAATGGAAAATCAGCGGAAAAAACGGGGCAGCCGAGATCCTTGGGCTCAACCGCAGCACGTTGCGGGCCCGAATGCGAAAACTTGGTATCCTCAAGCCATAAAGCGTGTGAATTCTGCTTTTCATCTGATTCATTCTTCAAACACCCTAAAATATCGTATGCGGCCTGATTCGACTATTGGGTTGCCGGATTGTCTTCTCCTCTTCCGCAAGCATAAGAAATAGTCCGTCTAATGCCTTGTCATTCAAATACTTGTCCAGATCAAAGCGCGTGTCCCCACAAAGGGTACAGATTCATTAAATTTTCTTACTATTCTCTCCAATGTTTCCCTCAATAGCTTCCACTCAAGAATCCAAGAGCCTTTCTCATCATATATTGTACGAAAAAGAATCCGTAGGATCAACGTCAGAATGGGATGGGGTCAGAGCCCTTGACATTTGACAATTTAGCTCGCGGCCCCTTCAAAAGGGCGACTGTTTACGGTAGCCCTCGTTTTTCGAGACCCCCCCAAATTCATAGTCTTTCATCTCAATTAGATTCACAGGAACTCACTCACACTCGACCGGCGTGATCAAAAAAGGTGGCCATATATGATCAATGGTCACATGTGACCACATATTAATTTCCATTCGTGCCTCCCTCGGGGGTTTCTCAGGGCGAATATTCGTTTGGAATCAATAAGATAGAAGAATATTTATTGGCTGGCTATGTGTGGCACGAAGCTTGGATAGCTATTAATACAACACAACATCTGATTTTCTAGCCAGCGGACAGGACGGAGAGATTTCTGAGTTTGGGCATTTGGTGTGACCTGAACCGTTGATGGAACTTTCACGGCGAGGAGGACTCTCGTGATTATCGTAAGGATTTCAATGAAGGCATGCATGGAGAAAAGGACGGAGATGATGCAAACGCTTCTCTCCATGATTGAGGCGGTGAGAAAGGAGAAAGGTTGTCTGCACCATGACGTTTTTTGCGATATCGATGGCCAAGCAGTCTTCAATCTCATCGAGGAGTGGGAAACCCGTGAAGACTTGGACCTTCATATACAATCTGAAAGATTCAGTGTTTTGCTTGGGACAAGGAGCCTTTTAACGAAACCAGCGGAAATCAGCATTCATACGGTCTCCCATTCGGAAGGGATGGAGGTCGTCAATGCTCTCAGGAACAGGGAACCCTCTAAAAAGCACTTCTAATAAAAAGGAGAACATTTATGTCGTGGGATAATAATCCAGGAGGGCAGCAAGACGGTCCTCCGGATCTTTCCGAAATGATCAAGAAGGTGGGAGATTCACTGAGCCTGGGGAAGGGAACAAAGCCCCTTTGGTTTATAGTGATCGTAATTGTTCTCGGGATCATTGTGGCTTATACAGCCTTTTACACCATTGCCCCCGGTCACAAGGGGATCATTCTGCGATTTGGCAGGTATTCCGGCATGGTCCTGCCGGGGCTTCACTTCAAGATCCCTTTTGGGGTGGACACGGTTTTCAAGGTACATACGGAACAAGTGGACACGGAGACCTTTGGTTTTAAAAGCGTCCGCCCCGGTATTCGGACCCAGTATGAAAAGGGCGCCGCGACGGAGCGGGAATCTCTCATGCTCACCGGGGACCTGAACGTCATCGATGTGGAGTGGATCGTCCAGTTCCGGAGGGAAGACCCCCGAAAATACCTTTTTAACGTACAAGACCCTGTTATGGCAATCCGGGATATAAGCGAATCGGTAAATCGGCGCATCGTGGGGAACAGGAGCTTTGACTATGTACTCCAAAACCGTGAAGAGGTGAACAGGATGGCTCAGGAAGAGCTTCAGAAGATTCTCGATGAGTATGAAAACGGAATTCGCGTCGTCAACGTGAGACTCCAGAACGTGGTGCCACCCGATCCTGTAAAAGGCGCCTTCAACGAGGTAAACGAGGCCCAGCAGGAAAAGGAGAGACTCATTAACGAGGCCCAGGAGACGTATAACAGACAGATTCCACAGGCCAAGGGAGAAGCGGAAAGAGCAATCAACGGGGCCAGGGGATTCGCGCTCGAGCGGGTGAACCACGCCAAGGGTGACGTGGCCAGGTTCTCGGCCGTTCTTAAAGAATACCGAAACGCCAAAGAAGTCACCAAACAGCGTCTCTATCTGGAGGCCTATCAGACGATCCTGCCCAACGCGAAGCAGATCTACATTATCGACAGTGCGCAAAAAGGTTTACTGCCGCTTCTCCAACTCAATCAGCAGGTCACGAAAGGAGGGGAGGCTAAATGAGACGAATGGGAGCTTTCATCGGTGTTGTGATCGTTATTTTTCTGATCGTCTTGTTTTCGGGTGCCTTTTACACGGTCAGCGAATGGGAACAGGTTGTGATCACCCAGTTTGGAAGACCGGTTGGAAAACCAAAGACCGAGGCGGGCCTCAGATTCAAGATCCCCTTCATTCAGGACATCCATCGCTATGAGAAGCGGATTATGAGGTGGGATGGAGACCCCAAAGAGATACCCACCCGGGACAAGCGGTTTATCTACGTGGATACAACGGCCCGGTGGCGGATCGTGGATGCACAGAAATTCCTGGAGGTCCTGGGTACTTATACCCAGGCATACGCCAAACTGGATGACATCATTGACGCTGTTCTCCGGGATTATGTCTCGGCGAATCCTCTGGTGGAACTCGTCCGGACCACAAACGAGATGCCGAGCGTGGAGAATGTGGAAGGCAAGGTCCTCTCCCCGTTCCAGGACGAAGCAACCGCCCCGGAAACCGTTCGCCTGGGCAGGGAGAAGATCACCCGGGCGATTCTGGCCGAGGCGTCAAAGGCCATGCCCGCCTTTGGTATGGAACTGGTCGATGTGCGCATCAAGCGGATTAACTATGTCGA
>CAZONI010000064.1:0-20649 GCA_964581175.1 uncultured Desulfobacteraceae bacterium
TGGCCTTTGTGCGGTTCGATTTTCCCGGCAAGAACACCATCAATACCCTGCTCCTGGCGCCGATCATGATTCCGGAAGTCATTCTTGGTGTGGCCCTGCTTCTCTTCCTGCGCTGGCTCCAGCAACCCAAGACTTTTCTCCTGCTTGTGATCGGGCACGTGGTGCTCACCTTGCCCTATGTGCTCCTGATAGTCCAGGCCCGTCTGGTGGGCATCAAAAAGGAGTACGAAGAGGCGGCGCATTCCCTCGGCGCCAACGCGTTTCAAACGTTCAAAGAGATCACCTTCCCGCTCCTGGCTCCGGCTATACTGGGAGGGGTCCTGTTTTCTTTCACCATATCTCTTGATGACATAACGGCCACTCTCTTTTGGGCTACCGCCGAGAATCAGACTCTGCCTGTCAAGATATTCGGCATGCTCAGGAATTCTATCAGCCCTGAGATAAATGCTCTGGGGACCATTATGGTCATCCTGACGGTTGCGATACCGCTTCTGGCGGGGTATCTGATCCGGAAATTTTCGACGGCAACCATATGAATGTTCATCCGGAGGAGAGTTGGACGGTTTGCGCAGGCAAATGGTTGGGGAACAAGGCTTGACAGGCAAGGTTGGGGTGAGGCCCGCAAGACAGGGTCTTATTTGAATAACTATTTAGAGAAAGGAGAAGCAAAATGGCTGACGACTGGAGTGAGCGACTGGACAGGGTGCATGATCGTTACAAGAATGGTGACATGAGCCGGCGTGATTTCTTCAAATACGTGGGATTGGCCGGCGCTGCTGTGGGGTTGATCGGGGGCCCCTTCGGATTTCTTCCCCGCCGTGCCTGGGCTGCAGGGTCCATACGGTTCGACGGCTGGGGAGGCGTAGTCTCCAAGGCCTTCCACAAGTACGCCTTCGAGCCGTTTACAAAGGCAACCGGCATCAAGGTGGTAGAGGGCGAGTTCGGGGATATGGATACCTACCTGACCCGGGTCAAGGCATCCTTTCCGCCCGGCGGCGAATTCAATCTTGCTCATCTGAGCGGAGTGTTCGACTATGCCAGGTACATAAAGCTGGGCTACGGCGTGGTGCTCGATGAAAGCAAGATCCCGAATCTGAAGCTTGTTATGCCGGCCATGATGAAACCGTACCGGGGTATTACCAATGGTACCCTTTCCGCCGTGCCGTATGACTACGGGCAGACCGGCATTGCCTACAACACCAAGCACATCTCCAAGGCGAAAGCGGAAAAAGCAGGAGCGGCCCTCCTCTGGGACAAGGACCTCAAAGGCAAGCTCGGGAGCTGGGGCGACTGGCGCACCAATATCTGGTATGGCGCCCTGTACACCAAGCAGAATCCGAACAGCATAGGGGACATGGAGGCGGTGTGGAATGCCTTGAAGGAACAGCAGAAGATGATCAAGAAGTACTGGTCATCGGGCGCTGAACTCATGAGCCTCCTGGCCAACGAGGAAATTTACGCGACAGTGGCCTGGTCCGGAAGAGTGGCGGCCCTGCAGGCACAGGGAAAGCCCATCGGATTTCTCTCCCCCTTCAACTGCTACTCGTGGCAGGAGTGTATTTTTGTGCTGAAAGGCACCGACCTGCCGGTGGCTGAAAAACTGCTCAACTTCATGCTGGCTCCGAAGGCCTCCATAGCCGTTGCCGAGGGGCAGAAATATCCTTCCAGTCTCGATCCGACCAAGGTCAAGATGCCGATGGCGGTCCAGGAACTGCCCGCTTTCGATCCGACCGGAAAACTGGAAGGCTACCTGTTTGCCAATCCGGACTATTGGAACGGGCATCAGCAGGAATGGGCTGAGAAATGGGATAGGATCAAGGCAGGAGCTTAATGTAGAATTATTCACTGCGGGATCGGAGATGGGATCTTTCATCTCCGATCCGACAAAAATCATATGAGGAGGCTTGCGAGCTGTGAAAAAGGATGCCCGCACCCCGACAGTAGAGCTGAAGGGTGTCGTCAAGCGCTTCGGGAAGCTGGTTGCCGTGGAAAAGATGGACCTGGTTATCGAGGAGGGCTCTTTTGTTACTCTCCTGGGTCCCTCCGGCTGCGGCAAGACCACCATCCTGCGAATGATAGCCGGCTTGGAGACGCCGACGGAAGGGGACATTTATATTAAGGGGAAACTGGTCAACGAGATCCCTATTCACAAGAGAAATCTGGGGATGATCTTCCAGAACTACGCCCTGTTTCCTCATAAGACCATCTTTGACAATGTTGCCTTCAGCCTCAAGTACAAGGGCGTCCCCAAGCCGGACATCAGGAAAAGAGTGGAACAGGCCTTGGAGATGGTCCGCCTTCCCGGAGTCGAAAGACGGATGCCCTCGCAGCTTTCAGGAGGCCAGCAGCAGCGCATCGCGCTCGCGCGGGCGATCGTCATGGAACCGATTGTCCTGCTGATGGACGAACCGCTCTCGGCCCTTGATGAGAATCTTCGTGAGGAGATGAGACGCGAAATAGGGAACCTGCAGGATGTCCTGGGCATAACGACGATTTTCGTCACCCACGACCAGCGTGAGGCCCTTTCTATGTCGGATAAAATAGTGGTGATGAAGGACGGCGTCATGCAGCAGGAGGGGAATCCTGAAGTGGTCTATAATTATCCGGCAAACCACTTCGTTGCCGATTTTCTGGGCCACTCGAACTTTTTTGATGCCACGGTGGTTTCCCGGGAAGAGAATCAGTGCGTGGTCAAGCTCGATAACGGAACCGAACTGCGCGTGCAGCATCCCGGCGACTGGGAAGTCGGAGGAAAAGTGGAGCTTGTCGTGCGGGCGCAGAAGGCGGAGATTGCGGGCAGGGAAGGAAACAGCTCGGGTCCCGAGATGAACCGTTTTCTGGGAAAGATAAAGGAACGGAGCTATATGGGCGGCGAGGTGAGTTATTTTGTTGAGCTCGGCAACCAGACGATACTCCATGTCATAGATGTGAGCAAAGGGCAACCACTGAAGGAAGGGCAGGAAGTGAGTGTGCGGGTGCCCCCGGAACAGTGCGGATTGCTGTTGAAGGAGGAGAGCACCGGCTGAATCATTGTGGGTGAATCAGAAAAGCTGGTGATGTTTCGATGGGCCCTCTCTTCTCGGGGAGACGGCCCGTTTTGAATTGAAACGGAGATCAGCTATTACTTTGATTCATAAGTTCGATGATGTGTTTTTTGTCTTATTTCACCGCCCGCTTCGCTCAAGACATAAAGAGCGCAGAGTTAACGACCTTTTCTTTTGCCGCTGAGACGCCGGCAAAAGAAAAACAGCTCCTATCCCGAGGGTAGAGATATGGGCAGTGACTTACGTCGGCGAAAGTGTCTTTTTCCTTTCCGCCGTCTCAGCGGAAAGGAAAAAAATCTCTTTCTTTGCGGACTTTGCGTCTTTGCGGTGAATAAATATGGAGATATATAATGGACTTTTCCAGGATTAACCAGTCATTCCGGGACCTGTTCCCGTCGCGGATTATTTCCATTGACTCGCACACTGCAGGAGAACCGACGAGACTCATTGTGAGTGGGTTTGATCTGATTCCGGGCGCTACCATGAAAGATAAGCGCCGCTACCTAATGGACAATCTTGACGAAATCCGTCTGCGGTTGACCCGGGAACCCCGCGGCCACCGGGGCATGTTCGCTGCAATAGTCACCGATCCGGTCACCGACGGTGCCGCCTTCGGTCTCGTGTTCATGGATCCCCGCCGGTATCCCTTCCTCTGCGGTCACGGCACCATGGGAGCAGTCGCTACCCTTATTGAAACAGGGGTCCTGAAGGCCGAGGAACCGGAAACCGTAGTTGTCGTCGATACCCCATCCGGACCCATGGAAGCGGTTGCAAGGGTCAAAGGAGGACTGGTCGAGTCAGTGGCCATCAACATGGTGCCCTCCTTCGTATATGGGGAAAATGAGACTCTCCGTGTCCCCGGCCTGGGAGAAGTCCTTGTGGATACGGTTTGCGTCGGCGGCTTCTTTGTGATGGTCTCGTCGGACCAGATAAACCTGGAACCGGATAAGGCCAATTCCGCTGAGTTGATCCGGTTGGGCATGCTCTTTATTGAAGCAGCAAACGAACAGTTGCAGGTCCGTCATCCCACGCGACCCGAAGTAACGACCGTTGATGTGACAGAATTCTATGACCCGTCGGAGCACTCGAAGAAACGAGGCAGGAACGTGGTGGTTTATGGAGAAGCCCACATGGACCGTTCTCCCTGCGGCACCGGTACGGCTGCGAAAATGACTCTCCTCCACCGTCATGGCCTGCTGGGCATAAACCAGACGTTTACCAATTACAGCCCCCTGGGGAGCGTTTTCGAGGGCCGCATCGTAAAGGAAACAAGAATCGGCGACATCGAGGGCGTGGTCACCGAAGTCCGGGGAAGTGCATATATCACCGGGGTTCATGAATTCGTCGTTGATCCCCGGGATCCTTTTCCCGACGGGTATCTGCTATGAACCGGCATGGTTTTTCCCCCGACCTGGTTCTCATTAACGGGAACATACGAACTCAGGATGCAGATCGACCCCTTGCCGGAGCAGTTGCGGTGGGCCGGGGTCGAATTCTGGCAGTGGGCGACGATGAAGAGATAAAATCGCTCGCCGGTCCGGACACCAGAGTTGTAGATCTCGGGGGCAGGCTTTGCCTGCCCGGTTTGATGGACTCTCATTTCCATTTCTATGACTGGTCCATGCGCAGGCTGCAGTTGACGCTGGCGGACGTGGAGTCGTTTCAGGATCTCCTCAATCGGGTTTCCGCGGCTGTGCGGGACGCGGAACCCGGACGCTGGATCCTGGGCCAGGGATGGAACGAAGCCGACTGGCCGGAGCATCGAATGCCCACGCGGGACGATCTGGATAGAGCGGCCCCCTCCAATCCTGTTGCTCTCTGGCGGTGCGATTTACATCTGGCGGTTGCCAATTCAGCGGCGCTCGAACAGGCCGGCATCGACGAAAACGCCTCCGATCTCCCCGAGGGCAGTATCAAAAGGGATGCATCCGGGAGGCCCACCGGGATTCTCCGTGAGGGCGCCCCCAACCTGATCAAGGAAATCATACCTTCTCTCAAAGAAGAAGAGATTTATGCCGCTATGCGGGAGGGTATCCATGTCCTCCATTCCCTCGGACTCACCGCTCTGGAAGATATCCGGCTAATGGGAGGAACTGCGGGTAAGGCTGCTTTCCAGAGCCTGCAGCGTCTCAGAAATGGCCATGACCTGGATCTGCGGTGTTGGGTAAGTATTCCGGGGGAACGCCTCGAACAGGCCGTCTCGCTTGGGCTGAGGACGGGTTTTGGCGACGATTATCTTCGGATCGGGCATGTCAAGTACTTCGCTGACGGCGGCATGGGCGCTCGCACTGCCTGGATGTTGGAGCCCTATCTGGATGCCGGCATCGGTACGCCCGCAACTCCGATGGAGGAACTGGAGAAATCCCTGCGCCGTGCCGACGAGGCCGGGCTTGCCGTTGCCATTCATTCTATCGGCGACAGGGCCAACCGTGAACTCGTCAGCGTGTTTGAGGGCTTGCAGAAAAACCGCGGACGCAACCGGGCAGACGCCGCAGCCCGTCCCCTTGCCTCGCACCGGATAGACCATGTCCAGATGATTCGACCTGAGGACCTGGCGCGACTCGCCCGGCTGGATGTGGTGGCCTGTGTCCAGCCGCATAACCTCGTCCTGGACATCGCCATGATTGACGAGTGTGTCGGAGAGAGGGGCAAATGGACCTATGCCTATCGCGGCATGCTCGATCGCGGCATACGCGTGACTTTCAGCTCGGATGCACCTGTCTGCGATCCGGGGCCTCTTGCGGGTATCCATGCTGCGGTGACACGGCAGAGAAGAGACGGCACACCCGAGGGAGGATGGTATCCGTCACAGAGGATCAGTGTTGATGATGCGGTTCGGAGCTACACGATCCTCCCGGCCGTGTCCTACGGTGTGGGCGATAGGCTCGGGAGTATCACACCGGGCAAATATGCCGATATGGTGGTCCTGAGCAAGGATATCTATACTATTGATCCCATGGAAATCATAGAAACAAAGGTGGATTTGACCGTCTTTGACGGCAGGATTGTTTTTGAGCGCCCATAAGTCGGCTGTTTCCTCCTTGAGAGAAGCAGTCAAAAAGATAGAGTTCACCGCAAAGGCGCAAAGTCCGCAAAGAAACTGATTTTTCCCTTTCCGCTGAGACGGCATCTCCCTTTTTTCTTTTGCCGGCGTCTCAGCGGCAAAAGAAAAGGTAGTTGAGTTTGCGGTCTCTGCGTCTTTCATGAGCGAAGCCCCGCGAACGGGACAAGCGGGTGGTGAAACTGTGCAAAAAATATCTCATCGAACTTATGAATTCGCGTACTAAGGACAATTTCAGCAGAATGAAGAGAGGAAAAAATCGTTGGAAAACTTGAATAGAGAACTTCTTTTTTATCAGACGGGCAAGAAACTCCCCTTCATAAAGAAGGCGGAAGGCATTTATATGTGGGACCACACGGGAAAGGAATACATCGATGCCTGTTCCGGTGCGGTCATTTCCAATATCGGACACGGCAACCCGAAGGTCGCGAAGGCGATTGCCGAGCAGGCCGGTAAAACCTTTTTCGCCTATCGAATCCACTTTGAGAATGAACCTGCGGTCCGTCTGGCCATGGATCTGGTCGAGTATTCAGCCCCGCACCTGAATCGCGTTTATTATGTGTCCGGAGGTTCCGAGGCCGTTGAATCAGCCATGAAACTCTGCCGCCAGTATTTCTACAACACAGGTCAGGGCTCCCGCTATGTGTTCATCAGCAGGGCCCCTTCCTACCACGGGAGCACCCTGGGCTCTCTGGCGCTTACCACGTATGCGCCTCTCGAGATTCCTTTTCGGCCGATGATGAGGGCGTATCCGAAGATACCCGCCCCCTACTGCTATCGCTGCGTTTACCACAAGGAATATCCCCAATGCAATCTGGAATGCGCACGGGCCCTTGAAAAGACCATCCTGGAGCAGGGTCCGGAGAACGTTGCCGCCTTTGTGGCGGAGCCCGTGGGTGGGGCCAGCACCGGGGCATTGGTCCCGCCGGAGGACTATTTTGCGGTCATACAGCAAACATGCAGGAAGTACGGCATATTCCTGATTCTTGATGAAGTTATGACCGGATTCGGCCGGACCGGGAAGCTTTTCGCCTATGAGCACTGGAATATTGAGGGAGATATTGTGGCCCTTTCCAAAGGAATGGGGTCCGGTTACTACCCGCTCGGCGCGATCATGGCACGCAAGAGCATCGTGGATGAAGTGGTGGGCAAAGGCGGGTTTGCGCACGGCCATACGTACGCCGGCAATCCGATGGCCTGCGCAGTAGGCCTCGAAGTGTTCAGGATCATCAGGGAGGAACGCCTTTCTGAGAATGCCGCTGAGGTGGGACGGCTTCTTAAGGCGGGATTGAAGGACCTGGAGGACCACTACGGGATTATCGGCCAGGTCAGGGGGAAAGGCCTTCTGCTCGCGCTGGAACTGGTGAAGGATCGGGATACGCGCGAGCCTTTTCCTGCGGAAAAGAACCTCAACGTGCTCCTCACCAATGAGGCGTATGAGGAAGGACTCATCATATACCCGCGCAGGTCTATCAACGGGCTGTCAGGAGACCACGTCCTGGTGGCGCCGCCGTTAATTCTGAAGAAAGATCAGGTGACGCAGATCCTTGACCGCCTGGATCGGGCACTGAAGCGCACCATGAAAAAAATCTGAAGAACTTTGGACGTCTGCGCCTTATGGGAAGCGGGCGGTGAATCTCCGGATATTTATGGACGAACAGCGTTGGAGAAGGAAGAGTGATCGATAAATGCGTCTCCATTGAAATGGCGCTTCAACATGTGCGTGACGGCGATTCGGTCATGCTCGGCGGATTCGGAGTTCCGGGCACGCCGTTTACCCTGATTGGCGGATTGCTGGCACGGGGAACATCCGGATTGACCTTGATAAAGAACGAGGCCAATGAGGATGGGATGGGGGCCTCCAGGCTAGTCGAAGCAGGGCGGGTCCGGAAGCTGATCTGCTCGCACCTGGGTCTGAACGCGACCGTGATCGGTATGATGAACCGCAATGAAATCGAGGTGGAATTCTTCCCGCAGGGGATACTGGCTGAAAAGATACGGGCAGGCGGCGCAGGCCTGCAGGGTTTTCTGACGGACATCGGTGTGGACACTATCCTCGCGAAAGAGAAGAGGCGTATCGAGATCGATGGCCGGAAGGTTATTGTCGAACCTGCCATGAGGGCCGATGTGGCTTTGGTTCACGCGCATATGGCAGATCGTTTCGGGAACCTGGTCTACCGGGAGAGCGCGCGAAATTTTAATCCTCTGATGGCCACTGCAGCAGATACAGTCATCGCCGAGGTGGAAAACCTGGCAGACACGGGAGAGCTGGATCCTGAAAACATTCATACGCCCGGGGCTTTCGTGGACTACGTGGTGGTCATTGAAGAGATAACCCCGGAATATGGGATCCTGAAGCACCATGCCCTATAAAGAAAAAATAGCGAAGCGCGCGGCAAGGGAAATTCTCGCAGGTCAGGTCATAAACCTGGGAATCGGCATCCCGACCCTGATCCCCGGCTACCTGCCCTCTGATAAACCCGTTCTTATCCATTCCGAGAACGGTATTCTCGGCATGGGTCCCCGGTGCGAGCCGGGAAAAGAGGACCGGAACCTCATCGACGCCGGGGGAAACTATGTTTCAGTAACGCGAGGCGCTTCCTTTTTCGACAGTGCACTGTCGTTCGCGCTGGTACGGGGAGGACGGCTGGACGTGGCCTTTCTCGGGACCCTGGAGGTGTCGGAGACCGGGGACCTGGCCAACTGGATCATCCCCGGAAAATTTTCTCCCGGTGTCGGCGGGGGAATGGAGTTGGCCCAGAAGGCCAGACGACTCATTGTCACGACGGCCCATACGGATCGAAATGGTCGCCCGAAAATACTCCGGGAATGCACGTTGCCCCTGACCGCCAAAGGGTGCGTGGACACCATCATCACCGAACTTGCCGTGCTGGACGTGACGCCGGAGGGATTAGTGCTGCGGGAAATCGCCGATGGTGTGGATGTGGATGAAGTCATTCAAAAGACCGGGGCGCCGCTGGCCATTCCACAACACGAGTTCCCCAGGTTCTAGGTATAAAGGAGTTTTTCGTTTCCCGTGCAGCTCTTGATGGGTTCTCCTGATCCTAATTATAGAAACGTTGGTACATACTCAATCATGGAGTTCAAGGAGGAGGCCTTTTCTGAAGTGACTGGTGAGAGGGCACCGTCTTTTCGTGACTTATCAGTGGGGGAACCCGCAGCTCGACGCAGTCGAGAATGCGGAGGGGGTAGTAGCTATCCCACGCTGATAAGTCACAGAAAAGACCAGCCCGGAGCCTCGGAACGGAAGAAATGGCTTGCTCCTTGAACTCCATGAAAGCGGGAGATTCGATCTGAAGGGAGAGCAGGGTATGCTGGAGAACAAACAGGAAAAAAAGCTGATAGAGACAGTAGATCACCTGGCTGACGACGTGCTCGACTACGCCGTGAGGCTCGTGCGGGAACCGAGTACGCTCAGGAATGAAGCATCCGTGATGAAGGTTGCGGAAGAGGAGCTCAAAAAACTCTCCTTCAATCCGATCAGCGTTCCCATCGACCCGGCCGGACTTGCAAAGCACCCGGGATTTGCTCAGGTGCCCTGGGAGTATGAGGGCCGGAAAAATGTGGTTGCGGTCCGGGAGGCGAATGCGGAAGGAGGACGCAGCCTTCTTTTCAACGGGCACCTCGATGTGGTAAGCCCCGAACCTGTGGATTTCTGGGATCAGGACCCGTTTGCTCCGACCGTTCAGGACGGGTGGCTGTATGGCCGCGGTGCCGGAGATATGAAATCGGGTGTTGCAGCCATGACCTATGCCGTCCACGCCGTGGATAAAGCGGGATTCGGACTCAGAGCGCCTGTAACGATCGAGACGGTTATCGAAGAGGAATGCACCGGCAATGGGGCACTTGCCTGCCTGGGGGCAGGCTATGACGCCGAGGCCGTGCTGATACCCGAACCATTTGGTCCCACCATTCTCACAAACCAGCTGGGCGTCCTCTGGTTCAAAGTCTCTGTGCGGGGCGTCCCGAGCCATGTGCAGTCAGCCCCATCCGGAACCAATGCCATTGAAAAAAGCTACGGCATCATTGCTGCGCTGAGGAAATTGGAGGATGAACTCAACCGTTCCGATGTCCCGCCCAAGTACAGGGGGCTGGAACATCCCATAAACCTGAATATCGGCATCTTTCACGGGGGCGACTGGCCTTCGACGGTGCCTGCCGAGGCTGAATTCCATGGGCGTCTCTCTTTTTTCCCGGGTGTGTCCTACGACGAAATCTGCCGGCGCATAGTCGAGAGCGTGGAGGACGCCGCAAAGAGCGACCCCTGGCTCTCGGAAAATCCGCCTGTGATTGATTTCTATGGATTCAGGTCCGAAGGGCACAGTCTGGATTTCGACCTCCCTGCGTTCTCCACCCTGAATGGGTGCCACAGGGCGCTTATGGATCAGGATGCGCGCGAGTATGTCGCCACCTGCACTACGGACCTCAGGGTCTTTAATTTATTCGGGAACGGCCAGGCGACCTGCTACGGGCCGGCAGCTGAAAGGATACACGCGGCAAACGAATGCGCGAATATCGAGAGCGTCCTGCATGTGGCGAGGGCGTACGCTCTCTTCATATCGAGGTGGTGCGGCCTTGTAGAGTAACGTCTCCCTGTAATTTTGCTTATGATGACGGTCACATTTTTCATCTATGTACATTCACCACAGAGTCACAGAGAGCACAGGGAATCTGATTTTTTGTCCATCGGGAGATGGTGATGGACAAAAGCGACAGCCTTGCTGCCGAAGGCAGCATTGATCATTTTCTGTTGTCCCGAGAAAACTCGGGACAACAGAAAAAAACTTCTCAGTGTGCTCTGTGGCTCTGTGGTAAAATATATGGTTTGATACTTGGAACCATTCTGATGGAACGATTGTATAATTGTATTTGCCAGCACATGTGTCTAGAGGTGAAATCAAATGGAAATCAAGGACTTGAGAGTTAACGGCCAAAGGCTTCAGGAAAGCATGGAACGTATGGCGGAGATCGGAGCTACCCCCGGCGGAGGGGTGCACCGGTTGACCCTCTCTGATGAGGACAAGGCCGCCAGGGATCTTTTTGTCGGCTGGCTTAATGAGATAGACCTCGATGTTACCGTAGATGAAATGGGCAACATCTTTGGGAGGCGGGCGGGGAAGAGCAACGGCCTTCCTCCGGTCATGGCCGGGTCACACGTGGACTCCCAGCCGAGCGGCGGCCGTTTCGACGGTATCCTGGGAGTGATGGGTGCCCTTGAAGTATTGAGGACCCTGCATGAAAACAGCGTCGTGACCAGGCGTCCGATTGTCATTACGGACTGGACCAATGAGGAGGGCTCCCGTTTTGCTCCCGCTATGGTCGCATCAGGCGTGTGGGCCGGGGCGCTGAACATTGACTGGGCCTATAATCGAACCGATGTCAACGGAAACCGGTTCGAAGACGAATTGATACGCATCGGGTACAAAGGGCCTGCGTCCTGTGCCGCATGGCCGGTTCACTGCTACTATGAATATCACATCGAACAGGGACCCATCCTGGAAAGAGAAGGAAAACTCATAGGTGCACCGAAGGGAATTGTCTGCCTGCACTGGTATGATGTCTTCCTCGAAGGGGAGGCAAACCAGGTGGGTCCAACTCCCATGGAAGGACGGCATGATGCCCTGTGTGCTGCGGCGGAAATGATCCTGGCCGTCAATGAGCTCCCTGAGCGTATGGGCGGCAACCTGGTTGCCACGGTCGGTGAAATTCGAACTCACCCGAATTCCCGGAACATAATCCCTGACCGGGTGCATTTTACCGTGGATATTCGTTCCTGGGACGATGATCATGCCTTGAACGCATGGAATTCGGCACGCGGGAATTTTGAAGAGATTGCGGCCCGAAGGGGCTGTCCGATAAAGATAGAGGAAACCTGGAGGGTGCAGCACTCGCCCTTTGACGAGAAGCTGGTTCAACGGATCCTCGATATTGCCGGCTACCTGGGCTATCCTAACCTCCATATGGTCAGCGGAGCCGGCCATGATGCCAGCTACATGAATCAGGTCTGTCCGACTGCCATGATTTTCGTCCCCAGCATCCGGGGCCGCAGCCACGTTGAAGTGGAAAATACCAGGTGGGAGGATTGCGAGGCCGGCGCAAATGTTTTGCTCCATGCCGTTATGCAATCAGCTGAGGAGGAGTAATCCTGATCACCAGCAAGGCATCATCTGCGGCGTTGCCTTCGCTCGCTCCTCCTTGCGGCGTATTATGACATACGCCTCAGTCGTCGCTCCTCGTCGCCTTGCATTTAATACCTTGCTGGTGATCAGGATTTTCGCCAAATCACCCGACCTCCGCCTTTTCTTTTTCTTGACATACGCGTGCGAGAAGATACTTTATGACAAACAGTAACCTGAAACCAGGACACAGAAGCGGCCGCCTTGCAAGGGGCTGAGGCTTCACTATGAAAGGAGGCTAGACCATGAGAGAGAAAAATCGAATGATTGGAGTCCTTGTCGGGACCTTTTTATTGACGGTCCTGCTGGTTTCCTGTGCGTCCGTAGACAATGTGAAATTGCTCTACCAGCTCCCGCAGAATTCCAGCCAGTTTTCAGGCCGCGAGGTCTATTTGACCTTGCAGGATGCCCGCCCTTCAAGCACTATTCTGGAGATGGGAGCACGGAGAGAACTCACGAGTTTCCCGGGAAATGTCATTTACAGCATTGCCAAGTACAATCAAGCAGGTTTCAGGCTCGGACCGTATCAAGTGATGGACATGGTAAAAGACGGATTCAAGCGACGGCTTGAGAATATGGGTTTTCGGGTGCTGCCTCTGAGCGATTCCTCCAAACCCACCCTGACCATCGTGCTTCAGGGATTCTCTCTCGATTTTGTAAGCCGAAAGTGGATAGCAAGTATGAGATATGAAGCCAGGCTCCTGGAAAATGGCAAACTTCTTGCTACGCAAAGCATCAGTGCTCAGACGGAGCGATACAAGGTGATCGGCAAGAAGGGGGCGGATGAGGCTCTCGGAGAGGTTTTTTCGGATGCCCTAAACAGGCTGAATGTGGAGAGGTTGTTTGAACAAGCCCGGATGCTCTGATAATCGGAGTTAAACCCTTATGAGCGGAGATAGCCGTAACTGCGCGGAATGAGCACTATGGAAGAAGCCAGGAAAGAGGAAAACGCCGAAGAGCGGAAACACGGCCTTACAAGCTGGCTCAAGGCACGATTCTTCGGAGTGAGCAAAGATGCCCGAAGGGTGGATGCGGCCTTCATAGCTGAGTTGTCCGACATACGGCGAGTCGGACGCTACGAAATCCTGGATAAGTTGGGTCAGGGCAATATGGGCATGGTTTTTCTGGGAAGGGACCCCTTCATAAAAAGGGATGTCGCTATCAAGATTTCCAGCCCTTCTAAAGACCTGGCCGGGTACAAAGCTGATAAATACCGGGAACGGTTTTTCACAGAGGCCCAATCCGCCGGCCGGCTCATGCACCCGAATATCATCGCAATTTATGATGCCGGCATGTATCGCGAGTTTTGCTATATTGCGATGGAATATGTGGATGGGCCTACCCTTGTTAAATTCTGCCGAAGGGAAAATCTCCTTCCACCCAGCAAGGTCGCGGAAATCATGTTCGCGGCGTGTAAGGCCCTTGATTATGCACACAAGCGGGCTGTGGTGCACCGCGATATAAAGCCGTCCAACATCATGGTTGCCCGTAACGGTGCGATCAAGATCGCAGACTTCGGGATTGCCTGTATAGAAACAGCAGTTCCGTTTGAGAGGGGAATCGTAGGTTCACCTTGCTACATGTCTCCCGAGCAGGTAAGGGAAGAGCCCATTGAGGATAAAAGCGATATTTTTTCACTTGGTTGCGTTATGTATGAGCTGTTGACAGGGCAACGGGCGTTTTCCGGAGACAACTATTTTTCGATTCTCTACAAGATAACCCATGAAGAGCCGATCCCTGTTTCCCATATTCGAAAAGGACTGCCTGAGATATTTGACAGGATCGTCCAGAAGGCCCTGTCCAAAGACTCCGGCACTCGCTATCAGACGTGCATGGATTTTGCGTATGATCTGCGGGTGGCTCTCCGGGGACTGAAGGGAACCGTCAAGAAATCCAGGGTTGAAGATGTGGTAGATTATGTGCACCATGTTCCATTTTTTGAAAATTTCACCAGGGAGCAGGTGAAAGAGATCCTGATGGCCAGTAACCTTGTCAAGGTGAGAAAAGGGAGGATTGTGGTCAGTGAGGGAGAGATAGATGACTCATTCTTCATCATCCTGAGCGGGAAGGCGGCCGTGAAAAAAGGTGGTCGAGTTATCGCCGTGATCACCCGGGGAGAATGCTTTGGCGAAATGTCCTACCTGAGCGGTCAAACCCGTGCTGCCACAGTCATTGCCGCATCGGACTGTATCATGATGCGCATCAGCGCAACGCTGCTGGACCGTTCCTCCGAATCCATCCAATTGCAATTTCTGAAGCAATTTGCCGTCGCTCTGCTTACCCGTCTCACGAGGAGCAATCAGTAAAGAGTCTGAATTTTTCCCCTTTCCGCCCTTTCCTCCATGAGCGAAGCCCTGTGAACGGGACAGGCGCGCGGTGAAATTATACATCGAGAAGAGAAGGTATGAACGCGAAACAAGAAAAGGTATTCCTGACCAGCCTGGGATGTCCGAAGAATCTCGTAGACAGCGAGAACATGCTCGGGCTTTTGAAGCAGGCGGGTTTCGATTTTGCGGCAACGCCGGCTGAAGCGGGTGTGGCAGTGATCAACACCTGCGGCTTCCTTCAGTCTGCGGTGGAGGAGGCGATTGATACCATCCTGGAGACGGTGGAATTGAAGAAACAAGGCATGCTCAAGCGGGTGATTGTGACCGGATGCATGGTGCAACGATACGGCTACAAGCTGAAAAGGGAGGTGCCGGAGGTAGATGCGTGGCTCGGAACCGGCGGAGTGGAAAAGATCGTGGATGGGATGCGGGATGACTCTTTCGGGGCCTCCGGGCAGGTCTATCTGGTCAGACCCGACCGCATGGCCGACCATACCGTTCCGAGGATTCAGACTACGCCGTTCTACACGACGTACCTGAAAATTGCCGAGGGCTGCTCTCACCATTGCTCCTACTGTATGATTCCCCGGTTGAGAGGACCCTATCGGAGCCGCGCCTTGGACTCCCTGCTGTACGAGGCGGAAGAAATGGCCGCATCGGGCGTCAAGGAGATCAACCTCGTTGCCCAGGACACGACTTTTTTCGGGACCGATTGTAAAAGCGAGACTACCCTGGAAAGTCTTTTGGAGCACCTTGCGGCGATAGAAGGCCTCGAGTGGATAAGGTTGCTTTACTGCCATCCCGACAGGATCTCTGACCGCCTGCTGGCGCTACTGGATTCCGAGGAAAAGATCTGTCCTTACATCGACCTGCCGTTGCAGCATGTGAACCCTGAGATTCTGGAAGCAATGGGGAGATCGATCCAGGGGGAAACACCCGCTGCCCTGATTAAAAGAATTCGGTCCGGCAATCGAAACATATATCTCAGGACGACAATGATGGTAGGGTTCCCGGGAGAAACCGAGAAAATAGTTGAGGAATTGTCCGCATTCATAGAGGAAACGCGTTTTCATCACCTTGGAGTTTTCGCCTTCAGCCCTGAAAAGGGAACGGCCGCGTACCGGCTGCAGCCGAGGGTTGCCCCCGATATTGCGAAACAGAGAGTATCTCTCCTCATGGAACGCCAGAGGAGTGTATCCAGGACCCTGAATCGAGAATTGGTGGGAAGGCTGGTGCCGGTTCTTGTGGAAGGAGCGTATGAAGAGACGCCGCTGCTCCTGTCGGGGAGAACGGCCTGGATGGCTCCGGACGTGGATGGACGGGTGTTGATCAACGAGGGCACCGGCGTGCCCGGAGGGATTATGCCCGTTCGTATCACCGAGGCGCACACGTATGACCTTATCGGGAGCATTGCAGGAATTCCCGGGACAGAATTCTTTTGACAAGCATTGCCCTTTGTTTCTAAACTTACGTCTCTTCGGTGTTTACGCTATTAGCCTAGGGCCTATTCACCTGAACATTGCAGACACCTCATGGAAGGAAGGCCGACCCCGGGATTGCCCAGGCGTCAGTGATGGAAAGCGACAAGACAATTCTCGCAAAGTATGATCCCTATTTCCGGAAGATCGACAGAGAAGTCGAGAGCGCTCTGAGCTCTCGGATAGCACTCGTTGAAGAGATCGGCGGACATTCCCTCCTTGGAGGGGGCAAGAGGCTTCGGCCCCTTTTTTTTATTCTCTCCTGCCAGTTATGCGGGTATGAGGAGGAAAAGCTGTACCGCCTCTCCACGATCTTCGAGTATATCCACACGGCCTCTCTCCTCCACGACGATGTCCTTGACAATGCCAACATCCGGCGGAGAAAACCCAGTGCTAATCAGCTTTGGGGCAATCATGCCGCCGTCCTGGAGGGGGACTTTCTCTATTCCAAGGCATTCTGTGTGGCGGTTGAGTCCGATAACCTCGCCTTTCTCAAGCTGATTACGGAAACAACCACCCGGATGGCGGAAGGACAGATCCTGGAACTGCTCCATACGAACGATTGGAACTTGAACGAGGAGACCTACCGGGATATCATAAGCGCCAAGACCGCCGTCCTCATTTCCGCCGCCTGCGCCGGTGGAAGCATCCTCTCCTGCGCGGACGAAAGAGTTGTCCGCTCTCTCATGGAATTCGGTCGTCTCATGGGCATGGCCTTCCAGGTTATGGATGATCTCCTGGACTATACATCCAACCAGGCAGTGTTTGGAAAACCGGTCGGCAAGGACATTCGAGAGGGAAAAATCACCCTCCCGCTCATATACGCTCGAGAAGAGATGAAAGACGAAGAGAAAAGACACGCCCGGAATCTGCTCGAGCAGGAAACGCCGCCAGAGGAGGGGTACCGGAATCTCATTGATTTCATATGCAGGAATGGCGTCCTGGAGAGAGTGCGCTCGGAGGCGAAAAAGTATGTGGATGAGGCCGCCCTTTGCCTCAACGGATTTCCTGATTCCCCTGTCAAAGAGAACCTCCAGGAACTGAACCGCTTCATTATCGAACGGCATCACTGAAAAATCCCTGGGAATCCTGACGCCTGGAGTGGAAGCCTTTTCCTCCGGAGCGGCGTCTGAGGGGGGATAGAAGGGCATGCTCCGACTTCCGAAAAATCTTGGAATTCCCCATACATTTTTTCTTGACAGTCGATGGAGATTCAAGATAAAAACATTTGTGCCAAAATGCACAAGGATGCAGGGAGAAAAGGACGGGAATGGGACCTTGGTTTGATGACCCCGATATGATGACCACAATCGAAAAGGAGGATATCGCATGTCGAATTTGATTGCACCCCATGGAAAAGAAGAGAAATTGATGCCCCTGATGCTGAAAGGCGATGCGCTCAAGGCGGAAACCGCAAAGGCTGAAGGGCTCAAGAAGCTCACCATCAGCACAAGGGAGACTTCCGATCTCATCATGATGGGAATCGGAGCGTTCACCCCCCTCACCGGCTTTATGACCAAGGCAGACTGGCAGGGAGTCTGCGACAAGTTTCTCATGGCCGACGGGACGTTCTGGCCCATCCCCATAACCCTTTCAACCGACGACGAAGGGGTCAAGGTTGGCGACGAGGTTGCACTGGCGGATGTGGAAACCGGGACCGCCATCGCCACCATGAAGATCTCGGAGAAGTACACTATCGACAAGAATTATGAGTCCAAGGCCGTTTTTACAACTACGGATACGGAACATCCGGGTGTGGCGAAAGTGATGGCCCAGGGGAAATACAACCTGGCCGGGCCGGTTAAGGTGATCAGCGAAAGCTATTACCCCGAGGAATTCAAGGGTCTTTATCAGTGGCCTTCAGAATCCCGGAAAGCGTTTGAAGATCTGGGCTGGAGGCGGGTCGCAGCCCTGCAGCTTCGAAACCCCATGCATCGTTCCCATGAATTTCTTGCCAAGATAGCGGTGGAAGTAATGGACGGCGTTTACATCCACCAGCTGGTGGGGAAACTGAAAGCGGGAGATATTCCTGCTGATGTTCGTGTGCGTGCCATCCAGGCCCTGGTCGATAACTGGTTTGTGAAAGGGACGGTGGTGCAGGGCGGGTACCCCATGGAAATGCGCTACGCGGGTCCCAGAGAAGCTCTGCTTCATGCCACGTTCCGCCAGAACTACGGGTGCAGTCATATGATCATCGGACGCGATCACGCAGGAGTGGGCGACTATTACGGTCCGTTCGACGCCCAGAAGATCTTCAACGAGATCCCGAAGGGGGCGCTGAAGTGCGAGAACCTGAACATAGACTGGACATTCCACTGCTACAAGTGCGGCGGGATGGCCTCCATGAGGACCTGCCCCCACGGAAAAGACGACAGGCTCCTCCTTTCCGGGACCATGGTCCGGAAGACCCTCTCCGAGGGAGGGAATCTCCCGCCGGAGTTTTCTCGTCCGGAAGTCGTGGCCATCTTGCAGGATTACTATCAGAATCTTGAAGAAAAAGTGGAAATCAAGCTCCATGGTGCCGCAACAGGGGATGTGAAAAAATAGCGGAGGCCCATCCACGAACAGGTTTTGGAAACCGGATGGGACAATGTGCCCGTTTGAAACTGGAACACGCTTTACTATATGAGGAGAATGCAGAACTCATACGTGATCATTCACAGAAAGGAGGTGCGGATTACGCGTTTTTGCAATACATTGACCGATCAGGAAGTGAACTAGTAAACTCAAGGAGGTAAAACAATGCCAAGTTATGTAATAACTGAAAAATGTGATGGTTGCAAAGGGCAGGACAAGACCGCCTGTATGTACATCTGCCCTAACGATCTGATGCTCCTGGACAAGGATAAAATGAAAGCATACAACCGGGATCCTATGATGTGCTGGGAGTGCATGTGCTGTGTCAAGCTGTGCCCGCAGCAGGCTATGGATGTCCGGGGATATGCCGACTTTGTTCCCATGGGAGCCAGTGCGACGCCGCTCAGAGGGTCCCAGGATATCATGTGGACGGTAAAGTTCCGTGACGGCAGCTTGAAAAGGTTTAAATTCCCCATCAGGACCAATGAGGAAGGGTCTGCGGATCCGTTGGGTGGTTATGCAGTCCATGACGATTTGAACAGTCAGGCTCTGGCAACAGAGCCCGCATCCCTGGGCCTCGACGCAGTTCCTACACTCTAATAAGAAAAGGAGGTATGTAAATTATGGCAAATTTTGAGACAGTAGAAGTGAGCACCGACCTCCTGATCGTCGGCGGGGGATTCTCAGCATGTGGCGCTGCTACCGAGGCAGCATACTGGGCCAAGAAAAACGGCTTGAAGGTCACCATGGTAGACAAAGCGGCTTTGGATCGAAGCGGCGCCGTGGCCATGGGGCTTTCGGCAATCAACCAGTACGTCGGGGTGAGAGATGGAGAGAACACGCTAGAGGACTATGTCCGCTACGTGCGTCAGGACCTCATGGGTATTTCCCGTGAAGACCTGGTCTACAATATTGCGCGTCATGTGGATTCCACCGTGCATCTTTTCGAGAAGTGGGGTCTCAAAATCTGGACGGACGAAGAAGGCAAGTATGTCCATGAGGGACGCTGGCAGCTCATGATCAACGGTGAGTCTTACAAGATCATCATTGCTGAGGCTGCCAAGAATGCCCTGGCGGACGCGGGCGGCGAGATTTATGAGAGAGTGTATATCACTGAGCCGCTTGTGGAGAATAACAAGATCGTGGGTGCCTTGGGCTTCAGTACCCGTGAAGAGAAGTTCTACGTCTTCAAAGCCAAGGCCGTGATCTGCACCATGGGCGGCGCCGTCCATGTGTTCCGCCCGAGATCCGTTGGTGAGGGTCTGGGCCGTTCCTGGTACCCTCCCTTCAACAGCGGCTCGAGTGCGTATTTCACCATCAAGTCCGGCGCCGAGATGACTTGCCAGGAAGTCCGGTTTATCCCGGTGCGGTTCAAGGACGCGTACGGTCCTGTCGGCGCATGGTTCCTGCTCTTTAAATCTAGGGCGATCAGCGCCCAGGGCGGCGAGTACATGGCGGTCAGGAAAGATGAGCTCCAGAACTGGGCCCCCTATGGCCTGGCAAAGCCCATCCCGGCAAACCTGAGGAACTATCTCGGCATGCTGGATATGGACGCAGGACTGGGTCCCCTGTACATGGAGACCAGTGAGGCCATCAACAAAATCGCCGATCAGTTCAAGGATGATCCCAAGGCCTTCAAGAAGAAGATGAAGGAACTGGAGAGTGAGGCATGGGAGGACTTCCTGGATATGACCATCTCCCAGGCTATCCTCTGGGCCTCCCAGAATGTGAAGCCCGAAGAAAAACACTCCGAGATCGCCGCATGTGAACCCTATTTTATCGGTTCTCACTCGGGTGCCTCCGGCGCCTGGGTAAGCGGTCCCGAGGACCTGGATACCCCTTACAAGTGGGGATATGCCAATATGACCACCGTCGAGGGGCTTTTCGCAGCCGGTGACGGCTCCGGCGCGTCCAGCCACAAGTTTTCCTCCGGCTCCCATGCCGAAGGACGGATTGCCGGGAAGG
>CAZONI010000065.1:0-20610 GCA_964581175.1 uncultured Desulfobacteraceae bacterium
CCCTTGACGAATCCTGCTGCACCCTTATCTTTTTACCAGATGGTTGATAGGGGGTATGCTGAAATGGGAAATCAATTCAAGACATGGGTCCTCATGGCTGTGTTGACGGTGCTGATCGTCTGGCTGGGAGGACTCTTCGGCGGCCGGCAGGGAATGATCCTGGCGTTCATCCTGGCTGCGGGAATGAATTTTTTCAGCTACTGGTATTCGGATAAGATGGTGCTTCGCATGTACCATGCGAGGGAGATTTCACCCGGCGAAAATCCCGAACTCCGCGAGATCGTCAGCTACCTGGCAGGAAGGGCAGGGGTCCCCGTGCCCCGGATATACGTGATCCCCGGGCAGGAGGCGCCCAATGCCTTCGCCACGGGCAGAAATCCGGAGCACGCTGCCGTTGCAGTGACGGAAGGACTGTTGAAACTCATGAACAAGGAACAGATCACGGGCGTTCTGGCACACGAGATGGCCCATGTCCAGAGCCGGGACATCCTCATAGGCTCCATTGCCGCGACCATAGCGGGAGCCATCATGATCCTGGCCACAATGGCCCGCTGGTCGGCCTTTTTCGGTGGTGGGATGGGAGACGATGATGAGGGTGGCATTATCGGCCTCATTGCCATGTCCATCCTCGCCCCTATTGCGGCTATGATGATCCAGATGGCCATTTCACGCTCACGGGAATACCATGCCGATTCGACCGGAGCGGGTTTTGCGGGGAATCCTGACGGCCTGGCAAGCGCCCTCGAAAAGCTGGGGTCCTATTCGGGACGACTGCCCATGAAGGCACATCCATCCACCGCGCACATGTTTATCGTCAATCCCCTTTCGGGGAAGAGCATGATGAACCTGTTTGCCACCCACCCACCCCTGGCGGAACGAATCGCCCGTCTCAGGGGAAGCGGACCTGCCGCCCCGCTTCCGACCACTTCCCGGAAACCGGACGGCATTGAAGAGGCTGAGGCCTTCTGGAAACACCTGGAGGGGAAATAGGTCGTCCTGATTATGTGGGGAATGAAGCTTCCGGTGCAAAAAAGAGGGGTTAGGTAACGACCTAACCCCTTCATGTTAGTTTGGTGGGCGATGCGCGACTCGAACGCGCGACCTCTGGTTCCGGAGACCAACGCTCTATCCAACTGAGCTAATCGCCCATATAATTTTTTCTATCAGGTTTTGGAAGTCGGGTCAAGAAAAGATGGGGGAAAAAATTGGGGGCAGGCTTGACAGTGTGGGTGTCTGTACTTATAATTTTTTCAACAAGGAGAGAACCTGGGATACCCGTGTTAGGTCCAAAAGCTTGATCACCATTAAAAGGGAAAAAAGCAGGCTTGAGACGCAACGGTATGGCTGGAAAAGGATGTGCTTCTAAGTGAGCCATCCTCGTCTCTCCTCATAGAGTTAAGGGCTGCGGAGCAGGTCTCCGCAGCCCTTTTTGCTTTCCGCAGTCGGTTTCACAAATCTGAGCTTGAAGTCCGGCCGTAGAGAGCTCATCTTAATTTTCTGCTGTTTTTTCTGCTGGCGTTCTCTTTTCAGTCAATCCTCCCGGGCGGCAGATTGTACCTAAAAATGTTGACAGTAAAAGGGAATCATGTTATCAAAATTCTGAATTTGGTCTCTCTGTTGCTTTTCAATCTTTGATGAGGTGCCGCTATGAAAAATGATGAAGACTCTTTCGCAGAAAAGAAGACCGGGGAAGAAGAAATCATTGATTTCGAATTCGATGAACTCTCAGAGGGCGCCGGCGACGCGGAAATGACAGAACTCGATGAAAAAGAGATAATCGAGCTTGTGGATGTGGTTGAAATGGGTGAGGCGCCCGCATCGCCTGACTCTGCGACCGCAGAAATCGAACGCCTCCTGGATGAAGAGGGAACCCTCGAAGAGGTTGAGGTTGAAGAGGCTTCTGATGAAAATTTCGAACCGGTATCCGAGACAGAAGATGTAACGAATGCCGACCTCCTGGGATCTGTTGAAGAGGATGAGTTCGAGTTGCTTGAATCAGAAGAAACCAGCGCTATTTCGGAGAAAGGCGGCCAGGCCAGTCTGGAAGAACAGACCGAAGATCTTACACTCGACCTGGACTCAGCCCTTGAGACAATTACACCTCTCGAAAAGGAAGTCTCCTCACAAGAATGGGGTGAGCCGGAGGCCCCGGAGCCGACGGATGCAGGAGAGACAGAGTTGGAGGAGCTGAAGCCGATAGCCGAGGAGCAGAAGGCTCCTTTGGAACCGGAGGCGCCGGAACTGGAGGATGCGGAAGAAGCGGAGTTGGAGGAACTGACCCCGGTACCCGGGGACGAGAGGGCTTCTCTGGAAACGGGCATAGGGGGAGCCACACTCAAACTGCCGGCTGAGGACCTGAGCGCTATTCCCGGTCCCGGGCAAGAAAATCTGGGCATGGACGTGGGAGGGGAAGTTTCCTTCGGCGCTGTGGCTGGTATTTCCGAAGAAAGAATGGAAGAAATTATTTTCCAGGCAGTGAAGGAAGCGGTACAGGATTCGTTGGAAACGGTGGTTGAACGGGCTGCCAGGGAGACCATGACCGAGGTGGCTGAGAGACTGATCACGGACGCCATAGGGGCACTGAAGGAGAGCCTGGCATCCGAATCCGACTAGTTGAAAGTCCCCGCACTCTAAGAAAGAAAGATGGAGAGATGTCACTAAACGGGGGGTTGCCCAAGCTGCAACCCCCTTTTTTGATTACTCAGCAGGAGAGGACCGGTTTACCGACGAAGGATTCAGGGAGCGTTTGATTGATGGAAAAAGATATGATGAGTTCCAGCTATGAGCCAGAACGTGTTGAAAAGAAATGGTATGATTTCTGGGAGAAAAATGGACTTTTCCGGGCAGATGCCCATTCCAGCAAGGAACCCTACTGCATAGTGATCCCGCCACCGAACGTAACCGGCAGTCTGCACATGGGACACGCCTTGAATAACACCCTCCAGGATATCCTTTGCAGGTACAAACGAATGAAAGGCTGCAACGTTTTGTGGCAACCCGGCACCGACCATGCGGGGATTGCCACACAGAATGTTGTTGAAAAGGACCTGGCCGCAAAGGGAACAGACCGGCATGCGGTGGGGCGGGAAAAATTCATCGAGATGGTCTGGGAGTGGCGAGAAAAATACGGCGGGCTTATCATCAATCAGTTGAAGAGATTGGGGTGCAGCTGCGACTGGTCCCGAGAACGTTTCACCATGGATGAAGGACTCTCGAGGGCTGTCAAAGAGGTCTTCGTCAGGCTCTACGAAGAGGGACTTGTCTACCGGGGAGACTATATCATCAATTGGTGTCCCCGCTGTCATACGGCCCTGGCGGACCTGGAGGTGGAGCACGAGGACAAAGACAGCTTTCTTTATTACATCAGGTATCCCTTTGAGTCAGGAGACGGCGCCCTGGTCGTGGCAACCACCAGGCCGGAGACAATCCTCGGCGATACTGCCGTGGCAGTGAACCCTGAAGATGACCGTTACAAGTACGTCCACGGGAAATCTGTTCTGCTGCCCCTCCTCAACAAGCCTATTCCCGTCATCATGGATAGATATGTGGACGTGGAGTTCGGCACCGGTGCATTGAAGATTACCCCTGCGCACGATCCGAACGATTTTGAAATCGGGAATACCCATGGGCTCGAACGCATCAAGGTAATCGATGAAAACGGTCTCATGAATGAGCTGGCTGGTCCCTATAAAGGGCTTGACAGGTTTGAATGCCGGAAAAGAATCCTTGAAGACCTGAAAGCCGAAGGTCTCCTTGAGAGAATCGAACCATACCGGCATGCGGTAGGGCACTGCTATCGGTGCAAGACCATGATCGAACCGCTTCTGTCCAAACAATGGTTCGTGAAGGTGGGACCTCTGGCTGAGAAGGCTCTTCTGGCCGTGCGGGAAGGGGAGACGCAGATTTTTCCGGCCGCCTGGGAGAAGGTCTATTTCGAGTGGATGTCCAATATCAAGGACTGGTGCGTTTCCAGGCAGATCTGGTGGGGGCACAGAATTCCGGCCTGGTACTGTCAGGACTGCGGTGAGGTGATCGTTGCGAAGGAGACGCCTGCCAAGTGTCCCGGTTGCCAAGGCGGGAATCTCTTACAGGAGACCGATGTCCTGGATACCTGGTTCAGTTCCGCACTCTGGCCGTTTTCCACCCTGGGTTGGCCTGATGAAACAGACGAATTGAAGACTTTCTATCCCACATCGGTTCTTGTCACCGGTTTCGATATCCTCTTTTTCTGGGTTGCGAGAATGATGATGATGGGGATCCATTTCATGGGCGAGGTTCCATTCAGGAATGTCTATATTCATGCCCTGGTAAGGGATGCTGAGGGCAAGAAAATGAGTAAATCCAAGGGAAATGTCATTGATCCCCTCGAGGTCATGGACCGTTTCGGCACGGACGCATTCCGTTTTACTCTGGCAGCCTTTGCCGCGCAGGGAAGAGACATCAAACTCTCCGAGGAAAGAATCCTTGGATACCGGCATTTCGTCAACAAGATATGGAATGCATCCCGGCTGATCCTGATGAATCTGGATGGCCAAAGCGGTGCCGACATAGACATCGAGGCTCTGGCCCTTCCCGATCGATGGATACTCTCGCGTATCCGAGAGGTGAGCCGGGAAGTGTCAGGGGCATTGGAGGATTATCGTTTTAATGATGCTGCCGGCTCCTGCTACCAGTTTGTCTGGCACGAGTTCTGCGACTGGTACCTTGAAATGGCGAAGCAGGGGATCTACAACGATGACGAACGGTTGAGGAAAAACACGAAGGCTCTACTGGCATACGCGCTCAAGACTATCCTGAAATTGCTGCACCCGTTTATGCCGTTCGTTACCGAGGAGGTGTGGCAACTGCTCCCGGGCAGCCGAAAGAGCATCATGGTGGCAAGTTTTCCAGAGGTCTCCTCCGGCGAGATATATGAGAAGGCCCTGGCAGATATGGATTTTCTGATGGGGGTAATTACTGGGATTCGAAATATCAGGGGCGAAATGCGCATCCCACCCTCGACTTTGGTTCAGGTGGTTATTGATGTCCCTGATGAAGAAAAACAGGAAGTATTGAAGGAAAACCGTACCCATGTCCAAACACTCGCCAAGGTGGAGAAGCTCTCACTTGTGTCACACGCACCGAAACCGCAAGCATCGGCAACCGCGGTATTTGCAGATGCCCAGATCCATGTGCTCTTGAAGGACCTCCTTGACTTTGAGGAGGAAAAAAGGCGCATCAGGAAGGAACTCGAGAAACTTGAAAAGGATCTCTCCCTGTCCAGTAGAAAGCTCTCAAATGCCCAATTCCTGGAGAAGGCCCCTGCGCACATTATTGAGGAGGTCCGGGAAAAGGTCAAAGACATGATGGGAAAACGTGAAAAGCTGAATCAAAACCTGGGCTTTTTTGATGGGATGGGAAGCTGAGGCGCCTCCATAAGGGAAAATCGCGATGGATATTCCGGCCATAGAAGTCAAGGATCTGTGGTTTACGTACGACAGGACTCCTGTTCTCAAAGAAGTGAATTTTACCTTGGAACAGGATGATTTCATGGCGATTCTGGGACCGAATGGAGGCGGGAAGACTACTCTCCTGAAGCTCATGTTGGGCATATTGGAGCCAAGCAGGGGAGAGATACGAGTCCTCGGAAAAAGACCCCGGGATGCCAGAGAAAGGCTGGGGTATGTGCCCCAGAGCACGGACATCAACCTGACCTTTCCCATCTCAGTCTTTGAACTCGCATTAATGGGACGTCTTTCGCGTTCCCGATTCGGCAGGCGCTACAGCCATGAGGATAAGGAAAAAGTGGCGGGCCTGCTCAAAAAAGTGGGAATGTGGGACTATCGGTTTTGGCCGGTTGGAAGTCTCTCAGGCGGGCAAAGGCAGCGCATATTCATCGCGAGGGCATTGGCCGTTGAACCGACGATCCTCTTCCTCGATGAACCAACGGCGAGCGTTGACCGGGAATTTGAGATCGGCCTGTATGAACTGCTGGAGGAACTCAACAAGAAAGTCACCATCGTAGTCATCACCCACGACGTGGGAGTGGTGTCGAGGTACGTGAAATCGGTTGCGTGTGTCAATCACACCCTTATTTTCCACGATGGCGGCAAGATTACGAGTGAGATGATTGACATGGCGTATGCCTGCCCCGTGGATCTGGTTGCCCATGGCATTCCTCACCGGGTATTGCCCGAGCACGAGGAGGAATGAGCACATGTGGGAAGCACTCCATTTTGAGTTCATGCGGAATGCACTTGCGGCCGGCGTCTTTGTCAGTATCGCCTGCGGTGTTGTGGGCACCCTGGTTGTGGTCAACAGAATTGTATTCATATCCGGCGGGATCGCCCATGCCGCTTATGGCGGGATTGGTATGGCCCTTTTCTTTGGGATCTCGCCTACCGTAGGGGCGGGTGTCTTTTCTGTGGGATCCTCATTGATCATGGGAGCGGTGAGCCTGAAAAGCAGGCACCGAACGGACACAGTCATCGGGGTCCTTTGGGCGGTGGGAATGGCCATAGGGGTTGTTTTCGTGGATCTTACGCCGGGGTATCACGTGGATCTCATGAGTTATCTTTTCGGGAGTATTCTGGCGGTGCCGAAGTCTGATCTCTGGTTCATGTTCCCGCTGGATCTGGTCATTATCCTGGTGGTACTGTTCTTTTTCAAAGAGTTCCTGGCCATATCCTATGATGACGAATTTGCCCGCGTGAGAGGCATCCCCGTCACTGCGCTGTATCTCGTATTGTTTTGCATGATCGGTTTTTCCGTGGTGATGATCATCCGGATCGTGGGGCTGATCCTGGTCATAGCACTTTTGAGTATCCCTCCCTACATCGCGGAAAAGGTAACCGCTTCGCTGGGAAAGATGATGGTACTTTCTTCCCTCTTCGGTATTCTTTTCATTGTGACAGGTCTTTGGATTTCCTACCGTTTCAACCTTACTTCCGGTGCGGCCATTATCCTGGTTGCGGGCGCGGGTTTTTTTCTCTCCCTGGCGCTTGATCGTTTCAGCGGACCGGATCAGCAGCAAAACGCGGAAGTGTGAATGGAGTCCGGCATATCTCTGGGGCATACCCTGATCCTGATACTGATCAGCAGACCGGGTGATGTCTCTATGTCATCGTGAAACCAGAAGATCCAGCAACTGATCTTTTGCGAATTAGTGTCTCCGGCACTGTTCGCAGAGATTTTCCCACGGTCAATTTGAAACAAATGAGCCTGGACAGAAAAAAGAAGGGATTGAGGTAATTCCCCAATCCCTTCCGAAGCAAAGGCTCAAGAGTCCTTTAGCGGCCCGTTTCAGGCAGCATCAATACTTCATATACTCCTTTGGGGTGTTTGCGACAATATACTTGGCCGCCTCGTAGAGACACTGGCGAATGGCCTTTTCCATGGGTGTCTTGGCAAAAGCACCCAAGCCTCCTCCCATGCCGCCGCTGCCGGTCAGAACGCCCAAGGACGCGCCCAGGTTTACATCCTTGGCTTCACCTTCCACACGGGTGGCCGCGAGAACTTCGGAGGTATGGGTGTCAACAATGCGGAGATCCATGGCCATGCTTGATTTCTTGAACGCCCCGCCTACAGCGCCAAATAAGGCGCTGGCCTTGCCCAGCATGCCGCCGCCGCCGAGTCCGCCGCCTCCACCGGAGGTGCCCGGCTCCCAGCCGGTGATAGCGCCCATGATCAGGATATCGGCGCCCTTAATCCCTCCTTTTTTAACACCGCTCTTGTCCGTATAACCTGAACTCGCCAGAGACATCTCCTGCTGCAGGGAGGCAAGGTTTTGCCTTTCAAGAACACGGTATCTTTTTGTCTGGACCAGTGTGGTGGTGAGCATATCCCGCAGACCTGTAGTGTATCCTGCATACTCTGAGTGAGATATGCTGATGGATTTTGCCCCAAGTCCGGAGATTGTCGTGGTACCACCGCTTCCCCCCACCTTCCAGTCAAAGTCGGCCACGGCGATTTTGGCCTTTGGGCCGTTATAAGGGGGCAGTTGCTGCTCCAGGCCCGTGTCTACACTGGCTTTCGGCTGAACTTGGCTTTCCATGCACCCTGTCGTGGCAAGAAGAAAGGCTAATGAAATGGACGCTACCAACGCAAACAAGACCCTCTTTTGCATGTTTACCTCCTTGTAATGTCTATCTAAGTATTTTTGTTCCCGAAAATGCCACCGCATGCTTGATCCACTGTTAACCCGCGTTCCCGATTTTGTCAACCAAAAATGGTGAAATGGAATAAACTTCATGGACGCTGACATATGCAAATACCATGCCTGGAAGTGCAAGGAATCCGTTGGGTTTCCTCTTTTTCAGGCTCGCCATATCCGCTGGATCTCCTCTGAACACAGGAAGGGCATCACCTCACTTCCCGGCAAGACAACAATCCTGTTGACAGGAGCAGGATTCATGGGAAATGATACAGGACAGCACAGCTGCTGGAGATCTCCATGAAATGGGATGTTTTTAGGCCAAAGAGAGAGGCAGGCGATGATCCGCTCCGGGAGGCCATTGGCAATCAGGAAAAGGTCATCGAACGATTTGCTCCCCGAAAATATCGCCTTGAGCGCGAACGTCATTATTACAATTACAAAATAATGCCCCTCTATCGGGAAAAGCTGCTCGCGTTTCTCGAAAAGGTGGCAAGAAGGGAACGATTGAAAGAGGAACCCACAACCCTGGCGAGAGACCTCTTCCTGGCCCTCAGGAGTTTTTACGATCCCAGACAAAAAGCTTCTCCTGAAGCAATTGCAAGAGATCCCGCCTTCAGGCGGAAATTTAGGGAGGTCTATCGCTATTTCTATGACCGCGAGAGTCCCCTTTTTCGGGAAATTGCCGACTGCTTTGTCGAGGCGGACACTTGACCGGGTTCCTGGACGGATGAACTGTCACTCGATCCCGATCAAGAAACAGGAATAAGGAAAGGGACAGGGTTCCATTATCCCGACGAGGGAGGCCAGGGCCAATTTTTCGGGATGGGGGATTCAATCACCACGTCAATGTCCCTTGTCGGGTGGCGGCAGGTGAGCTGTTTGGAGACAAGCGCGATAGCCTGGGAGGGCAGGGCCTGCCGGGAGCCGTATTTCAGGTCGCCGAGGATGGGGTGACCCAAGGCTGCCAGCTGACAGCGTATCTGGTGGTGACGCCCGGTGACGAGCGTCACTTCGACAAGACTGAATGCTGCGTGGATTTCGATCACCCGGTAGTGGAGCACTGCCAGTTGACCGGAAGGATCATGGGGACCGGTGACGGTCGATTTGTTGCGGATTCTCGCGAGGTACAGTTCGGATTCCCCTTGCAGAGGGTGCGGGCTGCCGTGCACGACCGCCTGATAAATTTTTTTCATTGTGCGGTCCCGAATCTGGGCGGAAAGGCGGCTGGCAGCCTTTGACGTTCTCGCGAAAAGCACAACACCTGCAACGGGTCTGTCGAGCCGGTGTACCAGGCCGAGAAATACCTTCCCCGGTTTTCCGTATCGGTCCTTGATCCACCCCTTGGCCCAATCCAACAGAGAGAGATCACCGGTTTTGTCTCCCTGGGTCAGCATTCCGGCGGGCTTATACACTCCCAGGAGGTGATTGTCCTCATACAGAATTTCTATTTGATCTTCGAGTCTCGATATGGACATTTGGGGGCCCGGTATAGGGAGTTCCTCCGCTCAAATGATGTGCCGTAAGTGCATTAGTAGGTCTGTGTTCCAGGAAGATAGAAATATTCTCGCGGAATCTTCATCCAATGTCAAATTTCAAAATGCGGAATAAAGGTTCCGCCTATGGGCTCAACCAATAGTATAAATTGGAGCGAAGCCACTTCAAGATTCTTCTGGCTTCTGTCTCCTGACTTCTGAATTCTCTGTATCGTCACCTATCGGTGGGTATAGACCCTTCCAGGGGCAGCCCAAAGCCGGGCCCTTTGGACCCGGATCCTTTTTTCATTTGAGTTTTCCCGTTTGTATGTTTCCGGTTCATCCGGGTTCGGTGTCACATCTCGAAGGAAGGCCCAACAGCGCAGGAGCAGGTTCATAAGATGGAGATAAAATCAATAGAACCCGGTCTTTCATCCATGATCAGGATTTTCGAGAGGAGCGGGTTTACCCTGCGGAGGGAATCATATGAACTCCTGTGGCGCTTTCACCAGCAGATCCACGAGAAAAATGACGAATTGGATCTCACCCGGATAAAGAATTTCGGGAGTATGGTGGTCAAGCATTATGTGGACTGCGCATATGTGCCGAAGCTGATTCAGCTCCCTTCACCCTTGCTTGATATCGGATCGGGTGCCGGTTTCCCCGGGATCCCTATTAAAATCCTGGAACCGCGAGTGCACCTCATCCTCGCGGAGGCAAGGAAGAAGCGGGCGGTGTTTCTCGAGGAAGTATGCGAGTTGCTCGATCTGGATGGGATAGAAGTCTATCCGCACAAGATCCCCGGACGGTTCCAGAGGTCGGTGGCGGGCGTGATAACCAGGGCCCTGGAGATAATTCCCAGGACGCTGGAGAGGGTAACGTCTCTCCTGCCGGACAACGGGAAGGCCATTTTCATGAAGGGACCCAACTGCGGGAAAGAAATAGAAGAAGCGGCGAAATCCTGTGATCAGGAGTTCGAACTGGAAAAGGATATTCCCTATTCCATTCCGGGTACCCCGTACAAAAGACGTCTTGTCATCTATTCGAAAAAGAGATCGACTATGGTCCCCGGAGCGAACTTCTCTACGAAATCGGAAGGGGCAGGGTGGAGAAAAGCCCGTTCCGGCCTGGAGATATGCGGGCAAGTTAAAGAGATCGTGAGTCCTAACAATCCGGCCTTTAGAAACTTCGTGAAATTGCTGAAGACCAGAGGCATTCGAAAACAGGGGCTTGCCCTCCTTTCCGGGGCCAAACAGGTCCGCGAGGTTCTTGCAGAATTCAGAGAGTCGTGCGCGGGGATCATTTACGCTGACCCTGATACTATCCCGAAAGCAGAACCTTCTGGGCAGGTGCCGTGCTATCGGCTTCACCGGGATCTTTTCCGCCAGCTGGACATCTATGAAACAGGACAGGCCATGCTGGCGGTGAAGGTGCGGCCCTTCCGAAAATGGCAAGATGCGAACTGGCCGGCCGGATGCACCCTTTTCGTGCCGTTTCAGGATCCGAGAAATGTCGGAGCCGTCATTCGTACTGCTGCGGCATTTGGTGTATCAAGGATTGTAGTCTTGAAGGAAGCGGCTCACCCATATCACCATGCGTCATTACGGGCTGCGGGGAGCGCAGTTTGGAGAACCGAGATTCTGGAGGGACCGTCAATCGATCAACTCAGAGTGACGGGAGTACCCATGGTTACCCTTTCTCCCCGTGGAAAGGATCTGAATGCATACAGATTTCCCCAATCTTTCTGCCTTGTGCCGGGCCTGGAGGGGCCGGGTTTGCCCGAAGGGCTGAAAGAGGCTGAATGCCTGTCCATTCCCATGTCCCATGGGGTGGAATCGCTCAACGCGGCCATGGCTACAGGAATCGCCCTGTATGCCTGGAGGAGGAGTAGCGCGCACAATGATTTCGCCTGAGCCTGACGCCCTACGTCTGTGGATTTCCTATAAGGCGTCATCTCCGGATTCGCCGGTCCGAATACGGACGGCCTCTTCCAGGGGGAGGACAAAAATTTTGCCGTCACCGATCTCGCCCGTGTGGGCCCGCTCCTGTATCACCTTGATCGCGTCCGGCACCAGGGATGTGGGCATGACCACTTCTATCTTTATCTTCGGCACAAAGTCTATCTGATATTCGGCCCCCCGGTAGACTTCCTTGTGACCCCTTTGTCGTCCGAAACCTTTCACTTCGCTGACCGTTAATCCGTGGACACCGAGGTTGGTGAGTCCTTCTTTTACATCATCCAGTTTAAAAGGTTTGATAATCGCTTCAATTTTTTTCATCTGTCGACTCCCATCCGGGGTTTCTTGCTCTGTCCGGTATCGATCTCATTTTATTAGAAAATGTACGCCGTTTCATCATGCTGGCTCAGGTCCAGCCCTGAAATCTCATCCTGTTTTGATACCCGGAGCCCGATGAGTTTGTCAATTATCTTAAGGAGAAGATAACTCAGGGAAAAAGCATACACGATTGTGACAAGAACCGCAACAAATTGTATGCCGAGTTGGGAAGGATTCCCGAAGAAGAGACCGTTTGCGCCGCTGACATTGATTTCCCGGCTGGCGAAAAGACCCGTGGAAACAGCACCCCATATGCCGCCAAGGCCGTGGATGCCGACAACATCCAAGGAATCGTCATATCCCAACCTGGTTTTCAACAATACACCTCCGTAACACAAGGCTCCTCCGATAATACCGATCAGGACGGCAGACATCGGGCCCACGAAGCCTGAGCCGGGTGTAATTGCAACAAGCCCCGCTACAGCGCCACTGGCTGCACCGAGCGTCGTAGGTTTTCCTCTGTGTAGCCATTCGAGAAAGACCCACGAGAGAGCCGCGACGGCCGAAGCAATGTGGGTCACTACAAAGGCATTTACTGCGAGGCCGCTGCATGCGAGGGCGCTTCCCGCATTGAATCCAAACCACCCGAACCACAGGAGGGCAGCGCCGGTGACGGTCATGGGCAGGTTATGAGGCCTGTACGCAGTGGTTCCATACCCGAGTCGTTTCCCAATGACCACTGCTGCGGCCAGGGCCGATACTCCCGAACTTATATGGACTACTGTTCCGCCGGCAAAATCAAGCGCGCCCATCCTGTTTATCCAGCCGCCGACACCCCAGACCCAGTGGCAGAGAGGATTGTAAACCAGTATTGCCCAGGAGACGGTGAACACCAGGAAAGCACTGAATTTCATCCGCTCAGCAAAGGCCCCGCTGATGAGGGCCGGGGTAATAATGGCGAACATGCACTGAAATATCATGAATGCCAGGAGAGGGATTGTGGGCCCGTAATTGGGATTGGGGACCATACCCACCCCTTTTAGCCCGATCCAGTTCAGGCCGCCGATAATACCGGCATGATCCGTTCCAAATGACATGGAATACCCAAAGAGGACCCATTCAAATGTGATTACTCCCACAATAATGAAACTCTGCATGATGGTGCCAAGCACATTCTTGTTTCGGACCATTCCCCCGTAGAACAGGGACAAACCTGGCGTCATCATCATAACCAGGGCTGCTGAAACCAGAACAAAAGCCGTATCGCCTGAATTCATTGTGTCCTCCTTCAAAATGTCTCTTGAGTGACAACGGAAAAGGCAAGGTGCATGCCACAGCAGCGACCGCGAAAATTGGTGTGTAAAAATAAGCACCTGTATTTATCATGCCGCTTGACACGTTCGCGAGAATGAGACAAAAATGTAGGAATCAAGGGATACACGATGCAAGTTTGTAGAAAATAGAATTGATCAGATCGGCCGGCAGATCGAGTCCGGAAGGGGTTATTCGTGGGTCAACTGGTAGAGGAGTGCGCGTTCTATCTCTTCAATCTGGCGTTGGTCACCCACTTTTTGTCCGAGGAGGTCGCGGACATAGAAGACATCGGCGATCTGGTCTCCTTTTGTGGCGATTTTCGCGATGCGAATGTCCAGGCGGAGTTCGAAGAGGGTGCGGGTTATATGGTAAAGTAGGCCAACCCGGTCATCTGCGAACACCTCGATCAATGTAAAGAAGTCTGAGGTGGCATTGTCCACGACCACCTGGGGCGGGCGCTTTGGTTTGCCTGGCAGGAAAAAGAGGGATGTATTTTCTTTTTCCTTGAGCCTGTATGCGAGGGAAAGCTTTCCCGTGAAGGTGTTCTTCAAGCCGGTCCTGACCTTTTCCCAGATTCTTCCGGGGCTGATGGTGTCCAGAGGTTGGGTTACCCTGATAATGCCTATTGCCGTCCCATCTCGCCAGGTATAGACCCGTGCCGAAAGGATGTTGATATTATTGAGGGAGAGTACTCCCGCGATGTCGGAAAAGAGTCCTGGTCTGTCTTTGGCAAGGAAGGTGACTTCGCAGTATGACGCTATCTCTGACTCCTTGGCGCCGAGGAAAAAAGTCGTCATATCCAGTTTTTCGGCAGTTTTTTTTAGGGCAACGAATGTCCTGATATGCTCCGCGATATCTTTCGCTCTTGTCTCCAGCAGATATCGCGGAGCCATGATTTCAAAGAGGTTCTCAATGTTTTCTTCGGCCGGTCGATCGCCCAGAAGACGGAGGACCTGTCTTTTTGTCTTTTCTGCCTTCAAGGCCGCATCCTGGGTAGCCAGCTCTCCTTCGGCAAGTGTGTGGTGGATCTTGAAGAAGAGTTCCTGCACCAGGTTCGCCACCCAGTCGTTCCAGGCCCTCTTTCCCGTGGCCATGGAATCCGCCCACGTAAGAAGGTACAGCATTTTCAGACGATCGATTGTGCCGACGGTCCTGGCACATTGGACAATAGCCTTCTCATCATTGAGATCCCGCCTGGTAGCAGTTTCAGAAAGAGTAAGGTGTTCCCGTATCAGAAAAAGAACCTCTTCCACGAGGTCCTCGGGGTATGAAAAGCGTTCAAGAATTTTTCCGGCGATGGCTGCCCCTCTCCGCGCGTGGTCCTTCCCCGTTTTTCCAATGTCATGAAACAACGCCGCAATGAGAAGGGGTTCGGGGTTTGAAAGCTCTGAATAGATATTCGGCAGCAGGATATTCTTCGCACGGCCCAGTTCCTTGAGTTTTTTGACCGTTTGCAGAGAGTGCATTCCTACAGGAAAGGTATGATAGGCGTCAAATTGGACCCGGTCCTTTATCCTGGAAAACTCCGGGATAAACCTTTCCAGCAGACCGCACTCGTACATCTGGTCAAGGGCCTCAAAGGCATTCTTGCTTTTTAAAGTATCCAGAAAAGCACTTACGGTCCTCTTGGACACCCGAAAATTCTTGTCCACCAGGTGCAGGAATTCTTCAACCAATCTTCGCGCTTCCAGTGAGAGGGGCATGCCGAGGGCCGCACTTCTTTCAAAGATATCCATAAGAATCAGAGGGTTTGCGAGAATTATTTCGGGAGATTGAAAGTGGAGTTCTCCTGAGAAAACGTGCAAACCCGGCGAAATCTGCTCCGGTCTCGCGTTCCTCCTTGACGAGCCGTGCCCGGGGAGATGTGTTTTCATGAAAGAACGATGAAGCGATTTTATTGCGGACATGGATACATGGAGTCTGCTCAAGAATTGTTCCACAGCCGCAAATAGATCTTTTTTCCTGTACCCCAGCCTTCTTGCGATGCGCTCCTGATATTCAAAACTGAGCCGGTCATTTTTCCTTTCCGACAGGAGGTGCAGATGGTTTCTCACAAGCCACAGAAAGTCGAGGTGTTTCACGAGCAGTCGATATTCGCTATGGGAAAGCTTTCCCCGGTACTCCAGATCTCTCGGTGTTCTGAGATCGTAGAAGGCTTTTGCCGACCAGAGGATATGGTGATAGTCCCTCAAACCGCCTATGCCTTCCTTGAGATGCGGTTCGAGAAGAAAACTGGCATCCCCGTAAGTGCTGACGCGGATTTCCAGCATGCTTTGCAGCCAGCGGCCGAAGGCCTTTGCCTTCTTCCTCACGCATTTGTCATGAAAATCTTCCACAAAGGCCAGGAAAACCTGAGAATCTCCGCAGATAAAGCGGGCATCGAGGAAAGAGGTGAATGCTTCAAAATCGTCGCCGGCCAGGGTCAGGCAATCTTTGGCAGTCCGGATACCGTACCCCAAATCAAATCCCAGATCCCAGAGGGGAAAGAACATCTCCTTTGCGAGTTCCTTAGCCGGTGAGGGTATCGTGGACTTAAAGAGGATCATGATATCGATATCAGAGTGCACGGAAAGCTCTCTGCGGCCATATCCTCCTACCGCAACGAGGGCAAGAGCCCTTTTTTCCTGGAAAAGCCGTTGCCCTGTGGGGCTCTCTTGAAGGCTCCCGCGGAAATACTGGTCCATCATTTCCGAAGAAGTTCTCAGGAATATGTCCGACTCTCTCCCCTCTTCAAAATGGGAAACCAGCGCTTCCCTTGCATGTTTCAGCTTTTCACAGGCCGGCGTCATAATCTCTGCTCCACAAACTCTCAAAGCAATGAATGTGCCAATACGTCTTTTGTCAGATAAGCACCACAACAGCAAGGAATTATCCGTGTGTTTCGTCATTCGGGGGCGCTGCAAAGAACATTTTTGTATTCTTGGGTTCACGAAGAATAGATGGGTGGGCTCTTATCTTTTGCCCAGGAGGATTGTGACAGGGTGTTTACGGTGGCACTGCGGAAAAAATCCGTTCAGGAGGAAAAACCTTTCGCACCATTACCGTCAGACGAATCTGACGGCTAGTTCGGGAAATTCCTTTCCTAACTCGTTCTTTACGCGCTTCATGACTTCGGCTTCGATCAGCTTGGTAATAACAAAACAACACGCCTTCGGACTGCCGTAGGTATTGGCGAAGACATAAAGGGTCCGTTTGCTCTCGTTGTAACGGAACTTCTGAATGATTCCCAGATCCCCTACGGAGAGGTTGCTCTCAGGTTCCTCGACCCTTTCGAGGACGCTGTCGATCTTACGAATCATTTCGGGATCCATGGTTTTCATAGTAATTCCCCTCAGTAGTAGCTCGTGTTTATTAAATTAAGGCCTGCTGAAGGGCTTTCAAGGGTTGTGTCGACATTATATTCTCATTTTCCTTCAGGAAGTGCGCCAGGATATTCACACCGATCAAGGGAGTCTCTGAAAAAGGAGCCTCAATGATGGGGATTCCCTTCAATTCTCTTTCGATATGTTCGCAGGAAGAATCGCATAGGATTTTGTTGATAATGATCTGGTTCAGGAAGATATTGATCCCCTTAAGCCCCTTCACAATGCGTTGTGATTCGGCAAAAGACAATAGATCCGGGTTCAGGACGAGATTGACTTTGGTACGCTCCCGGTCTTCAAAAAGCTCTTTGAGGCTCGTATAGTCTTTCACTGAGGCCTCGATTCTCGAGAGCACCTTATCCGTTTCGATCTCTTTGTTCAGCAATCTGACTTTTGTTATGAGTTCTCTCTTTTTTATGATCTCCTTTCGCAGTGCCAGCAGGTGGTTGATCCAGATGAGGGAAAGGGAGGGAAGGGTGAAAAATTTCAGAGAGAGGGCTGTCGGCGCCATGTCGAAGATCAGAAAATCATGCTGCAGGAACTTCCGCCTGACCTCCTTAAAACCGAGAATCAGGGCGTATTCTTCCAGGCCGGGGGAGTATTTTATCACCTTGAAATATTTTTCCAGGTTAAAAGAGGTCAAATAGCTGTAGGTCCTGTTGATCTGATTGTGGACATCCTTGAGATATCGTTTGATCCAGTACTCCTGATCAATTTCAACCGCCGTGAGATGCGGGATGATTTCTTTAGGTGAATCTGACAGTTTTTTTTCAAAAATGTCCGACTGGTTGTGGGCGGGATCAAGGGAAACGAGGAGGACTTCAAAGCCCTTCTGGGCCAGAAAAAGCGAATTCAGCGCCGCAGAGGTCGATTTTCCGACGCCCCCCTTTCCCATGTAGAAAATGTTGATTGCTTTTTCCATCATTACCCTATATTGAAGATCGAAAATAACTGAGAAATCGGTTCACTGGCAGTATCCACCTTTTCCAGCATCAGGATGAGTTCCTTCTCCATGTACGGCATCAGGTCGAGAGAGATCTGCATGGGAGGAGAAGGCATGCCGACAAAGGACCCCAGTACCAGAAGGCCGAAGATATTTTCCATTTCCTCCACTTCACCCTCGATGACCTCCACGGCCTTGCTGCGGCCGATCCTGTCTCCGACCTGCCAGGTTTCTACTATCATTTCTTTGATCCGAGCCAGCAACGCCTTCATTTTGCCCTGAAGATCCTTCTTTCATACTGTATTCGTTTTCGTGAGGGGTAAAAATAATACACCGCATAAAAGCTTGCAAGGAGCGACCCCACAAGATGAAACCGGGGAATCTCCAAAAAAAAGCCTACTAGACAAACGTAAGGAGTGATGAGGGCAATGTACAGGGTGTTTCGCTCAAACCTGAACAAAACATCTTCCGGGATCCTTTTTTCATGACGATTCTTGTGCACGAAAAGCGTTCGAAAAAGGAGCGGGAAGGCAACGCCGCAGGCAAAGGACAAGGCAAAGAGCACAGGGGCGGTAAACCGCTGCAGAGACCCAACCGCCCCCATGTCCAGTGCGGAAAATTTTCTTGCCGCGATTACAACGATAAATCCCAGTATTGCGGGGGCCAGCATCGCAACATAGCATTTTTTGAGTTGTACTTCCAAGGCGGCCCGGTTTTCTCGGTTTCAGTTTTGCATTACTGTTAAAGGGAAGCAAGATGCCGGAACCTTGCTTCCCATTGAAGGTTCCCTGAAAATTCCGACGTTTTTCAGCTCGTCGCCTCTTGCGGCTGCCCGGCGGCGGTCTCTCCACCGACGGTAAAGAATCTGGCCACGCCTTCAATGACGATCCACACGGCCACAATAAGAATGATGGCGTTGATGACGGTCAGTAAGGCGTTGTGCTTGCTGAGAAACATGGTCTGGTTCAAAATGACGCCCCATATACTCATGACTGCCACGAAGATGGCCGGGACAGCAGAGATCAGCCACTTCACGCCGCCCTTGGTTTTGAGGTAGAGGGTGATAATGGTCAGGGCCAGGGCTGCGAGGACCTGGTTCACGGCCCCGAACAAGGGCCACAGTGCCATGGCACCAGCGCCGCTCGCGCCGGCAGCAAAGGCCAGCCACAGGGCCGTACCGACGGCGATCAAGGTCGCAGGATAACGTCCTGCCAGGAAATTGAGTTTCACATCACCACAGAGCTCGGCAATCACATACCGCTGGATCCTGGTGGCGGTATCCAAGGTGGTCCCGGCGAACGATGCCACAAAGACGCCCATAATGGTAATGGTTATTCCTACAGGAATGCCGAGCGATTCGATCATGTTGGCGGAACCATACACAAACGCGTTGATCTTTGACCCCAGCCCCGCTGCAGCCGCCCAGGAAGAGTAATGCTGGGTCCATGCGGCAATGCCCATCAGGGTCTGGCCGTCCTTGGTCGTGTATCCCATTCCGATGCCGGCCGCAACGGCTATGATGACCAGGGTGGCGAGGACGCCTTCCAGGAGCATGGAGCCGTACCCCACAAAAAGGGAATCCTCTTCATAGCGCACCTGTTTTGAGGATGTGCCCGAGGAGACCAGGGAGTGGAACCCGGAAATGGCGCCGCAGGCGATGGTGATGAACAGGAAAGGAAACAAGGGCGGGGCCTTGGCGGGGTTCATGGCCACGGCAGGCGCAACAACGCTGAGGTGCCCCCCGAATGACGCAAACAAGACCCCCAGCACTAGGAGAGCCAGGGCAACAACCAACTGGTGGGAGTTGATAAAATCCCGGGGCTGGAGCAGGGTGGTCACCGGCAGGACAGATGCGATAAACGCGTAAACAAGCAGGATGATTGTCCAGATGCCGGTGGGAGGAAGACCCGCGATGGTGGCGGGGAGCTTAATGGGGAGATATGCACCTATGATCACGGTGACATACATGACGGCAACCGCCACGATGGACCAGGCCCAGACGCCCATGCCCTTTTTGTAGACCATCCAGCCGAGTATGACCGCTATGGGGATTTCACACCATATGGGAATGACCGATTGCGGAAACATGGCAAAGATAATGGCGATCACCAGGCCAAAAATAGCAACAACGATCCACAGTTCCAGAAAAACGATCACGAAAAACAGAAATTTCGTACGGCTGTTGACATATTTCGAGGTGTACTCGGCAATGGACTTCCCCTGGTTTCTCATGGAGATGATCAGGGCCCCGAAATCATGGACACCACCCATGATAATGGATCCCACAAATATCCAAATCATTGCCGGAACCCATCCCCAGATGATGGCAATGGCCGGCCCCACGATGGGGCCGGTACCTGCTATTGATGCGAAATGGTGCCCGAAGATGATCTCCTTTCTCGTGGGCACGTAGTCAGTACCATCCTCCAGCTCCACGGCGGGTGTCTTGGCAGTAGAAGACAACGCAAAGATCTTCTTGCCGATAAACCTTCCGTATAACTGGTAGGCGATAATGTACCCTACAAACGCAACTACCATAATTGCTAATCCACCCATGATGCCTCCTTTCTTCCAGTTAAAGTGAACATTCATCCATCAAAACAACTGCTTTTCCCCAATCCTCTTTTTCTCACCTCCTTAATTTTAATACGATCAGTTGTTGTTCCTTCCGAAAACGCCAAAAAATGTGGTGAAACTGCATGCAGCGAGCAAAGAAGTCTCATTCAGAAACAGCTTTTGGAAGGCACCCCAGGAGAGGAGGAGAAACGTCGTGAGGGCAAAAAAACCGAAGTGCTCTAATAAGGGTATGAGAAGGTGAACAGCGGTCATGGGACCTCTTCCTCGTATTATTGAGAGCAGCGGTAGATTAAAATCCCTGGTATCCTGTCTCTATCCAGGGAAAAAATCAAGTAAAATCATTTGATAGGGATTTTTTCCTGGGTTAACGGGCGATATCGAGTCTCGAAAGGAACTGAAAGGAAGAACCAGCGACTCGTGACAACCGGGTTCTTCCTGAGGTCCCTTCTCAATTTTTTCTCTTATCTCTTATATGAGATGCAAGGAAACGAGAAGCGACGACCGGTGCGTTCGGAACAATACGCCGCAAGGA
>CAZONI010000066.1:0-20325 GCA_964581175.1 uncultured Desulfobacteraceae bacterium
TATAAAGGTTTAATGAAAACAGGCGAAAGAATATTCAATTTGGAAAGACTTTTTAATCTTAAGGCCGGGCTGACCGGCAAAGATGATACATTGCCAAAGAGAATGCTTGAAGAGCCTATGCCTGAAGGCCCGGCAAAAGGTATGGTCGTTCACCTTGGAGAAATGTTGCGGGAATACTACAAAATCAGAGGGTGGACGGCCGACGGTGTTCCTACCCCTGAAAAGCTGAAGGAGCTTGGCCTTGAGGGTATTTGATGTTGGAGAGGATGGATATTACGGATTCACCATGAATTTTGCGCAGACGTAAATGAATTCTTGCGAAAAGCGCAAGAGTGAAAAGCGAAGAGATGCACACCATTATCGGGAATAGCGCGGCTGGATTATCCGCGATCAAGGCTATCAGGAAAATGGGAGACCGTAGCCCGATTACGCTCATCTCTGCTGAACCCTGTAATGCTTACTCTCCTGTTTTGACTACCTATTACATCTCCGGACAGATTAATAGGGCTGGTCTTTTTGTGGTTGACGACAAGTTTTATAGAAAATTCAATATCAAGGTCTTGTTTGGTCGAAAGGCCGTTGCTATCGACACTGCAAAGCGGCTGGTGCACCTTAACGATCGGACCAGTATTCCTTTTGAGAAACTCCTCATTGCGACCGGGGCATCTCCAAGAACCTTGGACAACGTTGATGAAAATACTTCCGGGCGTGTTTTTACCCTGCGCACAATAGCCGATGCTGAAAAGATAAAGAAAGTCTCTGAGAAAGCCCGGAGCATCGTATTGATAGGCGCCGGCCTCGTGAGTCTCCAGACTATTAAGGCAATTTTAGGGGCGGAGAAAAGTATCACTCTTGTTGTAGGCTCATATCAGGTACTTTCCCAACAGATGGACTCCGGAGCGGCCAGCATAATTCAGAAAAGGCTGGAACAAAGGGGAATCACCATCCTTTTTGGCAGGGGAGTTGAGCGAATTATAAGAAAAGGCGATCAGGTTTTTGTGGTCACCAACTTTGGAGAATCATTGCGCGCCGACATGGTAATTGTTGGAAAGGGAGTTAGCCCGAACATAGCGCTCGTTGAGAATACGAACGTGAAGACAAACGTGGGCATACTTGTAGACAATCGGATGAGGACAAACGAGGAAGATATCTATGCTGCCGGTGATGTAGCTGAAGGCAGAAATACGCTGACCGGAAATACCGAGACTATTGCAACCTGGTTCAGCGCCTGTGCTCAAGGTGAAATTGCGGGGATGAATATGGCGGGTATTCCCGCCAAGATCCATATGCATTTTAGGGAAAATATCACAAACATATTGGGTTTATCTGCGGCTACGATGGGAATGACCTCCCACAAGGAATGGAAAGCCGGCGGCCTTACCTATTCTGAAGAGAAGAGGAACGTCTATAGAAGGCTCATACTGGACGGCCATAGACTTGTGGGAGCAATCCTCTTAGGCAAAACGGAAGACGCTGGTGTGATCAGACATTGCATCACAAATAGGATTGATATTTCTTCCTGGGAGAAAGAAATCGCAAGAGGTTCCTTCGGGTTTGGCAATACGTTCTTTTCGAAGGGCTTCAGCTGGCCCGTGCATTGACAACCAAAGTGCCATACAACTGTTTTAGTTATGCTAGTGACAGATTAATTTGTTCGCAAACAGGGGGTTGAGATGTCCACGTTTTCAGTAGTGATTTTGATTGCTATTTGTATCGCAGCGGCTTTGGTTCTTTTGTGGCTCCTCCTGAGGAAATTTTACCGAAAAGCTTCTCGGGAGATGTCATTTGTGAGAACAGGGTTTGGCGGGCAGAAAGTAGTCGTGAGCAATGGTGCGCTGGTAATCCCTGTGCTTCACGAAGTAATTCCCGTAAATATGAATACGCTCCGATTGGAGGTTATTTGCGCGAATAACCAGGCCTTGATAACAAGAGATCGCATGCGGGTTGACGTGGACGTGGAGTTTTTTGTGCGGGTAAAACCGGTTCAGGAGGCCATTGCGGACGCTGCGCAAACACTTGGGCGGAGGACGACCGAAGCCAAGCTTCTTCAAGAACTGGTAGAGGGCCGATTTATCGATGCTTTGAGGGCGGTAGCTGCTGAAATGAAAATGGATGAACTGCATGAGAAGCGGGCCGAGTTTGTAGTTAAAGTTCAAACCCTCGTGAAAGAGGATTTATTGAAAAATGGGCTGGAACTGGTCTCAGTTTCGTTGAGCGCCATGGACCAGACTGATCAGAGTTATTTTAATCCCCAAAATGCTTTTGATGCCCAGGGCCTTACAGCACTTACGGAGGTTATTCAGGCCCGGATGCGACGACGTAACGAGGTTGAACGTGATACCGAGGTTGCGATGCGAACCAAGGATCTTGAGGCAGAACGGCACAAACTCGATTTAGCCAAAGAGGAAGAATTTGCCAGATTAGAGCAACAGCGCCAGATACAGGTAAAGCATGCTGAACAGCAGTCGGCCATTACCTCAGAGCAAGTTGCGAAAGAAAGGGAAGCAAAAGAGGCGGAAATAGCGGCAAAACAACAGATCGATCAGGCGAGGATAGCAGCGGACAAAAGCATTGAGGAACAGCGTATAGCCAAAGACCTCCTGTTGAGGAAAAAGGAACTGGAAAAGGAGAAATCGATAAAAGTCACCCAAATAGCGCTGGGACAAGAGGCTTCTGCAGCGGAAATCGCAGCAAATCAACAGACTGATCAAGCCAGATTGGCAGCGGAGAAGAGTGTCGAAGAAGAGCGCATAGCCAAAGATCTATTGGTCAAGGAGAAAGAAATAGCCAGGGAGACTTCAATTGAGGTGGCCGACATTAAGCGGAAAATGGATGTCAATCTTGCCGATCAAGATAGGGATATTGCGGTTGCCGTTAAGTCAAAGGAACGGTCGATAAACGAGGTAGAAGCTAACAAGGCCCGGTTGTCGGCAGTCAAAGCAGAGGAGCAAATAGCCACAGCGCGACAAGTGGAAGCGGCCGAGCGTCAAAAAATCCTGGAATTGATAGAAGCTCGACGGAAGGCTGAATGTGAGGCGGTTGGAATTATCACCCAGGCTGAAGCACGGAAGCAGGCAGCGGTTGAGCAGGCAGAGGCTACCCGGATTATTTCTAAAGGAGAGGCGGATAAATCAAAGGTAATTGCTGAGGCAGAAGCTGAGGCTGAATCCGTCCGGGCAGAAAGTGCGAAAAAGCGCTATTCGGTGGAAGCTGCCGGCACACGCGCACTTAATGAAGCTGAAGGCGTGCTGAGCGGGGATGTTATGGCTATGCGTATAAAAATGTCGATCATCGAACATTTGAAGGAAATCATACGTGAGAGTGTAAAGCCGATGGAGGCGATTGACTCAATCAAAATATTCCACGTTGAGGGCCTTAATCCTACCAACGGCAGTGGGGTTACGGAAAAGGGAATTGGTGGCACAGCCAACGGTAATTTAGCGGATCAGTTAGTTAATAGTGCTCTGCGTTACCGAGGACAAGCCCCCTTGCTTGATGCAATATTAAAAGAAATCGGAATAAGTGGCGGGGATGTAGCCGGTCTTACAAGGGCACTTCAACCCGAGGAAAAAGAAAACCCAACTGAAGGCAGCACAGGCGGAAAGGAGAATTAGTCTCATAGCAGTACAGGGAGACTCTCAACGTAGGCCCGCCTCATATCACATTACTCGAGAAATTCTTAAACCAGGAAGTGGGGTACAGAACGATTGCTCCCCATTCGCTGTCGCAAGATATCCGGCGATTGCCAATGCGTGGAGGATCACATCTCCTGGGGTGCATTTCAGGAATTGGCTTCCCTCGTTTTTGCCTCATAGGAATTAGGTCGCCTGATTTATCTTGATACGCCAAGGAATGTGACTATCACCATTTCCGGACGAATAGTATAAATCGAGGCGCCCGAATGGGATGTGAGGTATTTTAGATTTTACTATGAACGTTGTGAAATGGGAGTTGATTCCTGAGGGATACGATGAAAAAGGTGAATTATAAACGGTAATAAGGAGGGAATAATGGGAAACACCGAAAAATTGAAAGAATTGCGGGAAAAGCACGTCCCCCGGGGAGTGTTTAATACCCTGCCCATATTTGTAAAAGAAGCGAAGGGGGCGGTGGTCAGGGATGTGGACGGAAATGAGTATATCGATTTTGCCGGGGGTATCGGCGTGGAGAACGTGGGGCATTGCGCCCGGAAGGTAGTGGATGCCATCCGGGAACAGGCGGCGACCTATATCCACACCTGCTTTCATGTGGTCATGTACGAGCCCTACGTCCATCTGGCAAAAAAGCTCAATGAGGTAACGCCGGGTGCATTTCCCAAGATGACCATGTTCGCCAACAGCGGCGCCGAGGCTGTGGAAAACGCGATTAAGATAGCACGCTATTATACGAAGCGTCCCGCGGTAATTGCCTTTGAGAATGCATTTCACGGCAGGACCCTGCTGGGGATGTCTCTTACCAGCAAGGTGAAGCCGTACAAATGGGGTTTCGGTCCTTTTGCGCCGGAAGTGTACCGGATGCCTTTTGCCTACTGCTACCGGTGCCCCTATGGGAGGACATACCCGTCTTGCGATCTTCGCTGTGCCGAGGCCATGAATGACTTCTTTGTGAACCAGGTCGCCGGTGATCAGGTTGCTGCGGTGATCGCTGAACCGGTTCAGGGAGAAGGAGGATTCATCGTCCCACCCAGGGACTATTTCACGCGAGTCAAGGAGATCTGCGAGGAAAACGGGATCGTCTTCATAATGGATGAAATCCAGTCCGGCATGGGAAGGACGGGGTACCTCTTTGCCTCGGAGTATTTCGGTGTTGAGCCGGACCTGATTCTTTCCGCCAAATCCCTGGCAGCGGGAATGCCCCTGAGTGCGGTGACGGGAAAGGCGGAGATCATGGACTCGCCCCACGTGGGGGGACTGGGCGGGACCTATGGAGGCAATCCGCTGTCATGCGTTGCGTCCCTGGCGGTTTTTGAAACCCTTGAAGAAGAGAATCTCATTGAAAAGGGGAACAGGCTGGGCCGGGAGGTGCGGCTGGCATTCGACCAACTCAAGGAAAAATATGAGATTATCGGCGAGGTGCGGGGTATAGGTCCCATGCTGGCCCTGGAACTCGTGAAGGACCGAGAAACAAAGGAGCCGGCAGCAGACGAGGCGAAAAGGCTCGTCCAGCTCGCATTCGAAAAGGGATTGATTCTCCTTTCCTGCGGCAACTTCGGAAACGTGATCAGGACCCTTATGCCCCTTTCCATTGAAAAGAGCCAGATGGAGAAGGGACTTGCCGTTCTAGACGAAGGATTGAGTGAATTGGTTCAATAGAGGCACTCACTGACAGGAGAAGGGAAGGCATGCATCTGGGGTCGTTGCTTGAACGGGTAAGGCGCCTGTACCCGGATAAGACCGGCGTGATTTGCGGCGGGCATCGTTTCACCTACCGGGAATTTGTGCAAAGGGTTGCGCTGCTCGCCGCAGGCCTGCAGTCTGAAGGGATAGGAAAAGGCGACAGGGTGGCCATATGCCACCAGAATTGCCACTACTTTCTGGAGGCATATTTCGCGGCGGCAATTACGGGCGTGATTCTGTGCCCCCTGAACTACCGCCTTTCTGCCCGGGAAATGGCTTTTATCCTGGAGGACAGCGAGGCGGTGGCGTTGATCGGCCAGCCCCGGTTCTACCCGGCCGTAAAAGAGGCGGTCGAAAGGCTCGACAGGCCTCTCAGGACCTTCTGGACCGGGAGAGAGACCGTCCCGGAAGGAGAAGCGAGTCTTGAAACGCTCCTTGAATCTGGAGACTGCGCCCTGAAAGACGTGAAGACGGACGAGACTGATGTTGCCCAGCTCTACTACACGAGCGGGACCACAGGACGCCAGAAAGGCGTCATCCTTACCCACAGGAACGTGGTGCATCATTCTCTGGGGACAATCGCGGAACTCAAGATGACGGACGAAGATGTCTGGCTACACGCCGCGCCCATGTTCCACCTCGCAGACGCATGGGCCACCTGGGCCGTCACATGGGTCGGCGGCACCCACGTGATGATTCCTGAATTCGATTCCAAAGCCGTGATTGAGATCATGCAGCGGGAGAAGATAACCCTCACCAACATGATCCCCACCATGCTCAACCTCATGGTACATGACCCGGCAATGCGGCAGGCAGCGTTTCCGTCACTTCGGGTCATGCTCAGCGGGGGCGCTCCCATAGCCCCGGAGGTGGTGAGAAGAATCATGGATGCCTTCGGGTGCGATTACGTCCAGACCTATGGAATGACCGAGACCAGCCCCTACCTGACCATGTCTCTGCTGAAGGATTCTCTGAAATCGCGTCCCGAGGGAGAACGGTTTCACTTCAAGGCCGCAACAGGGAGACCCGTGCTGTTCGTGGATTTCAAGGTGGTCGGAGACGACGGCCGGGAGGTGGCGTGGGATGGGAAAGAGGTGGGGGAAATTATTGTCAAGGGCGAGAGTGTGACGCCGGGGTACTGGCATCTTCCGGAGGAAACGAACAAGAGCATCAAGGAGGGATGGCTTTACACCGAGGACCTGGCTGTGGTAGACAGAGAGGGCTATGTGAATATTGTAGACCGCAAAAAGGACATGATCGTCACGGGCGGAGAAAACGTCTATTCCACCGAGGTGGAAAATGTCCTGTACTGTCACCCGGCGGTCCTGGAGGCGGCGGTCATCGGTATTCCGGACGAGAAATGGGGCGAGACGGTGCACGCCTGTGTCGTCTTGAAGCACGGCGTGGAGGTCTCGGAACAGGAGCTTATCGATTTCTGCAAGAAGGACCTCGCCCGGTACAAGGCGCCGAAATCGGTTGAATTCCTGTCGGCATTGCCCCGCACGGGCTCGGGCAAGATCTACAAAAAGGGGCTCACCGAAAAATATTCGAACCACGGGGGTTAGACAGAGATATGAAGGGTTTTTTCAACAAGGTATTATGGATCAATCTTCCCGATAGGATCTCCCATGCCGAAAACATAGATGACGACACTTTCAGTCAGACGCTGGGAGGAAAAGGCCTTGCCACGCGTCTTTTGCTGGAAAGAAACCCCAAGGGAGTGGAGCCCCTTTCGCCCGATAACCTGGTCATCCTTGCCCTTGGACCCGTGAGTGACAGCCGGATCTACGGATCCTGCCGCTACGGTCTCTTCACAAAATCGCCGCAGACGGGATTATTTTCGGAATCCTACTCAGGAGGGCATGTCGCGGAATATATGAGCAGGACCGGGTATGACGCCTTTGTGCTGGAGGGTGGGTCGGATGTCCCCGTGTACCTGGAAATCAGTGATCAGGGGGTGACCTTCCATGAGGCACAACATCTCTGGGGCCGGGAGACCTATGAAACGGAAGATGCGGTGAAAGGCGAACTGGGGACGCCGAAAACCGGCATTATTTCCATCGGCCCGGCAGGTGAGAACCTGGTCACCTTCGCGGTGGTGGAGAACAATTACTGGCGCTCCGCCGGGAGGACGGGTGTGGGGGCCGTGCTGGGCGCCAAAAAGGTCAAGGCCCTCGCCTTTCACGGGGAGAAACGGAGACCGGTGGCCGATGCGGATGGGCTTGCCGCCTTTAGCAGGAAAATCATGGCAGCCGGGAAAGGAAACAAGGGGGTTGAAGGCTACCGGAACTTCGGGACACCCATGATGGTGGGACTTACCAATTCCCTCGGCGCCTTTCCAACCCGGTACTGGCATGAAGGATCGATGGAAGGCTGGGAGCACCTGAGCGCGGAGCGGATGCAGGACCAGCTGAAGCCCATACCGAAGGCGTGTTCGAGGTGTTTCATGGCGTGTGGAAAGCTCTCGGAAGTTCGGGACGGAAGGCATAAGGGACTCAAAATAGAGGGACCGGAGTATGAAACCATTTACGCCTTCGGCGGCCTTTGCCTCATAAAGGACCTGAGAGAAATCGCCTACCTGAATGATTTGTGCGATCGATTGGGGCTGGATACCATCAGCGCGGGAAATCTCTGCGCCTTTGCCATGGAGGCATCTGAGATGGGAAGGATCCCGGAAAAGGTCCCCTATGGCGATCCCGACGCAGTGGCATCGCTGCTGAAGGATATTGCAGGTGTGCAGGGGTTGGGTGAAGTCTTATCCAGAGGTATCCGGCACGCGGCCGCACAATGGGGTATGGAAGATATTGCCATTCACGTGAAGGGGCTCGAACCTGCAGGATATGACCCCCGCGGCTTGAAGGGCATGGGGCTTGCTTATGCCACGTCGTCCAGGGGTGCGTGTCACCTGCGGACAACTTTTTATAAGGCAGAAGTGGCCGGCATGCTTGACGGCAAAGGCGTCGAAGAACAGGTGGAAGTCTTCCTTGATTTTGAAAATCGTCTGGTCCTCCATGATATGCTGATCCTGTGCAGGTTCTACAGGGATATCTATCCCTGGGAAGAACTCTCACGGATCATTTTCGTAACCACCGGCATGGACCTGGACCGGAAAGCGTTGAACAGGATGGCCTCCTTGGTAGTGGACTCCACGCGGATCTTTAACCTCCGAGAAGGACTGAAAGCGCCTGACGACCTCCTGCCGGAGCGGTTTTTTACCGAGCCTGTTGGAGAACACAAGCAGACCTTGGATCGTGCCGCATTCCAGCGTTCCTTGAGAGAATATTACCGGCAGCGGGACTGGAGCGAGGAGGGGATTCCGACGCGCCTATCAGCCGCCGATGGATGACATTTGGCTTACCTTGCCCAGCGGACGGTCGGAGGTGAGATGATGTTCGGCCTCTTTGCTGACGGCGGCTTCCCTGAATATATCGGCCAGATCCCGGTCGGATGCCCCTGCCCGCAGGGGGCCTCTGACGTCTATTTCCCGATCGGACAGGAGGCACGGCCGCAGCTGCCCGCTGGCGGTGAGGCGGAGCCGGTTGCAGTTCCGGCAGAAGTGATGACTCATGGGACTTATGAAGCCGATTTCTCCCACGCTTCCCTCAAATTTGAACCGTTGTGAAGGCCCATCCCGGGGGTCTCTCGGAACGGGAATCAGCTCGCGGAACGAGTTGAGCCGGGCCTGGATCAGAGATGTGGGGACATACTTGAAAAAGTGATCCGATTCGCTCACCCCAATGGGCATGTACTCGATAAATCGGACATGGTACGGGTACTCGAACGTGAGACGTGCAAAATCAAGGACTTCATTGTCGTTGATTCCTCGCACAACCACCACGTTGACCTTGATGGGATCGAATCCCATTCGTCGGGCCAGGTCGAGCCCTTCCCACACATCCTGAAATCCGTCAAATCCGGTGATTTTGCGATACGTGTCCCTGTCAAGGCTGTCAAGGCTCACATTGAGCCTGCGGATTCCCGCCGCCTTGATCCGTTCCAGTTTCTCCTTCAGGAATGTCCCGTTGGTAGTGAGAGAAACATCCTTGAGCCCCTCAAGCGCCGTCAACCTGCCCAGGAAATCGCACACGCCTTTCCTCACCAGGGGTTCGCCGCCGGTAAGGCGCACTTTGGTAATGCCGAGAGGAATAACCACGCTCATCAGACGCAGGATTTCCTCATAGGTGAGAACATCTTCATGCCGCAGCTTCGGGACGCACCGGTCAGGTTTGCAATACACGCAGGACAGGTTGCACCGATCCGTGATGGAGACGCGGAGATAGTTGAGGTGGCGGTTATAGGTATCAACAAGACATTGTTTCGATGTTTTCATTTGTCTTCTTTCTCATTTCCAGGGCTGCATGAACAAAAATGCCCGATTTTTGGGCTGGAAACGCTAATCACAATTATATATAAACCAGGAGCAGTGGTCAATGAGATTCGGTGGCCCAAAATCCATCGTCGGATTTCACCCGCGCCTATGGAAGCGACTGGTCGATGAGGAATCGTGATCACCGGCAAGGCATTAGCCTGCGGTTCTCACGGACCTTTCCGGTGACAGGATGCAGAGTCGCGTGGATACGGGACGCGCGAAGGGAAAAGGAGGAACGACAGATGTCTGAAAGAATAAAGGTGGAAATCAGTTCCGGTCTTGCGGTGATCACGCTGAACCGCCCCGAAGCATACAACGCCTTTGACCTGGAGATGATCGGCGAACTGGCAGGGCTGCTGGTCAGGATGGCTCCGGATCCGGGCCTGGCGGGGATAGCCGTCACGGGCCAGGGGAAGGCCTTTTGCGCGGGCGGAGATTTGAGGTGGCTGTCTGCCTACGAGGGTGAGCCGGATGCCGGGTTTCATGAGCTCGCCTCCCGATATCACCAGGCTATTTTGGAAATACGGAGAATGCCGAAGCCCGTGGTGGCTGCGATCAACGGGCTGGCGGCAGGCGGTGGATTTTCTCTGGCCCTTGCCTGCGATTTCAGGGTGATGGAAGAGTCAGCCGTTCTGAAGCAGGGCTACACCAGCAACGGATTGAGTATTGACGGAGGCGGCACCTATTCCCTGCCAAGGTTGGTGGGACTTGCAAGGGCAATGGAAATCGCGGCCTTTGACAGGGCCATACCCGCTGAGCAGGCCCTTTCCTGGGGGCTGGTAACAGAAACGGTGAGCGACGGAAAGAGTCTGGATCGCGTTCTTGAACTTCTGGACGAACTGAGAAAAATGCCGCTCACCTCTTTTGCCGCCTCGAAAAGGCTCATGATCGACTCCTTTGATACCCCTCTTGAGGTGGTCCTCGAAAAGGAGCGCGAAGCTTTGTCCCAATGTTCGATTCATCCCAACGGGCGGGAAGGGGTGGCCGCATTTCTGGAAAAAAGGAAACCGGTGTATAATCGCTGAAACCCGTTCAGCAGACATGCCCCTTTCCGGGGCAAGCCGTTGCCTGTTCCATCCGGCAATGGGTATCCTCTCCGAGAGCCCGATGGCCTGGTTTATAATCCAAGTCCGCTTTCGTCCATCTTGCGTGCTGTTCATAAAGAGCGGCTGCTCTCTTCGGCTTGACATCGGTCTCAATTCCCTCGCACGGAGAAGCTGAACATGACTTCCGGCGCGGAAATACCGAAGATCGCCCTCAGTAAAAACCTTAGCAGGTTTTGAGAATTTTCCCAGTATCGACATTGCATTTCGACTCCCACCATGTGGTAGACTATTCTTAAAACAGCCACTTCATGGTTCGCCCATAACGTGCAGTCTTTTGTCCTCTTTGAAGGGTTTGCCCACCGGCCGTTCCCGCTTTTCAGAAATAAACTATGAAAAATCAGTATTCTCCCGGTAGACACAATTCAATGGGCGGATTAAGCTCTTTATACAGTTGATAAAAATGGTATGGGCTCGGAGAAAATAGTGACCCGGGCATCTCCGGTTGCCAGGTCGACTGAAAGCAAAGATGAAAGAAGATGGCAGGAGCATAGGGGGTTGCTCTTGCCTGACTGACGGAGGTGGGGAATGACAGGTCTACCGGACGGCAGGGAGCGCATACTGCTCGTGGACGATGAGAAAGATATACGGGATATCGTTTCAATGCTCCTTACAGACATTGGATATGAGGTGGTTTCGGCCGGGGACGGTAAGAAAGGGTTGGGACTTTTTTTCGACAGCCCATTCAACCTTGTGATTACGGACCTGGATATGCCCGAGGTTGACGGCTTGACCCTTGCCGCCTCCATCAAGGAGAGATCGCCCGGCACCCCCGTTATTCTGATAACGGGCAACGGATTTGAGACTGGGCAGGAGGGGCCTTTTGACTTTGTCATGCACAAGCCATTCAGTTTGGCAGATCTCAAACAGACGGCCCGGATGTTCGTGGGCACACGATCTACGAGTTGAAGAGGAAACAGTACCGGATAAACGAGTGGGACGGTGAAATCAATGAGGCGCGAGGAGAGTTGAAAATGGAGACTGCAAAGAAGCCCATCGAGAAGTACGGCAGAAGAAATGTCTTCTGTCCCCATTATGGAACATGCCTGGATTATGCCATCAGCCAATCGTGGGATGTCTGGGGGTGCGGCGAATGTGAGTATATATCTCTCAAAGAACCAAGGGAAGAGATATTTTATGGGGGTGAGGCGACGGTCGCGTACTACACGCTTTCCCGGGAGGTAAGTTTATAGGCCGGGCGTGTACGTGAAACTCCCAATCATGGTGATCATTGCAGTGTGGAAAAAGGGGAGGCAGGAAAATGGCGAGGCTACTCGATGATGTTACTGAAGATGAGAGTTTGGTTGCCTGGCTCAGGGTAATGTTTCCTGAGGCAAAGGCAGAATCTGTTTTAAGACCGGGAGGCTATGTCGAGCAGAGGCCGGCGGACTCGAAGCATCTAGAAACAGGCGGCAAAAATACTCTTTACGGCGTGCTTTTACATCTCCTTCCAGGGAGACATTTTCGGTTGTCCCGAATCCGTTCGTCTCGCTGGAACGACCTTTCCAGTTCCGATTGAATCAGAAGGAATACTTCCCGGCGTCTTTCGCCGGATCGGTCGGCCCATCATTCCTTCTCTCCAAGTTTCTGAAAGGCGCGCTTTCCCAATTCATCGGAATAGGTGAGCCAGGGGTTTCTCCCTTCCACGTCTTTCCTTTTTTCCACTACGAAATGGCAGCATTCAGCGCCCCGGGGGATGAGCTTGTCCACCCAGGCCGTGATATTGGGTTTGCCGTGATCATCAAGGGCCTGGAACATCCCCTCTACGATATAGCGCTGCACCCGGCAGTCGAAGGCCGTATACCGGTCCTGGTGGGGACACCAGAGGATCTCAAACTCGCAGCGCTCCTTTGAGCTGATCCACGGGTTCTCCAGAGAGGCATAAAGCACGGTATTCAACCCGGTGACAATGTAGGAGGCCAGTTCCATCTCCTCCATGTCTTCGGGAAAATGAGACGTTTCCAGAAGACCCTCCATGGCCTCGTACCCCGCCCTGTTCAGGGCCTTTCGCACCATTTCCTGTCCGGCCTCTCCAAAGGTCTCCTCAGTTGCCTTCAGGATATTGAGCACGGCGGTCGCCTGCATGGTTCCCCACACGAAGAGGACCGCCGGATCGAAGTCCTCTCTCCCTTCCACCGCCATTCTAAAATGCTCAACGGCCTCGGGATAGGGCGTTCCGAGCCGGACCTTCTTATAATCCGCTTCTTTTCTCTCGCCCTTCGCCCAGATGCCCTTTTTTGTGGGATATTGCGGTTCACCCATATCTCTTCCTCTCCTCTTCTTTCGCCCTCCCGAAAAGCACCATCGATTCTCATCCCTGGAAGCCGCGTCATTCCCAATTGTCTGTCAGCAGGACTTCTTCCTTCTCGTCGGAAGGAGCTATGCCGGCATCTTTATTGAGAATTCGCGCGACGGTATTCCACCGCAGCAGTGCATTCTCATTGCCCGGGGCACAGCTGATCATGGCCTGTTCAAAAGCCGTCAGGGCTTCGGTGAACCATTCGTAGGCTATATGACCCGCCCCCGGACCGCCGCGCTGGATGTGGGCTTTGGCGCGACGCTCAAAAATGATACCGCTGTAATAGTACCGGCAATACTTATCGCTCAGACGCTCCAGTGCAGCCTGGGCTTTTGAACAGGCCGGCTCGATTTCCCGGCCGAATTGATCCGTCAGGGAGAGAATCATCATGATCAGGGCATCCTGATTGGACGGGTCCACCTCCAGGATATCCAGACAAATGCTTTCGGCCTCATACGGCTCGTTGAGCAGGCGGTAATGTTCAGCCTTTTTCAGGGCCGACGGTATAGCTCCCCTGGATAATTTCTTAAGCGCATAAGGCATGGTTCCCCTCTTCTCCTAAAAACGCTACTCTGAATCTCAGATCTGTTTAATCGCTTGCTTGATTTGGGTGATGCACCGGGTTACAGGAATCCCTTTCGGGCAGACCTCGGTGCACCAGCGCATGGTTTTGCAGCCCCAAGCCCCGCTTTCATTATCCAGGTCGGCCAGGCGGCCAGGCCGTGCCGAATCCCGGGAGTCATAAATATAGCGAAACGCCCGCAACAAGGCTGCGGGCCCCAGATATTCGGGATCTGCCCGGTTGATGGGACAAGCCGCCGTGCAGGAGGCGCACAGAATGCAGCGGAGGGCCGGTTCGATGGTCTTTTGTTCCTCGGGATCCTGCAGTCGTTCTTTGTCCGGCGGCGGCTCATCCGTGATCAGATACGGTCTGACTGCCCTGTATTTTTCAAAAAAGGGCTCCAGGTCCACCACCAGATCCTTGATCACCCGAAAAAGAGGTAATGGTTCGATCACAAAATTACCTCCGGTGGTAAAATCCCGCACCAGCTTCTGGCAGGCGAGACAGATATGAGAGTTGATCTGCATGGCGTCGGAACCGCAGATACCGTGGGCGCAAGACGCTCGATAGGCCAATGTGGCATCCTGTTCCCAGCGGATTCTGTTCAGACAGTCCAAAATCTTATCCGTCGGTTCGGCCTCAACAGTATAGGTTTGGTAGTGCGGCTTCGCATCTTTCTCCGGGTCGAATCGATAAATCAGAAATCGGCATTGCATATCAATACGTCCTTTCTTTTGGCTGATAGCGCGTGATGGTCACGGGGCGCGTAAAAAGCCGTATTGAGCCGTCGTCTGTGCTGGTCGCCATGGAGTGCGCCAGAAATTGAACGTCGTCCCTGTCGGTAAAATCTTCCCGACTGTGGGCGCCTCGGCTTTCTCGGCGCCACAGGGCGGCCTGTGTGATGACTTCGGCCAGATCCAACATGTGTCCCAGTTCACAATAGTCCATGAGGTCGCGGTTGAAACACCTGCCTTTGTCCGTTACCGCTGCGAGTCGATATTTTTCTTTCAGACTACGGACTTCCTCCAAGGCCTGCTCAAGTCCGGATTCTTGACGGAACACCGATACATGCTCCATCATGATTTCCTGCATACGCAGCAGGATCGGACCCAGGCGCTCCGAGCCTGTCTTATCCAATATCTCCGTAAAGCCCTTAACTTTCTTTTTGACCAGCGCTTCAGACACCTTAACCCGGCCGACGGAATGGATGAACCGCGACACGGTCCTGCCCGCCCGCCGGCCGAACACCAGGGTGTCCAGCAGCGAGTTGCACCCGAGCCGGTTGGCGCCGTGTACGGACACACAGGCGCATTCACCGGCGGCAAACAGGCCGGGCAGGATACCGCCTTTGCCGTCGATCACCACGTTTCCGTCGGCATTGGCTGCGATACCTCCCATCATATAATGGCAGGTAGGCTGTACGGGGATCGGCTCCTCGGCGGCATCCACGCCGGCATACGTCTTCGCGAAATCGATGATCTCGGAGAGCTTGGTTCCGATCACGTCCTTCCCCAGATGGGTAAGGTCGAGGTGCACGTAATCCTTCCCATCGATCCCGCGCCCGGCGCGGATCTCTTCCAGAATGCAGCGCGATACCATGTCCCGCGGAGCTAAGTCCTTGATCACCGGGGCATAGCGCTCCATAAAACGATCTCCATCGCGGTTACGCAGGACCCCGCCTTCGCCTCGGGCCGCTTCGCTGATGAGAATGCCCAGCTTGTAGATGCCGGTGGGGTGGAACTGAACGAACTCCATGTCCTGCAGGGGCGCTCCGGCGCGGAAAGCCAAAGCCATGCCGTCACCGGTAGATGCCATGGCGTTGGAGGTGGTCTTGTAGATCTTTCCGGCGCCTCCGGTAGCCAGGAGCAGCGCCTTGCAGTAAAAAATGTGAATCGCGCCGGTGGCCAATTCATACGCTACCAGGCCTGTGCAGCGATCATCTGCCATGAGCAGGGAAACCACATGGTATTCGTGAAAAAAGTCGATGCCCCGCTGGACGCTTTTCTCCCACAGGGTATCCAGGATGACGCGCCCGGTTCGATCCGCAGCATAGCAGGCGCGCTTGACCGCGGCCTGGCCGAAATCGCGCGTGTGCCCGCCGAACGCGCGCTGGGCGATTTTGCCCTCAGCTGTGCGGTTAAAGGGTACCCCCAGGTGTTCCAGTTCGTAAACGACGCGCGGCGCATCCCGGGCCATGATTTCAATAGCGTCCTGATCCCCCAGGTAGTCGCTGCCTTTTACGGTATCGAACATGTGCCACTGCCAGTCGTCCTTTTCCTCGTTCCCGATGGCGGCGCCGATGCCTCCCTGGGCCGCCCCGGAATGAGAACGGGTGGCGAACACCTTGGTGATAACCGCCACCCGCGTATCTTCGCCAAGTTCAATGGCCGCCCGCAAGCCTGCCAGCCCGGCCCCCACGATTACGACATCATAACGGTGTTCCATCATTGCACCTGCAAGTGGTTAAAAGGAGGATTGAAGAGGAACCGACCCCCAAAAGCAGTTATCCACAGCTCCGGAGCGGCAAAGAAAAGCCAATAAACAGCAGCGGAATTTCTATCCCCCGGCGCCGCAGGTCCGGGCTGCCGTCAGGAGCATAGGCAAGGAAGAGTGAGATTCATCAAGTTTCGGATAAAAGACCGCGTATGCATCATTTTTTATTTTACCGGCCGTGGTATGGCATGTAAAGTCTATTTTTAGAAGGTGTTGCTCCGGCGGGCATACATCGGAAATTGCAGGCCAGGCGGAGCTCTCCCATGTTACGTTCTTCTCACAAGCCTTCGCGCCTGTTCGTAAGGAAAGGCTTACCATTCTGGCTTGACATTCGTTAGTTTAATCTATACTAGTGAAAAGTATATATAAAATAGAGATCATCCAACAATAACTTCGCCCCAAAGTTGCCAAACCGAAGGCCAGCATAAATTCAGTTGCTGGAATTTGACGGTGGATCTGGAAACGACAGGGGCATGAAAAGCGAGATCATATTAAGCAGTGTATCCTGTGAAGGTCCGGCATATACAGGCGAGGGGTGAAACTCTTATAACCGGGATTTCAACTCGGAAGGTGAAGAAAGAAAGTCATGGCAGCGGAAGTCATACACGAGGTCCCCAAGCTGATAATCCAGCTCTCGGTCATTCTGCTGGCCGCCAAGATTTCCGGCGAGATTACCGAGCGCCTCTTGAGGGTACCCGGCGTGCTTGGCGAACTGGTTGCGGGGATGATCATCGGGCCGTACGCCCTTGGGGGGATGGCCCTCCCCTATTTTGGTCCCTTATTCCTCCCGGCGGCGGCCCAGGGGCATCAGGCGGGGGTGGCAGCCGCCATTCCCGGTGAACTCTATTTTCTGGCCCAGCTGGCGGCTATTATCCTGCTCTTTCTCTCCGGTTTAGAGACCGATCTCAGGCTGTTCTTGCGATACGTCTATCCTTCGCTTGCGTCCGCGATTGGCGGAGTCTTCTTCCCCTTCGTGTTTGGCGTGCTGGCCACCGTCCTCATGGGGATGGGGAAGGGCTTCCTGTCGCCGGAAGCCCTGTTTACCGGCGCCGTTATGACTGCCACTTCGGTGGGGATTACAGCCCGCGTTCTCAATAAAATGAAAAAGACAAACTCACCTGAGGGTGTGACGATACTGGCTGCAGCGATGGTGGACGACGTTCTGGGCATCTTAATCCTGTCTGCGGTGGTCATGGTGAGCACGCTGGGCAGCTTCGCCCTGAAAAATATCATCTTGACCGGCGCCAAGAGCATCGCATTTCTGGGAGGCCTGATCCTTTTCGGGTATCTGCTGGCGAGGCATATGGATTTCTTCCTGAAGAGGTTCGAGACGAAGGGATCCGGTCTGGTTATCCCGCTGGGCTTCTGCTTCATTGCAGCAGCACTGGCCGAGTTTTTTGGACTCGCCATGATTATCGGGGCCTTTGTGGTCGGTCTGGCGCTCTCTTCGGCAAAGGTTTCTTCCCATCTGGAGGAGCAACTGGCGCCTGTTTATCACATCTTCGTGCCCATTTTCTTTGTGGTCATGGGCATGCTCGTGGATTTTCGCGCCCTCGAAGGCGTACTGCTTTTTGGACTCGTCATCACAGCCCTGGGGATCATCGGCAAGGTCCTCGGTTCCGGCCTCCCGGCCTTGCTCGTGGGATTCAATGTGCGGGGCGGTCTCCGCATCGGTTTGGGTATGATGCCCCGCGGGGAGGTCGCTCTTATTATCGCGGGTGTCGGGGTATCGGCAGGGGTGATCGGCAAGGAGATCTACAGTGTCGCGGTTCTGTTGACGCTGGTCACCGCAGCTACGGCTCCCGTACTCTTGCTCCGGGCGCTGCAACACGGTGGACCGGGTCTCCGTGTCGAAAAGATGGGAGACGCTGCCTTCCAGGATGTGTGCGCCCTCGAAGATCCGCGCAAGTATCATTTCCAGTTCGAGAAGGAGTGGGATGTTCGGGTGGCGGAAGAATGGCGGAATCATTTTCTCAGGGTGCTTGAAAGGGGAGGTCTGAAAAGGATCCGCGGTATTCACGGAGCAGAATGTCACCTATTCACCTTCCAGGATCCCGACAACCATTTCTATTCCATCAGTGAGAACCGGGAGCCGGAAACCAATAGAGTGGCCACGAGAATTTACGGCACAGGTGACGCGATCCACGACTACATTCAGAGAACGGATGATTTCTACAACGAGAAACACAGGGTCTCCTTCTTCTAGGGTATTTCAGTCGCGGATGACCGAGGAGGCTTGCCGCTTCACCCGGAGTGAGTTTGCGATTTGATGACGTTGGAACTACACTATTTCAAATTGTTGGCATATCAATCACATCAACAGTACTCGTTTGAAAAATCCATCTAAAATAGGGATGATGATTCTGCTATCCTTGGCAGAAATGATGGCCATGGGAGTGTGGTTTTCCGCCTCTGCGGTTGTTCCGGTTCTCACCCGTCTCTGGCGACTGGACGAATCCGGTCAGGCATGGCTCACCATGTCGGTTCAGATCGGTTTCGTTGCCGGGGCGTTGGGATCGGCCATCTTTAACCTGGCAGACAGGATCCCAGCGGATCGGCTTCTGGCAGTCAGTTCAATTGCCGCAGGTCTTTGTACCGCGTTCATTTCCCTGTTTTCGGGTGGCCTCGCACCGGCTCTGTTCCTGCGGTTTCTGTCCGGCATGTTTCTGGCGGGAGTCTACCCGGTGGGCATGAAACTGGTGGCCACCTGGACCAAAGAGGATCGGGGACTCGGCATCGGGGTGCTTATCGGAGCGCTCACGGTGGGTACCGCTTTTCCACACCTGTTCCGTATTTTCGGGAGCCTGGACCAGTGGAAGATCGCCCTTTATATTGCTGCCTTTTTTGCCGTTCTGGGCGGCCTGATTGCCATTGTGTTTGTGCAGCCGGGACCCTATTCTGCAAAGAGCCCGCCGTTTGACTGGCATTGTGCAGGATACATTTTCCGCGACCGGGAAATACTGATGGCTAACCTGGGGTACCTGGGACATATGTGGGAGCTTTATGCCATGTGGACCTGGGTACCGATTTTCATGGCTGTGAGTTTCAGAATGTCCGGAGCGAATCCCAAATGGGCTGAGGTCTGGGCATTTTCGGTGATCGCTGTGGGCGGCTTGGGAAGTGTCATTGCGGGCAAATTGGCAGATCGCCTCGGGCGCACTACGATTACCATCTGGTCTCTGGCAATCAGCGGATCATGTTGTCTTACCGCGGGATTGTTTTTTGGGGGAAGCCCGGTTCTGCTGGTGAGCCTCTGCCTGGTGTGGGGATTTGCCGTTGTGGCGGATTCAGCCCAGTTCTCGGCCTGCGTCAGTGAGTTAGCCCGGCCGGAATATATGGGTACTGCTCTGACTTTACAGACCAGCCTTGGCTTTCTCCTGACTCTTGTCACAATCCGGCTGCTTCCCAATGCGGTGGAATGGGTCGGCTGGCAATGGGCGTTCTCGTTTCTTCTGTTGGGACCGATAGCCGGTATCTGCGCCATGGCAGCCCTTCGCCGCGCTCCTTCAGCAGTGAAACTGGCAAACGGGCACCGCTAAACCTCAACACCTACGACCCTTGGTGGAGGACCCGGCCAGGTTAGTCCGATCCGGGATTCGGAAAAGCGTGATGCTCAGGGGGGCTTTTCTGAAGTGACTGGTGAGAGGGCGCCGTCTTTTCGTGACGTATCTCTGGGGGAAGCCGCAGCCATCCCGAAGGGTGGAATGCGGAGGGGGCAAAACTCCCCTGGAGATAGGCCACAGAAAAGACCAGCCCGGAGCCTCGGAACGGAAGAAATGGTCTCCCCCTTGAACATCCTCCGAGAGGTATTTGGTGTCTTCCGCTCTACGCGAGGAGATTCATGCCTGGTCGTAGTGGCTGAACTGCATGGTAAACGTGCCTCTTCCCTGGGACACTGATCGAAGCGCGGTGGAGTATCCGAACATCTTTGATAGGGGAACACTGGCCGCGATGACCTGGATCGGGCCTTTGCTTGCAATCTGCTCGATTTTTCCTTTCCTGGCGTTCAGGTCCCCGATCACCTCACCCATGAATTCCTCAGGAACGATTATCTCGGTCTTCATGATGGGCTGCAGCAGAAGGGGACCGGCTTCGCTGCAGGCCCTTTTGAAGGCCATTGCCGCGGCAATCTTGAAGGCCATGTTATCTGAAAGGGATTCCCG
>CAZONI010000067.1:0-19739 GCA_964581175.1 uncultured Desulfobacteraceae bacterium
TGTTGGAAGATTTTCATAAGGCAAAGGAATTTATGGAACTCATCGAACTGAACAACATCCATAAGACCTACCAAATGGGTGAGATTTCCGTCCCCGTACTGAAGGGAATTTCTCTCACAGTGGCGCAGGGGGAACTCGTCGCCTTGATGGGTGCGTCCGGCTCGGGGAAGAGCACCCTGATGCATCTTCTGGGGTGCCTGGACCGTCCCACGTCCGGAGAATACTGGCTTGAAGGAGAGGAGGTGTCGCGGCTCTCCGCCGATGAACGAGCGCTGCTGCGAAACCGTAAGATAGGATTTGTCTTCCAGAGCTTCAACCTGCTGCCCCGCACCAGCGCGCTGGACAATGCGGCGATGCCGCTCTCCTACACGGCCGATCATCTTTCCGAGCGGGAATCCCGGCGGCGGGCCGCGGAAATGCTGGAACGCGTGGGGCTGAAGGACCGGCTGGACCACGAACCTTCCCGCCTTTCGGGAGGAGAACAGCAGAGAGTCGCCATTGCCCGGGCCCTCATCAACCGTCCCCCGCTGCTTTTCGCGGACGAGCCCACGGGCAACCTGGATTCCCGCACGAGTGTGGAGGTGCTGCGCATGTTCCAGCAACTCAATGAGGAGGACGGCATTACCATTATCCTGGTCACCCACGATCCCAATGTGTCCCGGCACGCCGAGCGGGTTATCCATATCCAGGATGGCGTGATCGTGGACGGTGCTTTTTCCTCGAAAGAGGAACCGGCCCCGGCGCAGACGCTTTCCGCGGCGCCTGCAGCCAAAGCGCGAGTCGTGATATGAAACTCTATCGTACACTGCGAGCAGCCATGAGGGCATTGCGGCGCAATCCCATGCGCGCGATGCTGACAACGCTCGGGATCGTCATCGGTGTGGGGTCGGTCATTGCCATGATGGAGATCGGCACCGGCTCCTCGTCGGCGATTAAGGATGCTATTTCCAGCATGGGGGCCAACGTATTGATGGTGGTTCCCGGGACGGCTGCCAGCGGAGGGATAAGCTTCGGCGCCGGCAGCGTCACTACGCTGACTCCCGAAGACTGCGAGGCGATCCGCCGGGAATGTCCCGCGGTCAGGGATGCCGCCCCCATGGTCCGTGCTCGGACGCAGATTGTCTACGGGAACCGCAACTGGGTCCCGACGCAGCTTGAAGGCACCACGCCGGCCTACCTGGGTATTCGAGACTTGACCGTGGCTGAAGGGAGCTCTTTCACGGACCGGGATGTCCTCAATACAAACAAGGTCTGTTTGCTGGGAAACACTATCGTCCGCGAGTTGTTTCAGGGAGAATCTCCGATCGGCAAGGAGATTCGCGTCAACAACATATCGTTCCGAGTTGTCGGCGTGCTGGGCTCCAAAGGCGCCAACATGATGGGTATGGACCAGGACGACATCCTGCTGGCGCCCTGGACATCCATCAAGTACCGGGTCACGGGCTCTTCCCTCGCATCCGAGAACCAGAGCGCCACCAGCGGATCCAGCGCTTCTGTGAACACGCTGAGCAACCTTTATCCCGGCGGCCCAAGCCTCTATCCCGAACAGTCGGCGACCCAGGCGGCGGACAACCCTATGCCGGTCCGGTTCGCCAACATCGATCGGATCATGGCGACCGCCCGGAGCTCCCAGGAAATCCCTGCTGCCATCCGGCAGATTACAGACCTGCTTCGGGAGCGCCACCACATCCGCCCGGGCCAACCGGATGATTTCAACGTCCGCGATATGACGGAGATGACCAACACCTTGACCTCCACCACCACCCTGATGACCAACCTGCTCCTGTGCGTGGCCATGATCTCGCTGGTGGTCGGCGGCGTGGGGATCATGAACATCATGCTGGTCTCCGTCACCGAACGTACACGGGAGATCGGGCTGCGGATGGCGGTGGGTGCGCGCTCCCGGGACATTCTCCGGCAGTTCATGGTGGAGGCCGTCGTGCTGTCACTGGTGGGCGGTGCTTTGGGCATACTGCTGGGCCACGGAGGCTCGCTGTTGGTCCGGCTGTTGCTGCGCTGGCCGGTTGCGACCTCACCGGCGGCCATTGCCGCGGCAGTGCTGGTTGCTGCAGCCGTGGGCATCATTTTCGGGTTCTACCCGGCCTGGAGGGCTTCAAGGCTCGACCCCATTGATGCCCTGAGATATGAATAAGGAGATCCCAAAATGAGGAGTAAGGACGGGACCATATCAATCGGATTGCTTCTTTTATGCGGTCTTTTGCTGCTTTGCCTTTCCGCAGTGACCGGTTGTGCTGTGGGTCCGAATTATAAGCCGGTGCAGCCGCACGTCCCCTCCACCTGGTCCGGTCCGGTGTCCTCAACTCCTGCCGGGCTGACTCCGTCCGCCGCTGCAAACCTTGTCGACTGGTGGGTCAACTTCAATGATCCGAGTCTGACATCGTTGGTGAACAGGGCTGTCAAGTCCAATCTGGACGTGAACCTTGCCGAAGCTCGCATTCGCGAGGCCCGGGCTGCCAGAGGTGTCGCCGCCGCAGGGCTGGGACCCACCATCGATGCCGCCGGCTCTTTCGTGCGCAGCAGATCTCCCGGGGCTTCGGGGGCCTCGTTGGCCGGCGGCAGGCGCGTCGCCAGTGTGTATCAGTCGGGCCTTGATGCGGGGTGGGACCTGGATGTGTTCGGAGGCGTTCGTCGGGCGGTGGAGGCTGCGGACGCAGACCTCCAGGCGGCTGTGGAAGACCGCCGGGATATATGCGTGGCGCTCGCCGCGGAGGTTGCCGTCAACTATATCGATCTTCGTTCTTATCAACGACGGATTGCCAACGCACAGGAGAACCTCAAGGCTCAGGAACAGACTGCCGAACTGACCCGCAAGAGGTTCAACGTGGGTTTCGTCAGTGCTCTGGATGTGGCCAACGCCGATGCCCTGGTGGCGACCACAGCCGCCGAGATTCCCCTGCTGGAAGCGTCGGCCCGGCAGGTCATCTACAGCCTCGGTATCCTCCTCGGCCGGGAGCCCAAGGCCTTGATGCAGGAATTATCTTCCCCTTCGCCCACGCCGGTCGCCGCTCCCACGGTTCCTACTGGTGTTCCATCCGACCTCATCAGGCGGCGTCCGGACATCAGAAGGGCGGAAGCCCAGATCCACGCCGCTACTGCACGGATCGGCGTGGCCACGGCAGACCTTTTCCCCAAGTTCAACATTACCGGTTCGTTCGGCTTCCAGGCCGGTACCCTGGGCTCGCTGTTCGACTGGGTCAGCCGTTTCTGGTCACTCGGTCCGTCCGTGAGCTGGCGGGTTTTCGACAACAAGGGGATCCTCTCCAACATCGAGCTTCAGAAGGCCTTCAGAGAAGAAGCCTTCATCACGTATCAGAAGACTGTCCTGAATGCCCTGCAGGAAGTGGAGAATGCTCTCATAGCTTCAGCAAAGGAGCAGGACCGGCTGAAGTCGCTCGCGGATGCGGTGACGGCAAACCAGAAGGCCGTGCGCCTGGCAACCCAGCTTTACATCCAGGGCGAGACCGATTTCCTGAATGTGCTCCAGGCACAGAGGTCTCTCTACTCTACCGAGGATGCGCTGGCCCAGAGCACCGGGGCTCTGTCGACCGACCTGGTTTCCCTGTACAGGGCCCTGGGCGGTGGATGGAAGAACGTACCGCCGCAAATGGAGAAGAAGAGCCAGTAAAGGCAACGCCGCAGATGATGCCTTGCTGGCGATCAGGGCTTACAGAATAGGGTTGACAAACCGCCTTCAAAAAAAATAGCATACCCTCCCAGTATACTTGAGCTGGAATGTGACTGTACACCTTGATTCCTCGAAAAGCAGACAGCATAAGCTTTCCCCTGAACATCGGTCGCTCGGAGGGCCCCGACATTGGGCACGTCCCGCTGACCGGGCCTTCCGGGATCAGAAAACCGGCCATATCCAACCATAGGTGCTTTTCTCCGGAAAGAGAATGGGTCCGGGATCCGCGAAGAAAAGGCCAGGCTCACCCTTCAAGACCTATTTCTACACGTACGAGGGAACCGTCAGGGCCCTGGAGGAGGTGAGCTTCCACATCGACAGGGGTGAGATATTCGGCCTGGTGGGAGAAACGGGTTGCGGAAAAAGAGTGACCGCCCGGTCCGCCGTGAGGCTGATAGAAGCCCCGGGGAAAATCGTCGGGGGGGAAATACTCTTCAAGGGTCGTGGAGATCCTGCGCATGGTCAGCCGTCCCCTGAACGCATCGTGGAGAATTACCCGTTCGAGCTCTCAGGAGGCATGCGTCAGAGTGTCATGATCGCAATGATGGTGTCGACCAACCCCGAACTGCTCATAGCCGACGAGCCGACTTCGGCGTTGGATGTCTCCGTCCAGGCCCAGATACTCAACCTGCTGAAAGACCTTCAAAAAGAGCACGAGCTTACCTATCTGTTCATCACCCATGACCTCAGTGTGGTCAGATTCATCAGCACAAAGGCGGCGGTCATGTACCTTGGAAAGATTGTGGAGATGGCGCCCACCGAGGAGCTGTTCAACAACGCTCTTCACCCGTATGCCTGTCTGTTGTTGGACGCGGTCCCGGTAGCCGACCCCGGGCTCAGAAGAGAAAAGCAGCTGATGGAAGGAGACGTCCCAACCCCCATAGATCCACCTTCAGGGTGCCGCTTCCGGACGAGGTGCAGGTTCTCGGAACAGGTATGTTCTGAGACCTAACCCCTGCTCGAGGAGGCAGGAAACGACCATCTCGTTGCGTGCCACTTCTACGGCAGGATCATGGAGTTAACGCATCAAAAACCACTTCTCCGTCCAGGACCGTGAGCTCGACCTTTATCTTCTTTATGTCGTCCGTTGCTGTCGTAGTGGGATCCGATGAGAGGACGACCATATCGGCCCGTTTGCCGACTTCAAGGCTCCCGGTCTCGTTTTCTTCAAACAGGGAATAGGCCCCATCGATGGTATACATCCTGAGCGCATCCATGACTTCCAATCGCTGCGCTTCTCTAAAAACGCCCGGTTTTCTGATCCCTTTTCTGCTGGCTGCGCTCCATATTCCGAGCAGCGGCTCATATGGGTAAATGGGCGCGTCGGAACCGGCGCAAAGTCTGACGCCGCTGTCCCGAAGGCTCCTCCAGGCATAAGCGTATTCCAGCCGGTCTTTCCCGATTCTGTCCTCAACCCACGGATAGTCAAAAGAGGCAAACACGGGCTGCACCGATGCTATCACCCCGACATTACTCATTTTGTCGATCACTTCCCTGCTGAGGATCTGGCAGTGCTCCAGGCGTGGCCTGAGTTTTGCCGCCCCTCGAACCCCGGCAAAAGCGTCGACCGATACCGATGCCGCCGCATCTCCTATGGCATGCACGGCAACCTGGAGATTGTTTTCAGAGGCCTTTCTCACCATTTCATGTACTTCTTCAAACGGATAGTTCAGGATGCCTCGGTTCCCTGCATCATCGGAATAGGGCGCCTGCAGATTTGCCGTCCGCGCGCCCAGGCTGCCGTCGGACAGGATCTTCAGGCCCATGATTTTTACGGGATCCCCGCCGAAGCCCTTCTGAATGCCCATGTGCACCAGGTCATCCAGATAGGCAGGCATCATGTACATCCTGATCTTGAATGGAAAATCCATGCGATCACGCATCTTCTGGTACAGACGGATATTGTCGGCGCCTCCGTTCATGTCGGTCATCGTCGTCAGGCCGGCGCTGAACATATCATGGAAGACGGGCCCTGCATGTTCGACCATCCTCTCCATCGGCGGCCTGGGCATGATATGCAGGGCCTCCCCAAGCACAGTCTCCTTCAATACGCCGTCCGATATGGCCGAGGTGTCCATGCGGGAAGCGAAATATTCGAGGGCCTTGCTGTTGACCACGGCCGCGTGGCCGCAGACCCTGATCAGAAGGACGGGATTCCGGGAAGCCTGCCGGTCCAGTTCCTCTTTTGTGGGGAATCTCTTGACGTCCTTGAAAAGGTTGTCATCCCAGCCTCTTCCCACGAGCCATTTTCCCGGTTCCAGATCGCGGGAAGCTTCCTTCACGGCATCCAGCACATCTGAAAGAGAATCCAGCTCCGTGAGATTCAGAGTCAGCCTGCTCAGTATCAGGCTGAACGGATGCATATGAGACTCGACAAAGCCGGGCAAGAGGGTCTTGCCTTGAAGGTCGATGCTCGTGGAACTGCCGCCGGCATATTCCATGACATCTTCATCGGATCCCATATGAACGATTCTAGTTCCCTCCACTACCAGGCCGCCCGAATAGGGGCTTTGCTCTATCGGGATGACATTTGCGTTCAAGAAAACAGTCCTGCTCATCTTCTTCCACTCCTTTTCATCCGGAACATCCTGCGGATAAAATCAGTTCCCGAGCACGGTCCCCGCCCCGAAAAAGCCTCCAGCGGGGTCCCCCCCCGGCCGCGGCCAAGGTGTTTTGCCCTGTCCCTGCCATGAACACGAATCCTCACCAAGGATGCTGTTTTATCGCACGAGATGTATTGCAGGTCAATAGGGATCCCACTTCCCTGATCACCAGCAAGGCATCATCTGCTGCGTTGCCTTCGTTCGCTCCTCCCTGCGGCGTATTGTGCCATGCGCCTCACTCGTCGCTCCTTGGCGTCTTACATCTAATGCCTTGCTGGTGATCAGGATTCCTCCCCAACTACTCGCGCTCATGGTGGAATTGGGTGCTGAACACTCGATGTATCTTCTCTTTGGCTGTGAAGATGGGGAATGTGAAGGGGAGCTTGAGGATTTGACGAAAATGGCAGGCGGTTTTGGGCGCTTCACCGGATTAAGAAATCATGCTTAGTGCAGTGGGGGTGATATCCTGAAGCGGAGCCACCTTTTCGATTGCGCCGCGTTTGATCGCCTCCTTGGGCATACCGAAAACAACGCATGTTTCCTCATCTTGCGCTATCGTTCGAGCCCCCGCATTTTTCATCATCAGGAGGCCTTCGGCGCCGTCCGCCCCCATTCCTGTAAGAATAATGCCAAGGCAGTTCTCACCGGCGTATTCAGCGGCGGACTTAAAGAGTACGTCGACAGACGGTCTTTGATGATTGACCATGGGGCCCTGTTTCACCTGCACATAATAGCGCGCGCCGCTTTTTCTGAGGAGCATATGGTAATTTCCCGGGGCGATGAGTACCTTCCCGTTGATCACGCTATCCCCATCCTCCGCCTCTTTAACCTGCACAGAGCAAAGCCTGTCAAGTCTCTCTGAAAAGGATGTGGTAAACTTGGCCGGCATATGCTGAACCACGACAATCCCCGGTGCATTTGGGGGCATTTGCATCAATATGGTTTTCAAAGCCGAGGTGCCCCCGGTCGAAGCGCCTATGGCAATGATTTTCTCGGTAGTGGAAGACAATGCCTTTGATACCGGGGCCCTCCTGATTTCCTGGGCCCTGTTATGCTGCTCAGGCAGGCCTGTGACCTTGATCCCGGCAACCGCCCGTATCTTATCCGCCAGCTGCACGCTTAAGTCACCCACCGAATACGAACTGGACGGCTTGGAGATGACCTCCAGTGCCCCTAAAGAAAGGGCTTCCAACGCCAGTTTACTCCCTTTTGCTGTAAGTGAACTCACTATCACAACCGGCAGTGGATAATATCTCATCAATTTCTTGAGAAAAGTAATGCCGTCCATTCTCGGCATTTCCAGGTCCAGGGTGATGACATCCGGCTTCAACTCTACAATCTTGTCTCTGGCGATATAGGGATCAGGGGCTGTCCCCACTACTTCTATCCCCTTTTCCCGCGATAGCTGTCCGGCAAACACCTTCCGGACAACCGCCGAATCATCAACGACAAGTACTCGTATGGGTTTTTCTCTATCCATTGTGGCCGCCAATCCGATCCAAACGTACCAACCCTCCAGACAGTTTCACCGGGTTGCCATCCGCAGCGATTCTCCTCCTCACAGCACCTCGTTTGATACCTTGATTTTGGATTCATGTTCTATGAATCCAGGACAATCCTCACACCCAGTTGATCATCTATCGCATCACAGAGAAGAGCGATATTTCGTTCTTTGTGGGAAAAGAAACTATCCAGGACTTCGCTGGGATTCACCGTCTCCGGAATCCCCAATTTGAAAGTTGTCTTTGCTTCGAAGAGACTCAGGGTCTTCCCGCAGATCATATTGAGCAGTTCTTTTATCGTCCCGTCAATATCTTCACCGTCTATCTGGTCAGATTCCCGACCCATGAAATCTGCGGTCAACGAACCTGCAAGGGCCTTCGGAATCAAGAAAATCGCTTCTCCAGTGTATGGACCTTGAAATTTTAGGCTGGCACACTTTAATTTCTCCGGGGAAACCTGAAACAGGGGGCTCTCTGTTTCGGCCTCGGAGACTTCCAGCGGCAAGAAAAACATGGTTTCCAACACCTCAGAAATCGAGGCCTTCATCGCTTCCTTCAGCGCTTCCCTGTCCATCTTCCGGGTCTCCTAGTATATTGTTGAGCTTTTCCCGAATATTCTCCGGGGTGAAAGGTTTCTGGATATAGCCTGCGGCGCCCTTCTCCATGAATTTATCAATCATCCGATTACTTCCCTCGGTGGTGACAACGACAACAGGAATAGCTGCGAGCAACTCATCTTCTTTCATGTGTGCGAGCAATTCCAGACCGTTCATCTCGGGCATATTATAGTCGGTAATAACCAAATCCACCCAATGACTTCTCAAAATCTCAAGGGCTTCCCGACCATTGGCTGCAGCATAGCATTCTCCGACATTAAACCCGGAAATCGTGACGGCTTTTCGAATCACGGTTCGCATAGGAGAGGAATCATCTACTACAAGCATATTGAACGCCATTGTTTTTCACCTTCCTTGCTGGTCGAGAGACCATTCGCTACACTTTTCCGGCCACACGGAACTTCCTTAGACTCTAGTTAATAAGTCATCTAATTCATGGAGTTTTTCACCAAAGGAGGCCATCAGCATCTGCAGGTCAGTGTCGTTGAGATGGAGTTTTTGCACGACCCTGGGATGAAATCGATAAGCCAGGCCGTCGGATCCAACTCCTATCCCCATAATCATGCAGAGCGTATCGGCCACGTACACTGTTGCCAGTTCAATATCGTCTTCGGGCCATCCGGCGCCAAGGTGGTGATTGCGAATGATATCCACCATCCTGCCGCTGAAGTTCCATTTCTCCGCCACCATTGCCCCTACTGCGGCATGGTCGATTCCGATTATCAGTTTTTCGGCATCTCGAAAGGTAATATCCCGATCTGCTATGGCCTTTTCAATGTCATCAAAATAGTTCCCGACGTATTCGCTCAACACAGCTTTTCCGATATCCTTCAAGAGTGCAGCGGTGAATATGAGGTGTTTGTCTTTCTGATTCTTGTTGCTCGCTATCTCTCTGGCCATGAACGCCGAGAGAACGGAATATTTCCAGAGTTCTCCTTCCCTCAGATCATATCCTTTTTGTGCCTGCTTCAGAGTTTCACTCCCCAGGTTCAGCATGGCCATACCGACCACCTGATCCATGCCTAGATAAGCCACTGCCTGATGAATGGAATCTATTCTTTGCGCGAGACCGAAGAATGCGGAATTGCAGACTTTCAAGATGTTCGCGGTAAGAGCCGGATCGTATTGAATAATATCTGCCAGATCTGCGGCTGAACTCTTGGCATCGTTGGCGACCGCCATCACCTTTTGTGTAACCTGGGGAATGGGTTTCAGCTTGTCAATTTCCTTGATTATGGAGGCTATATCAATCATATTTTCTCGAATTGTTGGCCTGATGTTTTCAGCCAGGCCTCTCCATTGCTGATTTGAAGTTTGATCGTTCTGTTGACATTTCCGCCAACCGCTTCATAATCGATCATTACCTTGTTTTTCCAGAAAAGCTTTCTCACAGCCATATTGTTTCTTTTCCCGATATTGAAAAACCCTTTCTGGTCGAGGATTTGCGCACCCCCTACGACAATCACCCTCATTCTCTGTTTTGCGGCCCCCAGTTCGTATGCAGACCTGAAAAGAGCTGGAACGCCGGTGTCGGCGAACATGAGGGGGTTCTTCCGGGCCTTGCCTTCATCAAGTCTGGAATCCGGCAGCATGAAGTGGAGCAAGCCTCCTACTTTCACCACCGGATCATAGATCGAAATTCCGATACAAGATCCCAATGAATAGGTGATCAGGACGGAATCCGGATCATTGCTTACCCTCATGTCTGATACCCCGACGATGATATTCACTTAGTTATCCTTCTGAATCCTTTTTGGCGCTTCAATGAAGGCTGCCCATCTTCTCTGTTCGTGTGTCAGAGAGGGCTTCGCCGGTTCCGGGGTGTGCTATCGGCGCAATTCTATAATTTTCGTGGGCAATCTCGAATAGCCCCGCGATGTCCAGGATCAGGCCGACTCTGCCGTCTCCCATAATCGCGCCGCCTGCGAGTCCCTTGATGTGTTTAAGGCTTTTCCCCAGACTCTTGATAACAATTTCCTCTTTTCCCAGGAGTTCATCAAGCAAGAGGCACATCTGCTGCCCCTCGTACTCCACGGCAACGACCAATGCCTCCCATGGCTTCTGGTATTTCCCTTCGGTATTCACGATCCTGTCAAGTCTGATAAGGGGGAGGAGCTTTCTTCTGACCATAACCATCTCTCCCTTCCCCTCAACAGTGGAATATTGACTCTTGTCCGGTCTGAACGATTCCAGTATCGCCAGGGCGGGGATGATGTACCGCTCTGTTCCCACTCCTACTACCATTCCTTCGATGATCGCGAGCGTCAGCGGCAAACTGATAGTGAACTTGGAGCCCCGGCCTGAAACGCTGCTGATCTCAACCCGTCCTCTCAATTTTTCAATAGCTTTCTTTACAACATCCATTCCAACACCGCGGCCCGATATCTCTGTTACTTCCTTCGCTGTTGAAAAACCGGGGCGGAATATCAGATTATAAACTTCGAAATCTCCGAGGGCGTCATTTTCCGTGATGAGACCGCTCGCCTCAGCCTTTGCAAGGATTTTTTCTCTGTCCAGCCCCTTTCCATCATCCGCTATTTCAATGACAATATTTCCACCCCGGTGATAGGCACGCAGATTCACCACGCCCTCTGGAGCCTTCCCGTTCGCCTTCCTGGTTTCAGGATCTTCTATGCCGTGGTCGACGGCATTTCTGATCATGTGGACCATAGGTTCGTAAAGCTCGTCCACTAAGTTCCTGTCGATCTCGGTATCCTCACCCTCCATGCGTAAAGCCACCTGTTTTCCTGAGTTCTTTGCGAGATCTCTCACCAGCCTTATCATCCTCTGAAAGGTGCTTCTTATGGGAACCATCCTCATCGACATGGCCGTCTTTTGGAGCGTGGACGTTATCTGATTCAGCTGGTTCAATGTCTTGTAAAGCTGCTGATCTGCAATTGAGACTATTCTCTCGTTCTGTCTGAGCATCGCTTGTGCGATCACCAGTTCCCCCGTCATGTCCACAAGGGTATCCAGCTTCGTGGTGTCCACTTTGACCTGGAGATCAAAGCCTTTTTTCCCGCCGAATTTTCTCTGGCTGCGCAGAGCTCCAACAACCCTTTCAGGTCCGGCAACTCCTTCTTCAACGAGGATCTGCCCCAATTTCTTGCCCGGCGTCTTTTCTTGAGTCCTCAGGCATTCCTCGAGTCTTTCCTTTTCAATAACCCCTTCCTCAACAAGGATTTCCCCCAGCGGCTTCCCGCCGAGGTTGTCGCTCTCGGATTGAAATGTCTCGATCTTGTCTAAGAGCGGCTGGATATTCATTCCGTTATCAAGCGGCGTGCCGGTGCCGAGTCCCTGTTCAACGCCCTGAATCATCTGTTTCAGCATATCCACCGATTCGAGCACGAGATCCACTACATCTCCTTCAATCCTGATCTCGCCGTCGCGGGCTTTATCAAGCAGGTTTTCAGCACCATGTGCGAGGCTGTTGATCTTCCCCAAGTTAAGGAAGCCGGAAATCCCCTTGATGGTGTGAAAGGGCCGAAAAATGGAATTTATCGTCTCCAGATTCTCAGGATCATCTTCGAGGTCAATCAGGTTGACCTCGATTGAAGCAAGGTTTTCGAGGGATTCCGACACAAAATCATTGAGGATTTCCCGGTCTTCCTCTGTCTGTTCGGAAGCCTGTTCCTCTTCGCTCTTTTCGGAACTACTCTCCACGCCCTTGATTTCCGGTCCTTCGCTGCGATTGACTTTTTCGGTAGCGGGAGAAGATGAATCCAGTCTGTCAAACAAAGGGCTCATATCTTCCTGGAAGGCCTCTCCTCTGGAGATCGAACGGAATACTTTCTGAAGGTATCCAATAGCCTCTTCCAAAGGCGAAACATCCTTCGTGTCTCCCAAAATCAGCCGTTCAACATATCCTTTTGCAGCGGTCAAAAGCAGATGGTATTGAGGATGTTTGATTTTTTTGGAGCCTTTTTCCACGGCTTCAAGGGCATTCATGATTCTGCCCATCGCCTGAATATCTTCCTCTTCAAGAGTGACGATCTCCAGCGCCATATTCTCTATATGCTTTTCAACTTTATCAAAATCTTTGGACATATATCAGGCCTCTCCCGAGACGAGTGAAATGAACGAGACTTGTTTCTAGCTTCCGAGAACCTTTTCCAGCTTTTCGCTGAAGGTTTCGGGCGTAAAGGGTTTTACAACATAATTACTCACCCCGGCCTTGACCGCTTCAATGACATTTTCTTTCTGTCCTTCAGCAGTCACCATGATAAAGGGAATTTTCTTTAGCGAATCATCTTTCTTAACCGCTTTCAGAAGGTCCAACCCGGTCATTTTCGGCATATTCCAGTCTGAGACAATCAGCCCTATCGAATCCTTCTTCAGCTCCCCGAGAGCTGCACTCCCATCTTCCGCTTCAATGATTTTGGTAAAACCAAGTTGCTTTAAAACGCCTTTCACAATTCTCCTCATGGTTGCAAAATCATCTACCACCAACACCTTGATATTCGTATCAAAGGCCATTTACTCTCCCTCCTCGATATACCTCATTAACCGTATCTCCATCCTATCCGTGCAGCGCATAGCACAGGCGGCGCGGACTCTATGATGTCTTCGCGCAATCTCCGGTGCCAGAGGCACATTGCAAAGCTCAATAAGCAAAATGCATACCAACCTCGGAACCTTTCTTGTTTGCCGAACCGCCGCTCTCCTTTCCTTGAGACGGAACTGTGCGTCTTTGCGCGGAGCGGAATGCAGCATGATTCCCTCCTGGTGATGCCCGGGGAGGAGGCGTTTCTTCCATTCCAGGGAAAGCGCAAATGAGGCTCTGACAGGAACGGCCGTTTGTGGATGGAAACCAGTCGATAATAGTCATGATTTTGACAGAAGACGTTGTTTTTCTTGGCACTTCGATTCATCCGTTTTTTTACCACGTGCGTTTCGAATTTTTTGGTTCCTCTAAACAGAATCGGTCTCAAGGTTTACCGAATACATGCCGATTCAATAGAAACCCGGCAGCAGAGCAAACGGGGATAGAAGGGCCTCTTCTTATGCCAAGGATCGACGACCAACGTTTCTGACCGGCTTCTTCCGGGAAGCTTTCACGAGATAATGCAGAGAGATGAACCTGACTGAGAAGGAATTCAGGAAACTAAGCGGACTCGTATACCACGAGTGCGGCATCAACCTGCATGACGGCAAACGTCAACTGCTCCAGGCCCGGCTGTCCAAACGACTGCGCAAGACAGGTATCAAAACCGTAAAGGAGTATATCAAGGTCCTGGAGTCGGACCAGAAGGAATTGGTCCACTTCCTTGATGCCGTATCGACCAACCACACTTTCTTTTTCAGAGAGAGTCACCACTTCGAAGTGCTCGACCCATCCCATACGAATATCTGGTGTGCCGCCTGCTCAAGCGGCGAAGAGCCTTACTCCGTGGCGATGTATTGCCTGGAAAGGGGACTCAGGCCTGCCATCCTCGCCACCGATATCTCCACTAATGTGCTTGGTATCGCGAACCGCAGAGTCTACCCCCTGGAAAAGGCACAGACAGTGTCCCGGGACATCCTTCGAAAGTATTTTCAGAAAGGGCAGGGGAAATGGGAGGGATTCATTCGGGTGAAGGAAGAGGTGAGCCGGATGGTTACCCTTCAGCGATTCAATCTGATCTCTGACTCCCTTCCCGATCGGCAGTTCGATGTCATCTTCTGTAGAAACATGTTGATTTATTTAGATAATCAGACCAAGGAAAGGGTGATCAGCAAGCTCTATCACTCGCTGAAAGGGAACGGGTATTTCATCATCGGGGGCGCCGAGAGCCTCAACAGCATCCGGCATAGGTACACGTACATCAGCCCGAGTATTTACCGGAAGAACTGAGGGTTGAAGACAGAATCGTGAAGCCCGTTTTCCCGAGCTTCAAGCAATTACTCACCATGCCTCCCTGCCTCTGCCAGGTCTGCAAGCCCGGCCCGGTCGAGAAGGTGGATGCGGCGGTCATCCACTTCTATGAGATTCCGGCTGTTCATCCTCGCGAATACCCGTGAAAGTGTCTCCGGAACCGTCCCGAGAAGGCTTGCCAGCTGTCCCTTGGAGATATTCAGCGTAACAGCATCTTCTTCACCCTGTTCTTCCGCCAGGTAGATCAGATAGCCGGCCAGCCTTGCCGGAACCTCCTTCAGGGAAAGATTTTCGATCTGGGTCGTGAACTGCCGCAGCCGCAGTGACAGGACCGCAAGCATGTTCAGGGCCAGGGATGGATTCTTGGTGATAAGATCTACAAAATCCGGACGCGGGAAAAAGAGCACATGCGATTTCATGATCGTTTCGGCATTTGCGGGAAATCGTTGTCCTGAGAATACGGGGACTTCTCCGAAGGGTTCACCCGGTCCCAGGATGTGAAGGATCTGCTCTTTCCCGTCGCTTGAAACCTTATAGATTTTGACAAGGCCGTCACCGATGATATAAAAGCCGCTGCTATCCTCTCCTTCCAGGAACACGGATTCTCCCTTGCTGAAATTTTTCTCTACTGCGATCTGCCCGACCCTGTCTATTTCCCTTTCACTGAGGCCATGAAAAAGGAGGGTGTCCGCTATGATGTCCCGGTTTCTTCTGCCCATCGTTTCCTATTTTTTCCTTTTTTATTGACTCGATATCATTTTTTCTTGACGCAGGTCAAAGCAAATGTTCCCGAGACTGGTTATATTTGCAGAGTGAGAAAGGGAAGGTGCGAAATATTGGAAATGCAATGGAGCCCCGAGGCAGAGGACACGCTCAAGAAGGTCCCCTTCTTTGTCAGGAAACGGGTAAAGGCGAGGGTCGAGGAGGAGGCTGCACGCCACGGAGACGATCTGGTGACTCTCCAGCATGTAACCATATGCCGGAAGCGTTTTCTCGAAAAAGTGTCCGATGAAGTCAAGGGGTACCAGGTGGAGACGTGCTTCGGACCGGGCGACTGTCCGAATCGAGCTGCTGTCTCGGATGTCCTTGTCGAGGAAATTGAGCAGATGCTCGCCGGGAAGGACCTGGGGGGCTTCCTAAAAGGAAAGGTGGACGGCCCGCTGAAATTCCACCACGAGTTCCGTATTTCCGTTTCCGATTGTCCGAACGCCTGTTCACGACCACAGATTGTCGACATAGGACTGATAGGGGCCTCAAAGCCGAAACGAAGCGAAAAACCTTGCAGTCAATGCATCGCGTGTGTGGAAGCCTGCAGGGAATCAGCCATCTTGCTGGATGAGGACGGCCCTGTCATTGACGAAGTAGTATGCTTCAATTGCGGCGCCTGCATTCGCGCGTGCCCTACCGGAACCCTCGAAGAAGATATGAACGGGTACCGGGTGCTCCTGGGCGGCAAACTCGGACGACATCCGAGGCTGGGAGAGGAACTCCCGGGCATCCATGCACTCGAAGAGATCCCGGGTATTCTTGAGCGGTTCGTAGAGATCTACCAGTCTCTCTGCCGGAAAGGGGAGCGTCTCGGCGTCATCCTGGAGCGTGTCGGCAAAGAAAAATTCTTGGAAGGGATGGAAAAAAAGTGAGTCCCTTGACTTGTGTCAAGGTGAAAGGATGTTAACGGAGTTATGATAGAGTCAAAATAACGGGTGAAAATTCGAATTTAAGCTCAGGAGATCGTGATGCTCAGGGAGGAAGCTTTTTCTGAAGTGACTGGTGAGAGGGTGCCGTCTTTTCGTGACTTATCAGTGGGGGAACCCGCAGTTCGACGCAGTCGAGAATGCGGAGGGGGTAGCTATCCCACGCTGGTAAGTCACTGAAAAGACCAGCCCGGAGCCTCGGAACGGAAGAAGAGGCTTTCTCCCTGAGCCCGATTGACTGGAAGAAACTCACTTTTAAGCTCCAAACCCTGGAGGTACACAATGAAATGCCCAGGACAGGATATGCAGTACTGGAAACCGGGGGCCATTTTTGAGGCAAAATGTCCTGAATGCGGAACGGAGGTGGAGTTCTTCAAGGACGACACTACCCGCAAGTGCCCCAAGTGCGGCCATCGTTTCCTGAATCCCCATTTGGATTTCGGCTGTGCCGCCTATTGCCAGTATGCAAAGCAATGTATCGGAAACCTCCCTCCCGAGCTTATTGCGCAGAAAGAGGACTTGCTCAAAGACCGGGTGGCGATCGAGATGAAGCGATACTTCGGCCGGGATTTCAAACGCATCGGGCATGCCACGCGTGTAGCCAGGCATGCCGAGAAAATCGGGCGGGAAGAAAAGGGAAACCTGGCGGTTATCCTTTCAGCTGCCTATCTCCACGATATCGGGATCAAAGAGGCTGAGAGGAAACACAACAGCACGGCGGCCCGGTACCAAGAAGAGGAAGGACCTCCCATCGCCAGGGAGATCCTGGGCAGGCTGGGTGCCGGGGAAGAGTTGATTGAAGAGGTCTGTGATATTATCGCGCATCATCACCATCCGGGACCGGAGGAGACGGTCAATTTCAGGTGCCTGTATGATGCTGATCTCATCGTCAACCTGGAGGAGAGCCAAAAAGATCGGCCGGTTGGGACCCAGCATCTTGAAAAGGTCATACGGAAATCACTTTTGACAGAGAGCGGCAAGACCTTTGCCCGCGATGATCTGTTGAGGAGTGCCCATCCACAAAAAGAATTTGGGCACCAGTGGGTTTCCAATCCAGAAATGAGATATTTTTTACAAGATCAAGAAGATCAAGGGATTACGCGGAGACGTACTTTAGTACGTCGCACAAGTGATCCCGCAGATTGACGATGAGATTGTGAAAAAGAGCCATTTATGGATGGAAACTGAGGAGCATATCATGAAGGTGACAAGAAAAGTAATTGAGATTGACGATGAGTTATGTGACGGCTGTGGACTGTGCGTTCCCAGTTGTGCGGAAGGGGCCATTGAAGTAATTGACGGAAAGGCCAGGCTGGTTGCGGAGAAGTATTGCGACGGTCTGGGGGCCTGCCTGGGGGATTGCCCGAACGGGGCACTTCAGGTGATTGAGCGCGATGCCGATGATTTCGACGAGGAAGCAGTGGAGAAATATCTCAAAGAAAAGGGCGGCAAGCAGGCGGATTTTGCTATGGCGCCATCCTGCCCGTCCAGCCGGATTCAAGTCTTTGCTCCGCTGGGGTACGAGAAAGATCCTGCCGAGAAGGAGAAACCTGCCAGTGGGAAATCCAGGCTTACGCACTGGCCTGTGCAGATCAACCTGATACCGCCGACAGCCCCCTTTCTGAAAGGCGCGGATCTGCTTATTGTGGCGGACTGCGTTTCCGTGGCCTATGCGAATCTCCATGCCGATTTCCTGGAAGGAAAGGTGATCATGATGGGGTGCCCCAAGTTCGACGATGTTCCGGGGTACATAGACAAGTTCGCAGAAATATTCAAGACTGCGGGGATCAGGAGCATTACCGCCATTGTCATGGAGGTCCCGTGCTGTTCCGCGCTGCCCATGATTGTTGAGCGTGCCATGCAGGCCGCAGGAAAAGAGATACCCATGGAGGAGATCGTCATCAGCGTTCGCGGCGATATTCTGAATAGACAGGACCATAGAACAAAAGGAGAGCTCCATGAAAAAGTTGAATCTTTATGAGGAAAACGACTTTAACGACCTCCACATGAGCAGGTTTCTAGTCCATGATTCACCGTATTTCAAGATCCTGAACTTCAATTTCAAGACGGGACAGGAACTCCCCATCCACTCCCATGACATTGAAGGACAGGTGAGCATCGTGATCCTCGAGGGAGAGGGTGAGTTTCTGGCAAAGGATGGGACCCTGCCTGCCAGGGCCGGGGACGTATTGATTTCGGATATCAGCGAGCCCCATGGCATACGCGCCGCTACCGACCTTCGGGTCCTGGTGACCATCGCGCCCCCCATATAGCAAGGAGCTGACACAGTCTGCGTTTTGAGCATTGAAAGGCTGGAGGGAAAAAACAATGCCTATTCCCGGGAATCTGCTCACGACCGCAATGGCGGTTATGCCCCACACCGACGTGGACCACGCCCTTAAGACGGCCCTGTCCCTGGATATTCCATTCTGGCCCCAGCTCCCCCTTTACAGCTATTACGAAGACATGTACGTCCAGGCCTCCGAGCACTTCCCCGGGATCGTTCTGGACATGGAAAAGCGGACACTCCGCTTTTCCATGGATAAATTTATCGCGGAACTTGACGAGACCATGGCCCATTTTGACGAGCCGGAATATTTCGATGTCAGCAAGGCCTATTCGGTCGTGTATCACCGGTTCCTCGACCTCGATCTCTCGGACAGGCCGGCAATCCGGGGCCAGCTTGAAGGTCCCGTAAGCTTCGGGTTTAATGTGGTGGATCAGGACGATCGGCCGATCCTGTTTGACGACACGGTTCGACCGTTTCTTTTTGAATTCATGGCCATGCGCGTCAATGCCCAGCTTAAAAGGCTGAAAGAACTGAATCCCAACGCCTTCATGTTCGTGGACGAGCCGGGCCTCCAATATATTTTCAGTGCCATGTCCGGCTACAATGATATGGCAGCCCACGCGGATATGGAGTCCCTTTTTTCAATGATCGAGCGGCCCCGGGGAGTCCATCTCTGCGGGAATCCTGACTGGGATTTTCTCCTGAGCCTGGACCTGGATATCCTCTCCCTGGACGTCTACACCAACGGGGAGATCTTCTCCAGCTACGGACAATCGATCAAGCGATTTCTCGATCGCGGAGGAGTCATCGTGTGGGGAATGGTTCCCACCAACTTCGAGCCGTTTGAGAAAGAGGACATGGATTCCATGATAAAGCGCCTGGAAGATATCTGGTCGGTACTGGCCAAGAAAGGTATTGACCGTGAATTCCTGCTTTCCAGGAGCCTCCTCTCTCCTGCCACCTGCTGCCTTGTCAATCCGGACAAGGAAAAAACCGTGGACAAGGCCTTCCTGATGATCAAGGACCTGTCAAGAAGACTCCGTGAAAGGTATTCGTTACCGTAGGATTCGGCCTGCATTTCCCGCCGATAATCTACTGCGGCGATGAATAGCCCAATTCCTGATGCTTTGCGCTTGAAAAATGATCTCGACGTACTCAACGTACGCCTGTTCGCATTCTCCTTCGTGCGTCTCGTATTCAAGGGACTCTTCGCCGAGTCGAGATGAAGAAAAAAATGGGGTCACAACAATTCACTGGCGGGGACGCAAAGAATCTGCGCCGCAAAGACTTCTGTTACTCATGGAAATAGGGACGCTGTAAGATTTTAAGGTTTCGCATTTTATCGCATATCACAGGCAGAAGATAGACTGAGGATGGTAACTTGAAAACCTTACAGCGTTCGCTGAACTAGTGAATACCCCCAAGATCCGCGATTGAGGGCATTTTGGTAATGAAATAAATTGAAAAACCTCG
>CAZONI010000068.1:0-19692 GCA_964581175.1 uncultured Desulfobacteraceae bacterium
AGGACACCGGCCTTTCACGCCGGCAACACCGGTTCAAATCCGGTTGGGGACGCCACTCTTCTCTGCACATGACTGTTCGTTCGAACAGATCCCTCGTTCCGCCCTTTTCCAGGACATCCCGATCAAGGATGTATTTTTCTCCGGTTTCTTCATTCAGACCTTCTGCGCTTACACCATATTCCCGAAACCAGGGTGCAATCCCGTCACTCGTTTATTCCCCGATATCCATCGGTTCGGCTTGCTGGTACAAGTATTGCATATGTTGGGGCAACAAACGTGATTGGACAGCTTCCAGAAGCGGATGATTTGCCTCTCCTCCAATTTCTCAGAAGCGGTTAATGTGAACATCCGTAACTGGTATCGAAGAGTAATGCAGGTTCCGCTAATATTTGATCAATCAGACGGAAAATATCTCTTTATGGATATAAAAAATAGGAATAGGATCGAAGCTCTTTCAGCAATTTACAAATACACCGATGAACCTGACTTCATGAGCAGATTTTATGGGAGTACGCATTAATACGTATAGCGCGTACAAGACCTCCGGCTTTCACCATGAAATATGCTCTGATACGATAGGCCGCAGCGCAAATCCCTGCGAAAAATGAAAGGACGAATATGGATATCAGAGGAAAACGAATTCTTGTTATTGGTGGTGCGGGACTCATCGGATCGCACGTAGTGGAAGAACTGCTGAAAGAGGATATAGGCGAAGTAATCATCTACGATAATTTCTGCAGAGGTACCCGGGACAATATAGAGGATGCTTTAAAGGACCCCAGATGCCGCCTCTTTGACATCGGAGGCGACATCCTTCAAACGGACATTCTGGATGCAGCGATGAAAAATGTGGACGCGGTTATTCACCTCGCAGCCCTATGGCTTCTCCAGTGTTACGAATTCCCACGAGCCGCCTTTGACGTAAACATCAGGGGGACATTCAACGTACTGGAGACATGCGTGGCTAACAACATCAAGCGACTGGTCTACTCTTCTTCCGCCTCGGTCTACGGTGACGCAGTCGAGGAACCAATGACCGAGCGACACGTGTACAACAATTGGACTTTCTACGGAGCAACCAAGATCTCCGGGGAGCACCTGTTCAAAGCCTTTCACAATCGATACGGACTTGAGGGAGCCTGCCTCCGATATATGAACGTCTACGGCCCCCGCCAGGATTATAAAGGAACGTACATCGCCGTCATGATGAAGATCCTTGATAACATTGATAAAGGCATTGCCCCGGTAGTGTACGGGGATGGCAGCCAATCCTATGACTTTATCTATGTTTCAGACGTCGCCAAGGCAAATGTCTGTGCACTGAAAGCAGAGGTGCCGTTTGGGTTCTATAATGTGGGCAGGGGAATAAAGACTTCCATTAAGGACCTGGCCGAATTGCTGCTGAAAATTACTGGGACCGGGCTGAGGATTCAGTATGAACCGGCGGGGAAAACCTTCGTTACAAATAGGGTTGGGGACCCGAAAGCAGCTGAAAAGGACCTCGGATTCAGATGGGAGACAGGCCTGGAAGATGGGTTGAAGCGGCTCATTGAGTGGCGAAAGAGACATATGAAATTTCATGGAACCAATGAGGAGGACCGCACCGGATGACTCTCCCGCGCAAAAATCAGGGAAAAGGAAAACCCGGAGGGAACGCCTCGGGTCCGAGAAGAATCCCCCTTATCAGACCTTTCATAAATGAATCGGTAAAGAAAAGGGTGTGCGAGGTTCTGGATAGCGGATTCCTCACGGAGGGGCCGGTCACCGGGGAGTTGGAGGGTATGTTCCGGGAGTATGTGGAGTGCGCACATGCCATAGCTGTAACCTCTTGCACCACCGGCCTGGAGCTTGCGTTGAGAGCCTTGAATGTGGGCCCCGGTGATGAAGTCATTGTCCCGGATTACACCTACCCTGCAACGGCGGATGCAGTTGCGATCGTAGGAGCCACGGTTGTCCTGGTGGATGTTTCCAGAGACACCATGTTAATCGACTATGACAAACTGGAGCAGGCGGTCTCAGAGCGCACCAAGGCCGTCATTCCAGTATCCCTTTTTGGAAATCCCCTCGATTATGATCGTCTTAATGAGATAAAGAAGGTATATGGAATTTCTATCATAGAAGATTCAGCCTGTTCTATCGGAGCATCATACAGGGGAGTCAAGGTCGGGAATCTGGCGGACATTTCCGTTTTCAGCCTCCATCCAAGAAAATTCATAACCACCGGAGAAGGAGGTATCATCACCACCAGCAACCCCGGGTGGGCGGAGTGGATGCTGTCCTATAAGCATTTCGGCATGAGGCGGAACGACTCCCGCTCCGATATCATCTTTGAGCGAATCGGTTCAAATTACAAAATGAGCGACGTCCTCGCCGCCATCGCCCTTGAACAAATGCGTGTGATCGACCAACTGCTGTTTCGCCGCAGGGAACTTGCCGAAAACTACAAGTCATTGCTCTCGGGCCTAAAGGAGATATCTATTCCTGAGTGCACCAGGGGAGGGAATCATTCATTCCAGTCCTTTTGTATTTACGTCCGACAACGTGATCAAGTGATGAAAAAAATGAGAGAGGCCGGCATCGAAGTGCAAATCGGAACTTATGCCCTGCACATGCATCCGGCTTTTGCCTCGGCAAGAGGCGGCGAAATCAGTGGATCATTGTCCGGCAGTAATTTCGCATACAGCCATTGTCTTGCGCTTCCCCTTTATCACGACTTGACACCGAAAATGCAAGCATACATAGCAACTGAATTAAAACAGCTTCTGTAAATAATCTCGAATCTCCATTCTATTTAAACAGGGTCCATGGCAAGCCGAATAAAACAGGTGATTTCTAAGTACTGGTTACTGGTATTCCTCGGAATCATTGTTCTGTTCATGGGTATCTTCAAGATATCCTTTGCTGATATATGGACAAGCATCTCGTCCATAAAACTCTGGCAAGCGGCCATCCTTTTAGGTGTGTACTTCATTGTATCAGGGCTCAATGTGTTGCTGAGGAGATACCTACTGAACTCCTTGTCAGCCACTCCCGGGCTCAAGAATCTCTTCTTGATCCATTTTTCAAGCATGGCCGCCCATTATTCAACTCCCGCTAAACTGGGCTTTCCTTTGGGTGTTTTTCTCCTAAACAGGCTTGAAAATATATCTTATGTCACTGGAACAGCGATGGTGGTCATTGAACTGCTTGTAAGTACCGGAGTCTGTGGCATGATAGCTCTTTTGGGCTCTCTCGCTTATTTCGGGGACAAGAGCTCTCTTTTTCCTCTGATTATCTTTATCCTCATTTGTATCGTTGGTTTCGCTACAGGTCTTTACATCAAGAAATACGGCATTTTCGCGAAACGCTTTCAAAAAATCATTTCTGAATTTAATGATGCTATTAAGCTCCTGTCATTCAGAAAACTCTGCATTTATGTATTTTTCAGTACTGCGGTGCAGTTGTTTGGTGCAATGAACCTCTTCCTCCTCTGCACCTTTTTTTCTGCGCCGCTTTCCTATCCGAAAGCTGTCGTGACTGGTTCTTCAGCGTTTTTCTTGGGCTCTGTTTCAATGATTCCGATGGGCCTCGGCGTTCGAGAAGCTTCCGTTCTTTTTTACCTCGGACGTTTTGGGATAAGCGACGGGATTGGGCTGTCCGTCGTCACAATTCAAAGACTGATTTCCACAGGGTTAAGTTTTTTGCTCGGCTCAATTATCGGCACATTTCTCGGGCTGAAAGGAATGGTGCATGGCCTTGACTCCACGAAAATCAGCAAAGGGGAAGAATGCCTGAAAATATCACCCGCCCGCCGACCAAGCAATCATTAGATGCTGATAATTTTTTGGGCATTGAGGGAAAAGAAACGGTCCCAGTTTTCGGGTTTTATCACTTCTTTCCACTTATTACAGATAGTGAATGGGACAAGCGGATAATCGGTTGCAAAAACCACTTTGTCTCTCAGATAAGAGTTGAAGGCTGTCAAAAACATGGGATTCATATATTCCGGATAAAGAGCGCTTACCTCCATATAGACGTTTTCATGCCTCTGAGCTATAGCAAGAGCCATCACCCCAAAACCGACTCCGGAATGGGACATGACGATTTTCATATTTGGAAAATCAACGGCTATCTCGTCAAAATATCTCGGATCACCTAAATCCATAGGCGTTTGGGTGTTATAGTGCAATGAAGAATGTATGATAACAGGCTTCTCCAAATCATCGCATATGGCATAGATCGGATATAATTTCTTGTGGTTGGAGTGGAGATTCATTAAATAAGGGCCAAGGCTGACTGCTTTGAATCCATCTTTCGTAAGCGCTTTTTTTATCGACTTGTACGCACTTGTTACCGAAACCTTGTCAAGCCTTGCCCCGGTTACCGGCACCAGTTCATCGGGAAACCTGGAGCACGCTTCGAGGACATACTCGTTTTCATCACTGTGGCCTGCGCATATTACAGCTTTCCTGATACCAGCCGCTTTCATCTCCCCGATCGTTTCTTCGATACTCTGGAAAGTAAGTCTGGAGTTCATCTTGTAAAGGCGGACGTAGTTTTCAAAGCAGGGCTCCGGCTTTGGAGCCCAGGCCTTCAACAGTTCCGGCGTCCTCAATCTTACCCTGAAATCTATGATATTTTGCACCGTACCATCTCCACTTCGTATTATCAGATAAACAACAAATCCATTCGATCTGGAAATCCTTTTCCGAGAAAACTACTTCTCAGGAAGGCTCCCGGCTCTCCAATTCGTATTTATCCAAACTCGCCCGAACAGCGGCCGGATTTCCGTAAGCAATGGAGAACTCCGGGACATGTTTCAACACTACCGAGCCTATTCCAATAACACTGAAATCACCGAGCTTCACCCTTTCCAACACCGATGTATTGGGGCCAAGATGAACACCAGCGCCAAGCGTGACTCTCCCTGAGAGCGTTGAATTGGGGCCGACATAACAGAAATTTCCGATCTTGCAATCATGGCCAATATTAGCTGAAGCCCGGAGGGAACAATGCCGTCCCATCACGACGTTGGGCATTACGTTGACATGAGGTCCGACAAAAGTTCCCGGGCCGATGACCGCCCTTCGAGACACTGTTGCTGAAGGATGGATAACGGTGTAAAAACGATTAACCGGTATCCCCAAAGCTTCAATTTTTCTCGATCGCGGATAGGCTTCTTTCACCTTCAGGAGAGCGGTAACAAAATACACGTCATCATGCGCGAGAAATTCATGTGTCCGATCAGCAGCCCCTAGAACCGGCAACTGGTCTATCAGTGTGCCGGCCGTTTGGTGATCATTGATAAATCCTATTGCCTCCAAATCATGCCCTGCATCTTTAAGATCATTTATCGCTGAAGCAATGACGCATCCATCGCCATGTCCGCCGATAATGATTATCTTTTTTGCCATCCCTGCCTCCTGAAGGTCAGCCAAAGAAGTACAAAATCACTATGAGCCAGTATGGACTCGAAACGACAGCTGATATTCCTTAACTCACTTGGCCATGGCATCCGGATCCATTCCGTTCAGAAAAAGCCTGCACCAGTATTCAAAGCAGAGCAGCGACCACAGTAGTAATCTGTGATTTCGTTTCCTCTCCATGTGCTCCTTCACAACCTTACTGACAAAACGAGGATTCAAGAACTCTTTGTAGACCGACCTCTTATTCAAAAGGACATCTTGCACGAATGCAAGGGCCTCACCTCTATACCAGGACTCGTCTGGGGCTGAAAAACCTTGTTTCCTGCGTTTCACAACCTCTTCCGGGAGTAGGGAAGACATGGCATTGCGGAGCACATTCTTACCATCATCATACGTTTGATAACGTCTCAGCTTTCTCGTTTCATTCTCGTCCATTCGCTTTATTTTCTCTAGATTGGCCAGTTTGTGCCCGACCGGAATGCGTTGGGCAAATGTCACGAGATCATTGTCGAGAAACGGCACTCTTTCTTCAAGTCCGTGGGCCATCGATAGTTTGTCACCCACTATCAACAGCCCGGACAGAAAGGTTTTGATTTCGAAGTAAAGGGAATTGGCAACGTGTTCTTCTGGAGTGTCATACTTCAAGGTATCATTGAAAGTGAAGACACGGCTGAAAGTTCTGAATGTGTCATGCTCCCGGATTTTGCTCCATATTTCCGAAGTAAAAAGTTCCTGTTTCTGGTTATCGGGAACGAGACGTTGCCAGAATTCATAATATTGTCTCAAATAGTCATCTCTTCCCACAGAGGAAGAAACTCGATAATATCTCCAGGGGTATCCAGCATACAGTTCATCACCCCCGGCTCCGGTAAGGCTGACCTTCACAAACTTGGAGGCCAACCTCGCCAAATAGTAGTTCGGATAACTCATCCCCAACCGCAGGTCTTCCATGTGCCAAACCACCTTCGGAAGAGCCCACGCGATATCTGAGGCATTGACTACCTGCTGATAGTGCTCGGTCTTAAAGTGACATGAAATAAGCTCGGCTTCCCTTCTCTCGTCAAAATTTGCCTCCCTGCCGGTCACCGAAGAAAGATCAAAGCCGCATGTGAATGTGGCTAGCCTGGGAATATGACTTGCAGCGACTGCTACGATTGATCCGGAATCCATTCCTCCGGAGAGATAGCTTCCCAACGGCACATCGCTTATGAGCTGCCTGGTCACCGCTTGCCGGAAGAGACGAAGCGTTTCCTCTCTTGCCTCCTCCACAGTCATATTTTCGTCCCGACTGGTAAAATCGAAATCCCACCAAGTCCTTTTTTCCAGTTTTTGGTCTCGCTCACTTATCCACCGAATTGAAGCGGCTTGAAGGAGATTGACCCCTCGAAATAATGTGTGGTAACGAAAAACATTCTGGAAGGTAAAATATTCATTGAGCGCATCGGGATTAATATCGACTGACACCTGCGGATGCGTAAGGATCGCCTTTATTTCTGATGCAAAAACCAGTGCATTCCCGACTTTTGTCCAATAAAGCGGCTTTATTCCATATCGATCTCTGGCCAAATATAATGTCCTGCTGCGGCCGTCCCATAAGGCAAAGGCGAACATCCCATTCAGTTTGTGAACCACATCCATGCCCCATTCTTCATAGCCATGGAGCAGGACTTCTGTATCAGTCCCGGAGGCAAACCTGTAGCCTAAAGCTTCCAGTTCTTTCTTCAGCTCGAGATAGTTGTAAACTTCCCCATTATAAACCAAAACAGTAGCCGAGTTCCGGCTCAACATGGGCTGGTGCCCAGCTGGGGACACATCGAGAACAGAAAGCCTCCTATGACCAAGGGCGATGTTGATGTCTATGAAACAGCCTTCGTCATCAGGACCGCGATGGGCAAGCGAATCCACCATCGTCTTGATCTGTTTATGGGAAATCGGCTCTCCGTCCAAATTAAATATTCCGCATATACCGCACATTAGTCTGCCTGTAGGAACTATTCGTGGTGCGTGGACAAATCGGATGTACTCCCGGAAAAATTGCCTTCCAGCAAAGCCTGAAAGGCTGTCAGATAACGATGTCCCCCCATCTTGCTACTGACAATGAGCTCTTTCATGGATTCCTTGGCATTCTCTCCGATCTTTCTCAACTCATTTTTATTGTTCATTGCCCAAAATAGTTTATCAGCCAAATCTCCCGGAGAATCTGGCTTCACAAATATCGCATTCTCCATGTGTTTCCACGGAGTGTCTTTATTGTCAGGCAAATCAATGAGTATTTGTGGTTTTCCTAGTACTGTGTATTCTTGACTAACCGCATTGAAAGCAACTCCCCCTACCCCAATATCACAAAATTGCATATAATCAGTAGCATTTAGCTTTCCACCGAGCATCGAAATCCTATCCTGTAACCCCCATCTGGCTATTAGCCGTTTCATTTGCCGCTTTATACTGGGGTCTCCTTCACCGACGTAAAAGATTCGGCAATCCAATCCTCTATCCCCCAAAACTCGCGCAACCTCAATTAAACTTATTATTGGTAATTTACTATTATTCAGTTTAAAATTGTCCAACCTTCCGACATATAATACAAGCAAAGGATTTTCCGCCTCTGCTATCCTTGCCTCCATGTCTTTCGGCATCTTTTGGCATGGCTCTACATGCACAATCAGTGGCAGCGTTAGGAAATATCCAGAAAACCTTTTCCTGTAAAGTTCATTACGAGGTTGGGGTCCAAAACAATCAACAGCAGCATCGGCCTGATAGTGGATAAATTGGTTAAACCATATCGGCAGCTTTCTTAAGTCAGTACCTCGTGCTGTAAAAACAAGCTTTTTGTTGAACAACCATTTTGCTGGCAACGCAAAAAAAGCAGCTACCGTCCACTGAGCGTGTATAATATCGGCCCAGCAGGCGTGTTGGAGAATAGCAACACTCAAAAAGAGACAGAGAAAAGGTATTTGAAACCAGGCTAAGGGGCTCTTTTGGCCGTAAACAGGAACGCCTGGTTGCTTGAGCCGCTCGAGAGATCTGGGGAAAAAATAGGGAATGCGGTAGACTACTACCCCGTTTTGAATTTCTTCCCGGATGTCAACGCCCAGAAAATGCGGAGTCAGGACTCGGACTTTAGCACCCGCCTTGGCATAGGCAATGGCCTCCGAGAGTACAAATTTGCCGTCATAAATTCCGATTCTCGGTGCTGGGAAACTGGAAGTCACTATCAAAATGTTCACTGATGCTCACCTTACCAAATCGGCTGCGCTGTTGCGTTGAGCAACGCTTGCGGGATTGCCTGTCTTGAGGTGGGGCTACCTCTTTTTTGCCCCTTTAGGGATTTCTCCTATTTGAGGTCCTTGTTGTATTCCATGTCAAACCACATGCCAAAAAAGAGGGTTTGAAGTCCGCTGATTAATGTGAACACCAGCGCCAGAGCATTCATATCAGGAATATTCCCTCTCATTGCCCAAATGTAGAAAACACGGATTGCCAGAGGGAAGCTGGCCAAAAGCAGCACAAAGGAGAGGAGATAGAAGAAGATGAGAGGGTGAAAATCCTTTATCACATATTTGAAAAAGAGGCGTTGCCAGAAGCCCCTGAACAGAACCCAGCTAATCTTCGGAATGACCTGCATCAGTTTGATGCCTGACTTTTCTCCCACATGGTAGACAGGCCTTATGTGCACATCTCTGACGCGAAAATCGTGCTGATTCAACTTGATAAGGAGATCGTTCGGCATACCGTAACGTTTGTATATCCTATGCAGAGCTATCCTTTTAAGGGCAATTAAGGAGATTCCGGTATAACCGCTCTGGGAGTCGGCGATTTGCCAGTAGCCGGAAGCGATTTTGGTCAGCAAAGACAGAAAGGAGTTTCCGAGATACCGGTAATGAGGAATCATATGCCACGCATCGCCGTAGAAGAGTCTGTTTCCCTTGGTGTAATCCGCTTCTCCTGTTGCGATGGGATCTACAATGTGATTGAGATCCTTCGGGTCCATCTGGGCATCACCCGCCATGACTACCGTGATATCCATTTCCATATCCCGGGCCTGCTTATACCCTGTTACGATGGCGCCGCCCACTCCCTGGTTGACCTCGTGCTCCATCAAACAAACTCTGGAATCTTCACATGCGGTCTCCCTGACAATCTCGGCAGTTCGGTCTGTACTCGCATCATCCACCACAATGATGTTGTCCACAATCTTGGGAATTGTTTCGAGCGTCCTGGCTATCAATTTTTCTTCATTGTATGCGGGAACAACAACGGCAATCGTCTTATCCTTGTACACAACGACCTCTCAGCATTCTACAGATGCAGATCGTGCATCTGCCCGAATTTCTTTCAGCACCCCGTCATCGAGTGTGTACCTCCTCCGGCAGAATTCGCATATCAAAGCGTCCGGGAGGCGTTCACCGCACCGGCACACCCAGCCGGACTGTCTGGCTGGATTACCCATCACCAAGGCATAGTCGGGCACATCTCTCGTGACAACAGCTCCGGCGCCGATAAAGGCGTGCCGTCCAATGGTTACCCCGCAAATGATGGTGGCGTTCGCCCCCACGGTGGCTCCTTTCCTTACGAGCGTGGGCCGCATTTGATCCATCTTGGGAATCGCCGCTCTCGGGTTATAGACGTTGGTAAAAACCATGGAGGGACCGCAAAATACCTCGTCCTCAAGGGTCACGCCTTTGTAGACACTCACATTGTTCTGGATCTTGCATCTGTCTCCGATCACGCATTCAGGACCTATAACCACATTCTGGCCCACGTTGCAATGAGCACCAATGGAACAGTTCGGCAAAATGTGTGAAAAATGCCACACTTTCGTGTCTGCCCCGATGGTGACATTTTCATCGACAACAGCCGTGTGGTGGACGAAGAAGTCTTTGTCCCTCCGAGCCTGGAGCTCTCTAACAGGGCTCCCTGAGTGGAGATCATTGGGGGCGCCGGAATCCATGCCCACGGCGTTGCGGTGATTGTCCAGAGATCGTTGAGCTGCCTTCAACACTTTCAGGACTCGCATCCCTTCAGCGCCATCCGTGATTGGACTCTTCCCCTCCGAGATACATCTCAGGAAATCCTGACACTCGAGACGCAACGGCTCTCCTTCGGGAATGTCCAAACGTTCGGGTTCAGCCTTTTCAGGAACAGGCACACCGTTTCGCCATCTGATTTCATGTTGATAGAGGAGCAGCTTGTCAGGCCAGCTCTGGGTATCATCAAATACGGCCATTTTCTTGTCACCAACGACGACAAGTTTCTGTTCTTTGAAGGGATGGAGCCAGGAAACAAACAAATGAGCCTTCAGTCCTGATGGAAAAGAGAGATGTGTTGTTGTAACATCGGCAATTCTTTGGTGCAGATAATACCCTCCAAAGGCCTGGATGTTTTCGGGTTCTTCATCCGCAAGCGAAAGAATCATGGAGATATCGTGGGGTGCGAACGACCAGAGAATATTCTCTTCCCTGCGGATCTTCCCCAGGTTCAGGCGATGCGAGTAAATGTAGTTGATCCTTCCGAGCTCTCCGGAATCAGCAAGTGCTTTGAGCGCAACGAAGACAGGATGGTACTGGAGGACATGTCCCACCATGATGATCCGGCCCTTTTTTCGGGCCAGACCCATCAGTTCCACTGCCTCGGATTCTTCAAGGACAAACGGCTTTTCCACAAACACATGTTTTCCCGCAAGGAGCACTTCTCTCGCTACTGTATAATGTGTTTCTGCCGGTGTGGCTATTGCAATGCCCTGAATGTCCTTCCTCGACAGGACCTCATTCAATGCAAAGCAGGTCTCGACAGCAGGAATCCCATCCTTGAAATGGGAAAGCATGGTTTCATCCTTATCGCAAATGATCCTGAGGACCCCCAGTTCATTGAAATTGCGAATCAGATTTTTTCCCCAATACCCGCAACCTATTACCGCCACTCCTCGATTAGTTGTCATAACTTCGCTCATCCGGTCCACCCAAAAATGAAAGTGTTCTCGTCATTAATTCTGCTGTTGCACTTGGCTTAATATGCACACGTAAATGAATACTTTATTCAAAATATATGCCACGTCTCACGCTCATCATACGAGGTACATCCAGGGAAACGTGATTCTGTGCCCGCTGGCGGATTGCACCCGGCAAAAGTTATGGGATATATCCCAGTTCCTTCGTCAGGATGCGCAATCTCAATCCGGTCTCACCCATTTTCAGAAATTTCTCTGTGGATGGAGTCGTTGGATTGCGCGGACTGTTCCCAATCTGACGCATTGGCGTCATAAGGATGACGATTTCCGGCTTTGGTTCAGAGGAAAGTGAAGACATCAGAACTGATTTCAACTTCGGCCATAGAGAAATGCCGGTTCTTTTGCTTCTTCTTCAGTATCAAAAGTGAGCCGAATTTCCCTCGGTCACGCCCGGGAGCCGGCAGCATTTATAGTCCCGGAATGTATGTATATACATGTCGTAATTTCTTGGCAAGCAGTTACTGCACCAGCGCAAAAACTCCATACCCGTTCTTGGAGTAGATAAGTCTGAGATACTTTTTGAAAAAAAGGCGCACCAGATCCTTGTGGGAGGGATCGAAGGACTTAGAGGCCCACCTGTTGAAGATCTCCATGTTAATGAGAAAATGGGTAATTCCTTCCTTTTTGAGTTGGTGCTGGAGGTTCTGGAGATCATGGGATGTCCTGAAAAGCGTTTCCAGCTTGCTTTTATTATTCTGCATGTCAAAGACATAAGGTCTGTTGCAATAATAGCCCCTGTTGCCGATAAATAAGAACAAGATGCGTGCCCTCGGCGGCAGGTGGTTATTGATAAATTTCATAGCCGGATACTCCGGTCGGTACTTCTCGATATACTCATCACGGGTAACGTTTCCTGAAATATAGCTCAGTGGCTTTACGTACGCAAATTGTTCATTAATGTAAATAGCGTTCAAACCGAGTGCGAATAGAACCAAAAACACGACACTCAATTTCCCTCCGTATTTTAATTGAAGCGAGCGTGCTTCCTCAAAGGAATCAAACAACCGCTTCAACCCGAAAACGGCCAAGATCACCAAAGGTGGAATGATGGGTGAAATGTATCGTATCCTCAGCCCTGAACTGAAAAAGGCGAATGCGAAATAGAGGCCCGCGAAGACAAGAAAGACGATTTTTTCTGTCTTGATTTTTTGAGAATCGTCCTTTAATCGGTAGAAAGCGAAAAGGGGAAAAATCAGGACGAACGGATTCAGCTTGCCGTCAAAGAATCGGGGGTTGCCGTCCTCTCCCTGGAAAAAAATGCGGAAAGGAAGGAGCAGTATTTCCCACCATTTCTCATGATATACGAGAACCCGGTACGTAAACAGTCCCATCGATTTCTGGGTGATGAGTCCATGGGAATTGAACCAATTGTCATGGAGAGGGTAGATGGGATTTCCGGTCCAGAGGTAGTCCCTGAGCATCCACGGGAAAAAAATGAGAAGTGCCGTAAAGAGAAAAATGAGAGTATACTCGACTGCCGTTGCCCATCCTGAACCCTCCTTTTGCCGGTGCCTGGAGTAAATGAAAGGCACGAAAAGGGTGAGCAGGAAAAAAGTGATAAGCCCATTGTACTTTGTCCCCATTGCGAGGCCGCAAAAAATGGCTGAAAGGATCAGGAATCGTAATTGAAACCGAGTTTCCAACCACTTCAACAAGAACAGAAGCGCCGCCATAGAAAAGAAGATGAGACCGAGATCCACGTAAGCCGTTATGGAAAGTTTTACAATAATCGGAATTGAAAGGAGAAAGACGACTCCGAGAAGTGCATAGGAGTTGTCCAGCCGGCGCCTTAGATACGCAAACAGAAGCCATGCTGTGAGCAAGGCGAAAGTGAAGTGGATTAATTTTGGGGCAATGTCGTTTTCAAAATGAAGAGGAATGATATAGATCAGATCCAGGTTCATAGGGTAATAGGAGAAAGGCACTGCAGGAATTTCATAAACTCCTCCGTGCCTCAGATAGAGTTTCGGCACGGCCAGATGGTGGGTAAGAGCATCTCTACTAACGGGAGGAACGAGGGAGAGGACAATGATAGAGATGACTATCACTGAAAGTAATAACGCAAGGAAACATCTGGAAAATGTTCGGAAATGAATATTCTGCATAAAAATCATGTCTTTTCAAATAGTGAGGGCTTGTTCCATCTGCCAAATTCGCTGTGGGCGCTATTACTACCATTAATTTGATCAATGTGAAACCCTTTTCCTCGGTGTGTATGAGCATTACCTGTCACATGTTCCCTATATTTTTCAAGAAAAACTGCAGACTTCGTAACGGCCCCATAATTAAAGGAACGTGTGCGAGCGAAAACCGCGTTTCTACATTCCTGATGCAGCAGAAATGACGGGGGGCTCGGTACGGTACTTGCAGAACACCTGTGCATCCATTCAGAGGAGGCAAGCAATGAACTGTTTTTCCAATGATCACCAGGGACAGAGGCTCACCTACTGCCGAATGGCGATCTTCGCCGCTGTAAGTCTGAGCATCCTAATTCTTCTGGTTTATTCGAATTCCTTTCATTGTTCATGGCACTTCGATGATGCTCCAAACATCACCGAAAATCCATTGCTCCACATGACCAGAATATCATGGCACTCCATAAAGGCGGCGCTTTTTTCCGATCGGAACAATCCTGGTAAGCTGTACAGGCCGGTCGCATGTCTCAGTTTTGCCTTGAATTACTATTTTGGCGGCAAACATGTTGCTGGGTACCATGTGGTTAACATCATGATCCACCTGATTTCATCCATTTTTCTATTTCTCTTTGTATACAGAACGCTGACCCTACCAACGTTAAGAGGAAAATACGGTCCGCATGCATATTTCATAGCTCTTCTTTCGACGGTACTCTGGGCGATCAATCCCGTCCACACCCAGGCCATCACGTACATCGTCCAAAGAATGGCTTCCATGGTGGCCATGTTTTATATTATTGCGATGTATTGGTACCTCCGGGCGAGGACATCCAGCACTCAGGCCAAAAGAATTTCCTTCTTTGCCCTGTGCGTCCTTTTTTTCTGCCTGGCACTCGGATCAAAGGAAAACGCCGCCATGTTTCCCCTGAGCATACTGCTTTATGAAGTGCTCATCCTTCAACCGGATCCGCCACAGTTTTTTCGCAAAAACTTTCCTAAACTTTTGGCTGCTCTCGGCCTGATTCTCTTTATCGGCTTTGGGTATCTCTATATCAAAACGGGCAATATTTTCTCCTTCCTTAACGGCTATGAAAACAGGCCCTTTACCCTGGGCCAAAGGCTCCTGACGGAACCGAGGGTCATCCTATCTTATATATCTCTTCTTTTTTATCCCATGCCGAATAGACTCAACATTGCTCACGACTTCCAAATTTCAACCTCGATCTTCAGCCCGATAACGACCTTGCTTTCCATTCTGGTATTAGTTGTAATGGTTGGAGGGGCAATTCTTCTGGGCAAGAGACAGCGTCTTATCTCTTTCTCTATTCTCTTTTTCTTCTTGAATCATATTATAGAATCCAGCATCTTCCCTCTTGAACTTGTATTTGAACATAGGAACTATCTCCCCTCATTTTTTTTGTTCGTGCCTGTAGCAATAGGATTCCAATACTTACTGGATACATTCGCTCCTAAAACAACAATGAAGGCCATTCTCTGCAGTTTCATCATCCTTGTTCTAATAGGCTTCGGTCATTCCACCTTCATGCGGAATTTTACCTGGAAAAATGAAAGAAGCCTTTGGACTGATGCGGCTGAAAAATCCCCTAATCTACGACGCCCACACCATAACCTTGGACGATATTATCAAGACCATGGCTATTACGACATGGCAATTAAAGAGTACCAAAAAGCATTGGAAAGCACTTCCATGAATAGCCGAATTGGGACCTTTGTGACATACTATAATCTTGGCAAACTCTATGCCCGAAAAAACGACTATGAAACGGCCAAATCCTTCTACGACAAGGCGGTTAGCATCAATTCTGATTTCCCCCCTCTTTATAATGATATGGCCGCTCTTTTTGACAGAAAGGGAGAATACGGGCTTGCGCACAAATACCTGGCCAAAGCCCTGGAACTTTCTCCTCAAGATCTTTTGGCCACCTTTAATATGGGATTTTACTATTTGCGACAACAGCAGCCGGAAAAAGCGATTTTCTACCTAAACAGGGTAGTTGGAAATGAAGACCAATTCGGAGACAGAGTCCCCTTATACCTTGGCATAGCGTTCAAACAGACGGGGCGGTTAGGCAGGGCCGCCATCTTTTTCCAACAAGCAAAAAGCCAAAACCCGAAAAACATTAAGGCTCGCCTTCACCTGGGTGAAATTTATTTTAGGACAGGGGAGCGAAAAAAGGCTGAGCGAGAAATAGCAGAAGCTATTGATCTCATCCCTAACGAAGAATTGTTTGAGAAAATCTTACGGGATCTTACGGGCAACGGTGAGATGAAAAATCTTCAACCAAATAAAGATGTGATAATTCCCCTGATGAGAAGCGCCCTGATGAAGAAATCAAAAGTTCTAAACCAGTGGGCTGAAGAGCTTTTGAACTAGTGAGACACATTCTGGCTAGTACTTACTGATAGAACCGCCAGGTCCCCGGATTATGTAACTGGCGTCACCCCCGGGATGCCAAGCCTTCATGCAATAGGACATATTGTCTGCGCTGACTATGGTGAAAACAATTTTGTTGGAGACGCGGAGGCCGTAGGTGACACTAATAAGCAGGGATGTGTTGTTGGTATAGGTCGTTTCATCTACAAAATAGGCCTCTTGGGCTATTGTAGCATTCTTCAAATCATCCATAGCTGCTGCGTTAAAGGCCCTGTTCTTGTACGCTGAATAATTTGGAATCGCAATAGCTGCCAGGATCCCAATGATTGCGATAACGATCATTAATTCAATCAGCGTAAATCCTCTTTGCAGATTTTCTTCCACCGCCATCTCCCCCGGATTAGAATGAACAGGCCATGAGCAAAAATGGCCGGGAGAAGGAATTCATTTTACCTTTTCCCGGCCTGTTTATATTAGTATTGACTTATGGAACCACCTGGGCCACGAATTATGTAGCTGTGACTTCCAGTAGGATGGTATGCCTTCATTACATAAGTCTGGTTGCTGGCACTGTCGATTGTGAATACGACTTTATCGGACAGATACAGCCCGTAAGACGGACCGATCAGAGTGCCCGTATCGTGACAGTAAGTTGAATTGTCCACAAAATAGGCCTCTTGGGCCGTAGCCGCATTCCGCAGATCAGACTCGGCCGATGAGTTATAGGACCTCTGCCTGTACGCCGAGAACTGCGGGATGGCTATGGCTGCCAAAATCCCGATGATCGCAATAACGATCATCAATTCGATCAGGGTAAAACCCTTTTCATCTTTTGCCATCATCTTAGTTAACATTTTCTCCTCCCAGATTTTTTATCAGTTGATCATGATCAAACGATACTTAACATCAAAGCGCTTTAAATCTCCTTGTTTTCCTTCCTGGTCACCTCCTTTCATTTCAGACTTGTTAAACAGTTAAGAGGTCGAAACACCGCGTTGCTGGGACTCATTTTCCTGAATAGCCGCATGTCCTTTCAACCAATTACCATTGTCTCCTCTAAAATCGACCGCGTTCTGATTTTTCTTGAGCCCTTTTTGCAGCCTTGATGCTTCAAATAGTGTGCCAAAGTAATTTCTGTGGTTGAATTAGGAGATTTTTAGTTCTTATTTCAATAAATTAATCAATTTCAAAAGACAACATGAAACGGGTGAATGTATCTGAGACCGGACTGCTACAGCGAGAAAGCAACAATTTTTGTCTGGATGATGACATTTTTTGTCATGGACTCTCTTCCGGCAGAGATATGCGTCCTTTCTCTGGAAATAGAAAGCGGACAGGTCAATTTCGAGACGAAAAGGATAAGGCGAATCTCTCAAAAGGGAACCCGAGATGCACGATCGAAGGAAGAAAGTGAAAGGGATTGAAAAACTCTCGCTGTTGAGGCAAGATACAGACGTTTGAAATCGGAGCAGCCCATAAAGAATGCTGCTGGGATATTCTGAAAAGAAAGACACCGGTACCCCAAGCGCGATAGACCTGGTGCAGTGAAAGTGTATGAAGGCAGAGGATGCGGATTTTGGGAGTTATGCTTGAGAAACGCGTTGCGACATGCTACAGATAGGCTGGCGCCAAAGTGAAGGAGCGGCACAGACAATGACAACGGCAATCGAAAATGCCAGAGAAGTACTTAAAATAGAAGCGCAGAGTATCACGGCACTCATGGAGCGGATAGGGCCTGCCTTTGAGAATGCCGTAGATACGATCATGAAGGCAAAAGGGAGGGTGATTCTTACGGGCATGGGAAAGTCAGGGCTGGTGGCCCGGAAGATATCCGCGACCCTGAACAGCACGGGCACCCCTTCCCTTTTTCTCCATCCGGCGGAGGCCATACACGGCGATCTCGGCATGGTGACATCCCGCGATATCGTTCTTGCCTTGTCCAATAGTGGTGAGACTTCGGAAATTAAGACCATTTTACCGCTCCTGAAACAGATAGGGGCCCGGGTCATCGCATTCACGGGTCGAGTCGGATCGACCATGGGGCAACTCAGCGACATAGTGATAGATGTGGGGGTGGAACGAGAGGCCTGTCCCATGGGCCTGGCGCCCACGGCGAGCACCACAGCGGCACTGGCCATGGGTGATGCCCTGGCAGTAGCCCTGATCAACCGTCGACGATTCAACCAGCAGGATTTCAAGCGGTTCCATCCCGGAGGGAGCCTCGGTGAACGCCTATCCATCAAAGTGAGCGAAGTGATGCTGACGGGAGACTATATCCCGGCAGTCTCAATCGAAGCCAGCGCCAGGGAAGCGATCGAAGAGATAGACGCAAAACGCATCGGGGCCACCCTGGTCGTCGATGGAGAGCAACACGTGATGGGAATCATTACCGACGGAGATCTGAGAAGGGCCCTCCTGCACCACTCTTCCATCCAGGATATGAAGGTAGACGAGCTTATGTCTCCGTCTCCAAGGACGATAGATCAGGAACAGACCGCCGCCGAGGCACTGGCAATGATGGAAATGCACGGCATAACCCACCTGGTGATAACCGATCGCCAAAACCGGCTCAACGGCATCGTCCATCTCCATGATCTCTTGGGAAGAGAAGAATTCAGGATCAACGGCGGGCTCCATCCCTCCGCTGAGTGTGATTCTTCGTCCTCTTCCCTTTAAACACCTGATCGAGCATGTCCCCGACCACCGTGCATTCCAGACCGAAGGGAAGATATCCGGCATAACCCAGGGCGGGCATTTCAAACATCCTGAAACGATCAACATAGGGGATTGCATACGTCCACCTGGCCAGGCTGAAGAAGTTCCACATCTCCCAGAACCATCCACAGAACAGAGCGGCAGCGCTCGAAGATATGACCAGGCGCCAATCTCCCTCCGGAATGCCTGAAAAGAGGTTCTTCTCACCGAAAATGACCTGCATGGCAAGGAGAATCATGAGGGGCGAAACCCAGAGGAGAGAGAATAAATAATTGGGGTATACCCCTATGCCCAGCAGGCCCAGACCAGCAGCGATCAACGTAAACCAGGCCCAGATTCCCGATCGGGGCAGCTTTATGCGGGCCCAATCCATGAACCCATCCCTCACCCATGCCATTCCGCCGAACCATTCCCGCGTACTCAGAACAGCGGCAAGCACCGTTGAAAACGGCGGTGTCGCCCGCCAGAAATAAGACCATCCGTCCCTGGGGACCAGAACATAAGACCAGTTTTCCACAAACCGGTTCAGGTATTCGAAAAACCACCAGAAAGCAGCACTCAGCGGAAAAAGCATCAGGAAAAACAGGGGCCTATCCAGCATGAGGCAGTGTCCTTTGCGCCGATAGCTGAGGGCGTTGATCACCAGAATAAAGGAGAGCCACAACGGGGTGAACGTATGAAGCTGAAACGGCCTCCACCATGCGAATCGGGTCCATGCCAGAAACCAGGAAAAGACTCCTCCGAGAAGTCCTGCCCAGCCCCACCAAGGAAAAGAACGGACCGGTGCTTCCTTTCTCTTTGACTTCACTAATCCTTTCAGGGCCCGGACTATGAAAGGCGCCGTAATGCTTATGATGAGCACACCATAAAGAGCAAAAGCTATCCAGGAAAATGGAGCGTGATGCACATTTCCGGCCCGGGGGGGGAAGGCGAGGTACCGCTTCAGCGGCGCACCCGATAGGAAAACTCCAAGCAGGGGGAGCCCCAGCAGCATGAAAACAAGAATTCCCCATTTTAATAGGAACCGCCGCAAGA
>CAZONI010000069.1:0-19360 GCA_964581175.1 uncultured Desulfobacteraceae bacterium
GATTTATCGTCGGGTTCGACAATGATACGCCCTCTATCTTTCAGAGGCAGATAGATTTTATCCAGAAGAGCGGCATCGTAACGGCCATGGTCGGGCTTCTGCAGGCGCCTGTCGGCACGAAGTTATATGAACGTCTGAAAAATGATGGACGCCTCCTCGGTTCCATGTCCGGAAATACCGATGGAACCACCAACATCATCCCCCGGATGGATCTCGATGTCCTGCGGGAAGGGTATCATGCCATCCTGCATCATATCTACTCACCCAAGCATTACTACGAGCGCGTCAAGCTGTTTCTGCGGGACTACAAGCAACCCAAGACCAGGGTCCCGCTTGATCCCCAGCGGATCCTGGCTGTTTTTCGTTCCAGCATCCGGTTGGGAGTGCTGGGACGTGAGCGGCTGCAGTACTGGAAAATCCTGTCCTGGACATTGCTTCGGCGGCCCAGACTGCTTCCGCTGGCAATAACTCTGGCCATTTACGGGTATCATTTCCGCAGGATCTGCAGAATATAGGTCTTCAGGGCAACACTCCTTCGTGAATCCAATTCATCAAGGCGGGAAGTTCTTCCGTCTGCCACGTCGGGGACACACGCGCCTCCAGATACCGGGAGAACAGGGCGTCCATAAAGGCGACAGCTTTTTCCAGCAGGAACATCCTTTGGTAAAACAGGGCGTCCGGGTCTTCTCCCTTTTCCTGCAAGATTTTCGGCATTTTGAGGGAATGGAAATTCATCCACATGGAATCCAGATCGAAGGACCATTCATCCCTGCCTTCCTTGAGGTGCAGCCGAGCACTGGTCACCTTCTTTGCTTCCCGCAGGGCAAAACGGGCCTCCCGTATTCTCGCGTTTTCACCCGTACAGGTTATGGTCTGGGCAGACCGTTCACTGTCTGACTGGAGCGTGATTTTTCCCTCGAACCAGAGTTCCACTTCTCCTTCATCTCCCAGGTCAAACAGGCCGTCCAGGGTCTCGCTCTTGCACCACAGCCAGACCAGGAAGTCTTTCCCCAGGAAAGTATGTTCCCGCACCTCGTCCAGAACACTCATCTCAACGCTTCCTCCTCAAGAAACAAAGGCTGTACATCGTCCACCAGATCCTGATCTTTTCCCGAAAGTTCGAACGCCCTTCGGGCCAGGGCATAGGGGTACACCGGGACCAGAAACAGCTCGAAGGTCTTCCTGAAGAACTCGGCAAATTCATCACAGAGCTTGTTGCTCGTCGCCCCGAATAGGACGGCATTGGTCTGGAGACTCCACACCATGTCATAGACCCCTGATTGGGGGATGGCCCGCTTCAGGAGTCGGGATCGAACGGCCTCTCGAATCTCTTCTCTTCTCAACTTTGCAAGATATTCGATCCCCTCCCGCTCCTTGACTTCATTTTCTTCCTTCCTGCAGTATTGTGTCAGGGCCTCTTTCGGAATTTTTTTCGTGTCCACCCGCCAGGACAGGGCCAGGTAGGGATCCTTGAAGTATTCCATTGCTTTGAATGCGGGGTCAAACATGTCCAGGATGCGGACCCAGCCTACCGATCGTTCCTCACCGGGTAGGTCATCCAGATTGCGAAAACCATAGCGAAGAATCCTTTTTGGGAATTCCTCGATGTAATCACCGGGCAGGGTGCCATCCACCCGATAACGTGAAAAAGTCGCTACTCCTTGTATGAAACCCATTTCTCCTCCTCAACCGGAAACGCCGGGCTCTCTCCATGTGGTTCGTCGGCATTCCTTTTCCCGCAGCCTGCAGCCGCAAGGGAAGCAGGGTATGCCTTATTTCTTCGTATGACGGGTAGTCCTTCTCCGGATTTCCTGCTCAAAGCCTCGTTCTGTAGGCTGGTAAAAAACACGATTCTTCAGATTTTCCGGAAGGTACTCCTGTTCTATCCATGCGCCGGGATAATTGTGGGGATATCGATATCCACGTCCGTAGCCCAATTTCTTCATCAGGTCCGTGGGTGCATTGCGAATGTGCAGCGGTACCGGACGGGGACCTGTTCGCTCAATCTCGGCCTTCACCGCCTTTTCCGCCAGGTAGAGGGCATTGCTCTTGGGGGCCGTAGCCAGGTAGACGGCCGCCTCCGAAAGGGCGAGTTCGGCTTCGGGCGGTCCGACCTTTCGCCAGGCGTCAAATGAAGCCAGGGCCACCAGGAGTGCCTGGGGATCGGCGAGCCCCACGTCTTCCGAGGCGAACCTGATCATCCTCCTGGCCACAAAAAGGGGATCTTCCCCCGCTGACAGCATTCGGTAGAGCCAGTAGATCGCCGCCTGCGGATCACCTCCTCTCAGGCTCTTGTGAAAGGCTGAAATCAGGTTGTAATGTTCCTCCCCGTCTTTATCGTAGGGCAGTGCCTTCCTGTCCAGTGCCTTTTCGATCACCTCCAGATCCATGATTCGTTCTCCCGGACCTGTTTGCAGCCGGTAAAACGATGCCGTCTCCAGGTTGTTGAGTGCAACCCGCGCATCTCCATGGGAGATTTCCACGAGATGCTCCAGCGCCTCTTCGGTCAGCTGAAAATCCAATTTTCCAATGCCTTTCTCACTGTCACCGAGGGCCCTGTTCAGGATAATTCTCAGATCCTCATTTTGGAGGGGCTTCAGGATCATCACCCGGGCCCTCGACAGGAGAGGCGGGATGATTTCAAAGGAAGGATTCTGGGTCGTTGCACCCACCAGGAGAATCAGGCCGCTTTCCACGTGAGGCAGAAAGGCGTCCTGTTGTCCCTTGTGAAACCGGTGGATTTCATCCACGAAAAGAATGGTCGGCTGACCGGTCTGTTGCCTGTGGACTTCCGCTTCCTTTATGACCCCCCGCAAATCCTTGAGGCCGGAAGTCACTGCGGAAAACGCCCGAAAGGGATACTGCGTGTAGGTCGCGATCATCCTGGCCAGGGTGGTCTTACCGGATCCGGGTGGACCCCAGAAGATCACCGGGAACAACCGCCCGGACGCGAGGGCTGTGCGAAAAGGAGCCTCCGGGCCGAGGAGTTGAGGCTGCCCTACCATATCCTCGACCTTTTCCGGCCGCATCCTCTCAGCCAGGGGCGCGATTCCATCCAGTCTTTCATCTCTCATGAGCTGGACCTCTTTGACGCAGGGCCTCGAGGAACACCGAGTGCACACTGTCCATGTGAAGGGGTTTTGCAAGTACCAGATGAGCACCCATACCTTTGACGGCTTTCACCCGTCCGGGGCGAAGAGGGTTTTCGATCAGGACGGCCGGCATTTTCGGGTAAGCCTTCCTTGCCTTCCTGAGAAGTCCGGTCAGGTTGTCCCGGTCCACGTCCTCCGTATCAATGACCAGCAGACCATATTTCTTTTTCGGGACCAATCTGAAGGCTTCCCCGCATGTTGCGGTGGAGTCCACCTGGCATCCCCTGCCTGAAAGCCAGAGATGCAGCAGATCCCTCAGGATATCCTGGGACGAAACCACCAGGGCGTGGATATCCTTCATTTTTATTCGAGCAGCGGGCGCCTCCCCGCGGGAAGACCGTGAAGGAATCGGTAAACGAACGGTGCACGTGGTCCCTCCTCCTTCGCTGCTCTTCAGATCCAGATCTCCCCCGTTCTTCCTGATAATTGCCTGGGCCAGGCTCAATCCAAGTCCCCTCCAACGCTTCCCTTTTGTCGTAAAAAAAGGATCATAGATCCTGTCTTCTATTTCCGGAGGGATGCCTCTGCCGTTGTCCTGTATATAGAGATAAGCGGCCCCTTCACTTTCCTCGGTCGTCAGGTAGATATTCCCTTCTTCGTCGAGGGCCTCCGCTGCATTTTGCACCAGTGCAGCAAGCGCATACCTGATCTCTTCAGGTCTCCCTTCCAGGGTCGGCAAGGCACGCAGATAGCTCTTCATCCTGATACCATTCTCCCTGCCGGCAGGTCCGCTGCCCCACCGAGTCTTGGCTGAAGCCACTACGTCCTGCACCACCTTTCGAAGATCATAAGGAAGTACTGTCTGCCCTTCGGCGTCGGCTCCTCCCAGCCATGCGAGTTCCCGGAGAAGCGTACGACCCTTCTCCCCTATTTTCCGGTGCCCTTCCGGATTCGCCGTTCGCCGGTCCCTGACCGGCACGTCCTTCACGGGACGGCTCGGAGACTCTCGTTCAATGGAATGCAGCCACTTCTCCATTTCATGATACAGTGCACCGGACATGCGGACGACGGATTCCTGTTTCTCGCTTGCAGTGATCCGTTTCTCCGCTTCCTTTCTTTCATTAAGATCGAGCAGGTTGAACAGGAAGGCCCGCCGCCTCCCCAGGAGGATCTTCTTCACGTGCACCTCGCACCACAGTACATTTCCGCTCCGGGTTATGAGGCGGGTCTCATAACGATTCGGGACGGGTCTTCCTGAGATCCTTTTTCTGTGGAGTTCCCGGAGTTTTGCGCCCACTTCCGGTTGAAAAAATTCCGCAAAATCACGGCCCGCTGTTTCCTCCTCCTCACAACCCATGGCGCGTCTTGCCGTTTGATTCATAAACCTGATTTTCCCGTCCTGGACAAGCAGCACTCCGCCCGGCAGGGCTTCCAGAAGGCGCCTTGCCTCGTTCAGGTTCCTCACAGCATTCCTGTTCTCTCTCTTGAGCTCGGCAATTTTTTCCCGAAGGGTTCGTTTTTCAGCCCGCAACCTGTCAATTCTGCGTTGAAATCCTTCTATTCTCTTTTCAAACACTTGCGAGACCTTTCCGCCATCTCTTTCAGGGGATACCCGAATCATCTTGATGATCCGAGGTGAATAGGATATCATATTTTGCGTTCGCCTTACAATAGGGAACCCTTCCTCTTATCACCAGCAAGGTATCATCTTCCCGCCGGAAACGGGATCTTCGACTTGCATCTGATACCTTGCTGGTGATCAGAGATTTCGCTGAATCCGCCGGCGAATTTCATCTGCGTTTACGAAGGCGAGTTGTTGGGGAAGAATCCTGATCGCTGTCAGGGCCTCTCAGTGCCCATAGCATCGTTGCGGCCGGCATCAGATGTTCCCGCAGCCGTCGAGCGCAAAGGAGTTCACATTGACCCAAAGCAGTCCGTTTGTCCATCTTCATGTCCACTCCGAATTCAGCCTGCTGGACGGGGCGATCCGGCCCAGGCAGATGCTGAAAAAGGCGCGGAAGCTGGATATGGGCGCCGTAGCCGTGACTGACCACGGAAACATGTTTGGCGCGGTCCAGTTTTTTGATGAAGCTCGAAAGGCCGGGATAAAACCCATCATCGGATCAGAATTGTACGTTGCCCCCGGAGATCGCCGGAACAGGGCGCCCTCTGCCGACGGTCTGCCCAACGCCTTCCACCTGGTCCTCCTCGCCATGAACGAGAAGGGATACAGGAACCTGAGTCGCCTGGTCACCCTGGGACACCTGGAGGGCTTCTACTATCATCCTCGGGTGGATATGGATCTTCTGCAGGAATATAATGAGGGACTCATCGCGCTCTCCGCCTGTATCAAGGGCATGGTCCCGTTTTTTCTCAATGCGGACCGCACGGAGCTGGCTCGAAAAAAGGCCGAAGAGCTGGCCGCCATCTTCGACCACAATAGATTCTACCTGGAGGTCCAGGCCAACAATCTTCCGGAACAAGGCAGGGTCAACAGCATGCTCAGGGAGCTTTCCCGGGAACTCTCACTCCCCCTGGTGGCTACCAATGATTGCCATTATTTGAACCGGGAGGACGCCGAGGCTCATGATGTCCTCCTCTGCATCCAGACGGGCAAAACCATTGATGATCCAAAGCGGCTCAAGTTTTCCACGGATGAATTCTATTTTAAATCCCGGGAGGAGATGCTGGCAAACCTCCAGGACTTCGAGGATGCCCTCGATAACACGGTCCAGGTAGCTGACCGGTGCACCTATGAAATGGAATTCGGCCGCTACAAGTACCCGGTTTTCCATGCTGACGGGAATCGAAGTCTTGACGACATCCTCGTGGAAAACGCCCGCAAGGGACTGGCGGAACGGCTGCGCCTGAAAGGGGAGGAAGAAGGTCCGCTCCCGGAAGCAATGGTAAGTGAGTACGGAGACAGGCTGCAATTTGAACTGGACATTATCCGGAAGATGGGATTTTCAGGGTATTTTCTCATCGTGGCGGATTTCATAGACTACGCACGGCGTCACCAGATTCCGGTTGGTCCCGGCCGTGGGTCGGCCGCCGGATCCCTTGCAGCCTATGCACTTACCATCACCAACATCGATCCGATCAAGTACGGTCTCCTCTTTGAAAGATTTCTCAACCCCCAGCGCATCAGCATGCCTGATATCGATATCGATTTCTGCATCAACGGCAGGGATGAAGTAATCCATTATGTAGCGGAGAAATACGGCAGAGAAAATGTCTCGCAGATCATCACCTTCGGTACCATGAAAGCGCGGGCAGTGATTCGAGATGTGGGAAGGAGCCTGAATATCCCTTTGGGTGAAGTGGACCGCATTGCCAAGCTGGTCCCTGAGGGCCCGAAGGTTTCTCTGGAAAAGGCCATTCTGGATGAACCGGAGCTGAAACGTCTGGAAGAAGGCCACGGGCCTGGGAAAAGACTGCTTACCGTATCGCGTGTTCTGGAAGGACTCTCCAGGCACGCATCCACACATGCCTCCGGCGTTGTCATTGCAGACCGGCCGCTGGTCGAGTATCTCCCCCTCTTCAAGGGTTCCAAAGATGAAATCATGACCCAGTATACTATGGATCGAATCGAACAGCTGGGCCTCATCAAGTTTGATTTCCTGGGGCTGAAGACGCTCACCGTGATCAAGCACACCCTTGACCTCATAGAAAATACCAGCGGCACAAGAATTGACATAGACAAGATACCCCTCGATGATCCGGCAACCTACCAGCTGTGCAGTGATGGGAAGACCACGGGGGTATTTCAGCTTGAAAGCGGCGGATTGAAGGAACTTATGCGGAGACTGCGGCCTGAGGTGTTCGAGGACATGATCGCCCTTGTCGCTCTTTACCGGCCGGGGCCGCTTGGCAGCAACATGGTGGATGATTTTGTCAGCGGAAAACACGGGAAGACCAGGATCCGGTATCCTCTTCCCCAGCTGGAACCTCTCCTCAAAGAGACCTACGGGGTCATTCTCTACCAGGAACAGGTCATGCGGATTGCACAACTGCTGGCCGATTATTCCCTGGCCGAGGCCGATGAGCTTCGAAAGGCCATCGGCAAGAAGAAACCGGAGGTAATGGCCAGGCATAAGCAGCGATTTGTTGAGGGTGCCCGCAAAAACGCCGTGAAACCCCAAAAAGCGGAAAATCTCTTTCAGCTGATAGAAAAATTCGGGGGGTACGGGTTCAACAAGTCCCATTCAGCGGCCTACGCGTTGATTGCCTACCAGACCGCCTACCTGAAGGCGCATTTTCCCGTCGAATTCATGGCGGCATTGCTCACGCAGGACATGGGAAACCAGGACAAGACCATCAAGAATATCGCTGAATGCAGGAACATGGGCATCGAGATTCTTCCCCCGGACATCAACGAAAGCCAGGCGGATTTTTCCGTCGTGGATGGAAAAATCCGCTTCGGCCTGGCAGCCGTAAAAAATGTGGGGCTGAAGGCCGTCGAATTCGTTATAGAAGAGAGAAGAGAGGACGGCCCCTACCATGATCTGCTGAGTTTCTGCCGGCGCGTCGGAACCGGAAAGGTCAACCGGAGGGTATTGGAAGGTCTGATCCTGTGCGGGGCCTTTGACTATACCGGTGTCCATCGCGCCAGGCTTTTCGCCGGTCTTGATGATGTTCTCCGTTTCTGCGGGGCCAATCATGATCCCAATCAACTGAACATATTCGGCTCGCTGGTCCCCCAGGCCGGTACCGGGCTCGGTTTCATCGATCTTCCCGATGTAGAGGAGTGGCAGGAAAAGGAGCGCTTGAAAAAGGAAAAAGAGGCGCTCGGCTTTTACATAAGCGGGCACCCCCTTGCCGGATTTGAACGTGAAATCGCTCTGGTCTCGAGCTGCTCCATTCAGGACCTCCCCGTACAGAGAGACAAAAGCCGGGTCAAAATTGCCGGGATGCTGGAAGAACTGAAACTGAAACGCACCAAAAAGGGCGACAGGATGGCCATCATCCAGGTAGAGGACCTGTCCGGATCGGTGGAGGTGATTCTATTCCCCGATTTGTTCGCCCGTTGCTCCGCAATGCTCAAAAGTGATGATCCGTTGCTTATCACCGGGACAGTTGAAAAAGGGGACCACACCGCCAAGATCATCGGGCAGGAAATGAGCACCCTGAGAAGCGTCAGGCAGCGACTGGTCAAAGCCATTGAAATCAGCCTGGATCAGGAAACAGCCTCCAAGAATACCCTGGAGGATTTGCGGGACCTCACTTTTCGATTTCCCGGCGAGTGCCGCCTCCGCTTCAAGGTGCCGACGTTGTCGGGGAAGAATATAACCATCACGGCGAATGAGCGATTCAGCGTACTCCCCTGCCCTGAACTCCTCAGCGAGGTGGAGAACATCACCGGCTGCAAGGTGACTGAAATCATAGCTCCTCCGGCGGTGACCTCGCCGGACATGGCATAGCATCGGATTCTGTCGCTATTCCGCCGTGTTCAGAATTTTCAAGAGGGCTTTCCGGTAGTCTTCCGGGGTATCGAGGTCCAGGTCGCTAAAACCCTGGGGAGCATCCACCAGGCAGACCTCGTCTCTGAAGGCGTCAAATAGCTCCCGCGCTCCCACATCGCCTTCCAGCTTGCACAAGGCCCCAAACCATGCCTTCCCGAGAATAACCGGATGTGAACGCCTTCCGCAGATTTGAATAGCTCCCATGGATTTCCCTGATGCCAGGTAGCGTTTGAGCAGATGATTGATCAGCGCTGCAGTAATATTCGGCATATCGGCCAGGACGATCATGAGGTGGCGGGTATCTCTTTCAACAGCTCCAAGGCCTATGATAATGGACGAGCTCATCCCCTCCCGGTAGCGATCGTTCTTGATTATCCTCAGTTTCTCGTTTGGCAGGGACCGGGTCAACGCCTCCTGAATTTCCCGGGAGCGGTGTCCGAGGACCAGAATTACCTGATCGAGGTCCGATTTCAGCACTTCCGCGAGGATGCGCTCAAGAAGGGATGTATCCCCGATGCGAAGCAGCTGCTTGGGTTCGCCCATCCTGCGGGAGGCGCCTGCCGCAAGGACAAGCCCGGCAACTTTTTCTTTCCGTCCGTTCATGATGCCTTCCCTAGAAACGGTGTCTGCCTGAAGGAGATTCTCTGTTTCTCTTACCCAAAGCAGCCCGGAGATCATTGATCACCGGGCTGTCAGGGACTCTACCATTTCTGTGAGTCAAAAGAAAAGGGTTATCCGGTGTACTGTCGTGGTTTGGGCAGCGGCGCGATATCAGCCAGGGCCCGTTCGATTTCGTCCTCCGGGAGGGCATGATCTCCGAGCTTCCCGGCCAGGTAAGCCTCATATGCCGCCATGTCCACCAGCCCGTGACCGCTCCAGTTGAAGAGGATCACCTTTTCCTTTCCCTCTTCCTTGGCTTTCAGGGCCTCTCGGATGACCACCGCTATCGCATGGTCCGTCTCGGGAGCGCTGATAAACCCTTCAGTCCGGGCAAACGTTATTCCGGCCTTGAAAGTCTCGAGCTGGGGTAGAGCCACGGGCCGGATGAGTTTGTCCAGGATAAGCTGACTGATAATGGGAGCCATGCCGTGGTATCTCAAGCCCCCGGCATGAATGGGTTCGGGTACAAAATTATGGCCGAGCGTATGCATGGGCAGGAGGGGGGTCATTTGAACCGTGTCGCCGAAGTCATAGGCAAAGGGCCCCCTGGTCATGGTGGGACAGGACGTCGGTTCCACCGCTATGATGTCGATATCTTTGCCGTTTATCTTGTCCCGGACAAAGGGCAGACAATTACCGGCAAAGTTGCTCCCACCTCCTGCGCACCCGATAATCACGTCCGGATAGTCCCCTGCCAGGGCCATCTGTTTCTGACATTCGAGACCGTTGATGGTCTGGTGGAGCATCACGTGATTCAGCACACTCCCCAGGGAGTACTTCGCATCTTCATCCATCACCGCCGCCTCAACGGCCTCGCTGATGGCAATCCCGAGGCTCCCGGGAGAATCAGGATGCTGTGCCAGGATGCTCTGTCCCGCCTTGGTTTCCGTACTGGGACTGGCCACGCAGTTTGCACCCCAGGTCTGCATCATAATGCGGCGGTAGGGCTTCTGATTATAACTCACCTTGACCATGAAAACCTTACACTCAAGGCCGAACAAGGCACAGGAGAAGGCAAGGGCGCTTCCCCACTGCCCGGCTCCGGTCTCCGTGGTAATGCGCTTTGTTCCGGAGATCTTGTTGTAATATGCCTGAGCGATGGCCGTGTTGGGTTTGTGGCTCCCGGGAGGACTCACCCCCTCGTTCTTGAAGTAGATCCTCGCGGGTGTTTGGAGGTGTTTCTCCAGGCTTTGGGCCCGGTAGAGGGGTGTCGGACGCCAGATCAGGTATTTCTCGAGGACTTCTTCAGGGATGTCTATCTCCCGTGCCTGGCTGACCTCCTGTTCAATCAGCGGCATGGGGAAAATGGGTGCCAGGTCCTCCGGCCCAACAGGTTGTCCCGTCCCCGGATGGAGGGGCGGTTCCATGGGAGTAGGCATATCCGGCATAATGTTGTACCATTGGCGAGGTAATTCAGATTCCGGCAGCACAAATTTCTTGCTCTCCATAATGCCTCCTTTTCAACATCTTGACATATCATTTTGACCTTCGGGCACCGCTGTTGAAGGCCGCCCTTTTGCCTTCACTGTAGCAACACGCATATCAGTTCGTCTCACCTCCCTTCAGTCTTGGGTGAAAGTCCAATGTTTACCAGAAAGACCAAAGGTTGTTTCGAGAAAGTTCAACAGGCTTGCCGGCATGAAAGGAAGAAGAATAGGAGGTTTCGGCCCAGAATGGATCTCATGGAGGTTGGGCTGCGGTGCAGTTGCCGGCAAGAAATAACGCTAGTGCTTTTTTCCTGGCTTGTCAAATACTATTTGCCGGCTGACGAGGGAGCAGGAAGCCTGCCCGGTCTTCCCGCTCCCTTCTTCCAGCGGATCTGCATGGAGGAAAAAGTTACTCTACCGTCACGCCAATCGGCGGATTCGGGGCAGTCGTATCAGGAGGATTGTATGTCGCCGTGAGGGTGTACGTTCCTTCGTTCCCGGCCTGGTCTCTGGCGGTAACTGTGATGGTGTTTTGGCCTTGGGCCAGGGTGATTCCTGAAACCGACCAGGTGGTTGTGCCGTTCGCAGTACCGCTGCTACCCCTGGAATTACTCCAGCGCACCACAACCACCCCCACATTGTCAGCGGCCGTCCCTCGCAGGTCCAGCGTGCCTAGGGGAGTCTCATAGGTGGTCCCGGTGGTCGGGGAAGTAAGAGCCACAGTGGGAGCATGTGTGTCAGCGATTGTCTTGGAGACTTCCTGGGAAAATCCGCTCTCGTTGCCCGAGGTATCCATCGCCGTCACTGCGAAAAAGTAGGTGAGGCCTTCCTGAAGGTTGTTGACGGTATAACTGGTTGCCTTCCCCGCCGGAACAGGAGTTCCATAGGTACGGGAGACGGTGCCGGTGTAGACCCGGTATTCCTGAAGGTCAGGCTCCGTATTTGCCTGCCAGCTGACCCTGGCGGAACCGGCAATTAAGAGTGACGGGATCAGGCACAGGAAAACCACAGATGAAACCATTAATAATCGTCGTCTTTTCATATCATCCCTCCGTGAAGTACGTTGCTCTTCATTGTTAAGCAACTGCCGTGCCAAGGGCCGCACTATTGCGGAAAGGTCCAATGGTCCGTGAGCCGGGCAGGTATCTACCTTCAACCTGCTGACATAACAGGAATAAATTCACTCAAGAAATATTCATGTTCGGCACGAAAAAACCCTCGTTTCAATCGGCCTCTCGGAGGACACGGATAGGTGCACGAAAGTGCGCATTGATATTTGTTGTGTGCTTTTTTGTGCAGGTCACTTCGGGCACATTCTTTCGCGTGCGAAGATATCCTTGTCGGGAAAAACGGGTTGTGGTAGAGATATCTATCGTGAGGCAAGAAGCAAAAATGGATCTGAGAACGCTCTATGAAAACTGCCGCTTATGTCCGAGGCAGTGCGGGGTAAATCGAAGTATCCGGAACAGGGGCGGAAAAACCGGTTTCTGCGGTGAGGCCGACGTGGTCCGGGTGGCATGCATCGGTGCCCATTTCGGCGAGGAACCGCCTCTTACGGGAACAAACGGATCCGGGACCGTCTTCTTTTCCGGCTGCTCACTACGCTGTGCTTTCTGCCAGAACCGTCAGATTTCCCACGAATCCCGCGGCGACCCCCTGGATATGGTTTCACTCGAATCACGGGTACAAGAGATGGTCCGGTCGGAGAAGACGCACAATATCAACTTTGTAACCCCGGACCATTTCTTTCCACATGTCTTTCAGCTGGTTTCTTCCCTGCGGAAAACAGGGTATGACCTGCCCATGGTTTACAATCTCTCCGGCTACCAGTCCGTGGGCCTGCTGAGGATGGCGAAAGAGTACGCCGACATTTACCTGCCCGACTTCAAGTACGCCGACAGGGCGCTGGCCGCGTCTCTCTCAAGGGCCGCGGATTACCCCGAAGTGGCCCTGGAGGCTCTTACAGAGATGGTGCGGCAAAAGGGCTTTCTGGATTCCTGTGTCAAAGACTGTCAAGTCGCCGCAAAGGGTGTCCTGGTCAGACACCTCATTCTCCCCGGACAACTCCAGAACAGTATCGACGCCCTGACGACGCTCCGCGTTGAATTCGGCCCCGAGATGCCTCTTAGCCTCATGTCACAGTACCATCCGGTTGGAAGAACCCTGAAGGGACCTCTCAAACGGTTCCTCGAAAAAGAAGAATTCGATGCTGTTTACGCGCATGTGCGGGAACTGGGATTTCGCAACCTCTTTGTGCAGTTTCCCGCCGAGCGAAATGAAGGCCTTTCAAACGTGCGATCTCCATTTTTGCCGGACTTCGGCAAGACCCGGCCGTTCGGGGATGCGGGACAAAAGGCCATGCATCCTCCTGTTGACATAAAAAAGGTGCTTTGGTAATATACATAATTGTTTAGGAAAGGAGCCGAAGGCAAAATGGAGACGATGACACCTTTTTATGAAGTCAACGAGGCCCTGGTTGCCATGGGGGCTGAGAAACTCAATCTCTGCATGCAATGCGGCATGTGCGCAGGGTCCTGTCCGTGGCGCATCGTGGAAGGGCCATTCAATGTGCGCCGTCTCATCAGGATGGCACAGCTCGGCGTCGAGGGATACGAGTCGGAAGACATTCTGTATGGATGCACCACCTGCAACAAGTGCGTCCTGCGGTGTCCACGAGGGGTAACCATTATCGACATCGTGAAGGCCATGCGCGCAATGATAGCGGAAACAGGGGCGATTCCGGGTATCCTGCGGACGGTCACGGGAAGCGTGCACAGCAAGGGCAATCCCTGGTCGGAGCCCCGGGAGAAAAGAACCGAATGGATGGAAGGTCTGGACGTCCCCGTCTTCGATGAGAACACGGAGTATTTCCTGTCTGTTTGTTGTACGTCGGCGTATGACGTCAGGAGCCGGAACATCGCCCGTGCCCTGGTCAAGATCCTCAAGGCGGCCGATGTCTCCTTCGGGGTGATAGGAGAAGAAGAAAGCTGCTGTGGCGAGTCGGTACGAAAGATCGGGGATGAAGAACTCTTTATGAACACGGCGCAAAAGAACGTTACACTTTTCAAAGAAAAGGGCGTGAAAAAAATTATCACCACCTCTCCCCATTGTTTCTATACCTTCACAAATGAATACCCGGAAATTGGCGGTGAATTCGAGGTCGTCCACTACACACAGCTTCTGAAACAGCTTCTCGATGCGGGAAAACTCACGCTGAAAGGAACAATCGACCGGAAAATCACCTACCATGATCCCTGTTACCTCGGCCGTCACAGCAAGGTCTATGATGAGCCGAGAGAGGTTATTTCCATGATCAGCGGAGGAAATCTCGTTGAAATGAAACGGATCAGGAATGACAGCCTCTGTTGCGGCGGCGGCGGCGGAAGGTTGTGGATGGAAACAAAACCTGAATGGCGCTTTTCCGACCTGAGAATCCGTGAGGCCTGCGAAACCGGTGCAACAATCCTGGCGACGGCATGTCCTTACTGCATCAGCATGTTGGAAGACAGCAGAAAGACCACAAATAGCGAAGATGCCATCGAGATCAAGGACGTATCCGAGCTGGTTGCAGACCTCGTATAGCCCCTTTCTCCAGGAGCGCCCTGCATGGACGCGGGGCGCTTTTCTTATCTTGCACAGTTTGGATGTCGTATGAAAATTGCCTACCTGGATTGTTTCTCTGGAATCAGCGGGGATATGCTCCTTGGGGCTTTGCTCGATGCCGGAGCTCCCCTTGCCGAACTGGAACACCTCATCGGCTCACTCCGGATCGAGGGTTGCCGTCTGACGGTGCAGCGGGAGGCGCGAAACGGGATATACGGCACCCGTATCCAGGTTGTGGTCGAGCAGTCCCGGCAGCGGTCGACGGACTTTCGTGGGATACGGGAGCTCATTTCCCGCTCCTCTCTCCCCGAGGGAGTGAAGGACAAGAGCATCGAGGTCTTTTCTGTCCTGGCCGGGGCAGAGGCAAGAATCCACAACACTTCTCCTGAGGCAATTCATTTTCACGAAGTGGGGGCAATCGATTCCATCGTGGATATCGTGGGCTGCGTCCATGGGCTGCTGGGCCTTGACATAGGCAGTGTATATTCCTCCCACGTGCCGCTCGGAAACGGCTTTGTACAGACGGCACATGGGGTCATGCCGATTCCCGCACCGGCAACAATAGAACTCCTGAAAAATGTGCCGGTTTCTCAGACAGAGATCCCTCATGAGATGGTGACCCCGACGGGTGCAGCCCTGCTGAAGACATTTGCAGAGGCATTTGGTCCCCTCCCTCCGATGACGGTGGACCACATTGGGTATGGGGTTGGAAGCAGGGACCTGCCCGATCGACCGAACCTTCTCAGGCTTCTTGTGGGGAGAGAGTCGTGTGAAAAGGTTTGTGAATCAGTGGTAGTCCTGGAAACCAATATCGATGATATCAGCCCTGAATGGGCGGGATATCTCATGGAGCGTCTCTTTGAGGCGGGAGCGCTGGATGTGAGTTTCGGGCCCATCCATATGAAAAAGAACCGCCCCGGCTTTCAGGTACAGGTTATAACACGGCCAGACCTGAAAGAACTCCTGACGGATCTCTTGTTTCGGGAATCCGGAACCCTTGGAGTACGATTTTCCTATACCCAGCGGCAGGTTCTTGAAAGGGAAGAGGTGGAAATAGCAAGTCCCTGGGGGCACATCAGGGCAAAGAAGATTATACCGGCCAACGATACCCCGTATTTGGTCCCTGAATATGAATCCTGCTGCAAAATTGCGCGCGCGAAGGGCCTTCCCCTCAGGGAAATATATTCCTGGGTCATGGGCCTCAATGCTCGAAAGGAGCCGGTTGATCATCCTTCTTCCCACGGGAAGCGACGGCAAAATCACTGCGCAGGGATTGCCCGAACTTGAAGAAAAGAGAGAAGCCTGATACCTTTAAAACGAGGAAGCGTTTCACAGAGAGCGGTGTCTCGGGTAAAGCTGCGCTTATCCTCGCCACGTGGTTTGGTACGGGCCTCCTCCCGTTTGCTCCCGGCACTTTCGGTACACTGGGGGCAGTGCCCCTTGTCCTGGCGCTGCAGCATTATCTGCTCGCATGCCGGATTCCTTTTTTTCTCCTTTTTCTGGCTACGGCAATCTGGGCATCCGGCCGCGCTGCGTCCCTTCTTGACACACCTGACCCATCCCAGGTGGTCATCGATGAAGTGACCGGCTTTCTGGCGGCTACCGTCCTCTTGCGGTTCTCGTGGCAGGGTCTTGGTGCTGCGTTCATCCTATTCCGGGTCTTCGATATCCTGAAACCCTTTCCCGTGGGCTTCCTGGATCGCAAAGTAAAGGGAGGCGTCGGGATTGTCCTGGATGATGTCGCGGCAGGGTGCTATGCCCTCGGTGTCATGGAAATAATGCAGTATCTGCGACTATCCGGATAGTGTTCATCCATGGATTTTATTGCTCATTCGAAAACCTGGTCTTCAGGGACCGTCGAAGATCCCGCTCCGCGGGAGTCAGAGACCAAAGGCTATGCCGTATCAGAAACCAAGGGGATGAAGTGAACTAGAGCTAATGGAAAGCGCAGCTTTTCTATTCAATAGAATGGAAAGAAATTCCTCAACTCTAGTCACTCTGGAGATACGGGAGCAAACATCACGGAGAAGGGGCACGGGTCTGTGAACGGTGAAATTATTACCATAGGAAACGAGCTTACTTCCGGGAGGACCCTCGATGTGAATGCCTGGTACACTGCAGGCAGGCTGACGGCCTCCGGCCTTCAGGTAACCCGGATCACATCCGTGGGCGACGATTACCCGTCTGTGTCCCGTGCGCTCAGGAGTGCCATGGAAGCATCCCGGTTCGTCATTGTCACCGGCGGGCTCGGGTCAACGGAGGATGACCTGACCAATGAGATTGTTTCAAAGGCCCTGAACAGACCCCTCTGCCTGGACAAGGAGATGTTTGAAATAATCAAATATCACGCCCGCATGCAGGGAGAGGAGATGTGCAGTGCCCTTGAAAAGCTGGCGTGGATTCCGGACGGTTCAAAGATGCTGAGTCCCGAAGGAAGGGCGTGCGGATTTTCTCTGGTGGAAAATGGAGTGCAGCTCTATTTCCTTCCGGGCGTCCCCGACCAGATGCGCTACCTCATGGACTGCGCAGTCATTCCCGATCTGCGGAGAATCTATAAAGAACTTCCGGTGACCATATGCCGCACCCTGAAGGTGTACGGATTGAACGAACCCCGCATCTCAGAGCTTTTCAAGGACATGGACAAAATGGCCGGCAACGCTGTCCTGGGTTTTTACCCCCATTTTCCGGAAAACCATATTACGATCAGCCTGACAGCTGAACGAGCCCGGAATGCAAGCCGTGAGCTGGACAGCATAGAAAAGGAGATCAGGAAAAGGCTCGGGGTTGCCGTATTCGCCACTGGAGACGACTCCATGGCCGAGGTCGTAGGCAGGATCCTTACGGCCAAAAAACTCGCCGTTTCGGTTGCCGAATCATGCACAGGCGGTCTGATCGGTCATCTCCTGACGACCGTTTCCGGCAGTTCCAGGTATTTTTTGGGAGGGATCATTTCTTACAGCAACCAGGCAAAAATGGATCTCCTCGGCGTACAGGCAGATACCCTGGAAAAAAACGGCGCGGTGAGCAATAGAACCGTTCGGGAAATGGCGGAAGGCATTCGAAAGAGACTTCATTCGGACATGGGCATAGCCGTCTCCGGCATAGCCGGCCCGGAAGGAGGCAGTAAGCAAAAACCGGTGGGCACGGTTTATTTTGCCCTGGCGACGGCCCGAGAAACAGTCTCTAAGGGATATCGCTTCTGGGGAAATCGTGAGCATATCAAGCTGAACAGTGCAGTCATGGCCCTGGACTGGATGAGGAGGCACGCGAATGGAGATCCGCTCCTTCCTGGCATTTGATCTTCCCGCAGAGATGCGGGATTCGGTTTCCCTGCTCTCGTCCGAATTGAAACCCCTTCTCCCTCGTGCCAGGTGGGTCCGTGCCGAGAACATTCATCTGACTATTGTCTTTTTGGGCGAGGTCCCGGAATCTTCCATCGAAGGCATCGCAGGGGTTGCAAAAAGCGTCTGTGACCGGTATGGTGCTTTTGACATGGCCTTGAGAGGGGTCGGAGTCTTTTCCGGGATCCGCAATCCACGGGTACTCTGGATCGGACTCCAGACCGACCTGGAGCGAATATCGTATTTCAGGAATGCACTGCAACGGGAATTGAGGCCTTTCGGGATACAGGAAGAGAAGCGCTCATTTCGCCCCCACCTGACCGTATGCCGATTCAGGAAGGGCGCCAAGGGCGGAGAGCCTCTTGCGAAAATCATTAGTGAATACAAAGAGTTTTCAGCCTCTTTCTGCAGGGTTGAAAGGCTCTTTCTTTTCAAGAGCGAGCTGACTCCAAAGGGTTCAATCTATACGGAGCTCGCGCAATGGCCTCTTTCGGGTACGCGATAGAGAGCAGGTCTTCTCGAAAGGCCACGGCGCCGGACATCATCCTTTTTCAGGGAGGAACCATCTATGGATAGAGAACAAGCAGTGGAACAGGCCATATCGCAAATTGAACGTCAGTTCGGACGAGGTTCCATCATGAAAATGGGCGATGGCAGGGTGCTGGATATTCCAGCTATCTCAACCGGGTCCCTCTCCCTGGACCTTGCATTGGGCCTTGGCGGAGTCCCTCGCGGCAGGGTCGTGGAGATCTATGGCCCTGAGTCATCCGGCAAGACCACGCTGGCACTCCACATCGTGGCGGAGGCGCAGGCCAAGGGTGGAATGGTGGCGTTCGTTGACGCTGAACACGCCCTTGACCCTATATATGCGCGCAAGCTGGGGGTGGATGTGGACAGCCTGCTGGTATCCCAGCCGGACACAGGAGAGCAGGCCCTTGATATTACGGAAATTCTTGTGAGAAGCGGCGGCATTGACGCGCTCGTTATCGATTCGGTTGCAGCGCTTGTGCCCCGGGCGGAGATCGAAGGAGAAATGGGTGACCAGCATGTGGGGCTCCAGGCCCGCCTCATGTCCCAGGCCCTCCGCAAACTCACTGCAACTATCAGCAAGTCCATGACCTGTGTTATTTTTATCAATCAGATCAGGATGAAAATAGGGGTCATGTTCGGGAACCCTGAGACCACCACCGGAGGCAACGCTCTCAAGTTTTACGCGAGCCAGCGATTGGATATCAGGAGAATCGGGGCCATAAAAGAAGGGGATCAGGTCGTTGGAAACCGAACACGGGTCAAGGTTGTGAAGAACAAGGTCGCACCCCCTTTCAAACAGGCTGAATTTGACATTATCTATGGCCATGGGATATCCAAGGAAGGGGACATCCTTGACCTGAGCGTTTCCCTCGGGCTTGTTGAAAAAAGCGGCGCATGGTATACCTTCGGAGAGGACCGGATCGGTCAGGGGAGGGAGAATGTCAAGCGCTTCCTCTCTGAGAACACGGAGGTGAGAGACCAGATCGCGAATCTCATTATGGAGAAGACCGGCCTCAAAAAAAGCACGCTGAAACCGGAAGAGGCATCTGAAGGAGTTGGAAGGACAAAATCATAGGGAAATAAGATGTTGAATTTCAGACAAATAAGGCAGGAATTTTTTGATTATTTTCTGGCGCGCGGCCACAAACTCGTTCCCAGTTCGTCCCTGGTTCCCCGGGATGATCCGAGCCTGCTCTTTACCAATGCCGGCATGGTTCAATTCAAAGGCTTGTATTTGGGGGAAG
>CAZONI010000070.1:0-17179 GCA_964581175.1 uncultured Desulfobacteraceae bacterium
GCCGATTTCGTGATCCGCAATGAAAAAGGATTGGAAGAAACACGAAAACAGGTGAGAAATATCTGGGAGGCCCTGCAAAAGCTCCGGTAGTGCAAGGAGCAGCCGGTTGCCGGGCGATGGATAAACAGCAATCTGCCACAATATTCTAAAATGGAGGGACAGAAATGGATTATGCTCCGGTTCTATTGCACGCAGTGGATCGCGTTGAGGTGCTCACCCTCATGGACAATTATGCGGATGTCCTGCTCACCAACACGGACGTCGTTTACAGACCCCCTCTCGCAAAGGGCGGCCGGATCCCTGCCGACACCCTGCTGGCGGAACATGGCCTCTCTCTCCTGGTTACGCTTCATGGAGAAGATAAAAGCTTTACCTTTCTCCTTGACACCGGCTACAGCAGCGCCGGCGTGCTTCACAACATGGAACTGCTCCAAATCGATCCGGCCCACATAGAGACCATAGTACTGAGTCACGGCCATATGGATCATGGAGGAACTCTTTACTCCCTTCTCGACAGGATACCCGGCCCTATCCCCCTGGTGGTTCACCCCGACGCGTTCCTTTCGCCCCGTTATTTCGAGCTCGATGACGGACGGAAACTCCTGTTTCCCGAGACCCTGAAGAGGTCGGAACTGGAAAACCGGAAAGTCCGGATCATGGAGAGCGCAAAACCGGTCCTCATTGCCGGAGATACCGCCCTTGTCACCGGTGAGGTGGAACGCACGACCACCTTTGAAAGGGGCCTTCCAAACGCGCTGCTGGAAAGAAACGGCGCCATAGAAAAGGACCCCATCCTGGATGATCAGGCCATCGTAGTGAAGCTGAAAGGGAAAGGGCTCGTGGTCATCTCAGGGTGTGCACACGCCGGAATCGTAAACACACTCCGTTATGCAGCCAAATTGACCGGGGAGGAGCATATTCACGCGGTCCTGGGGGGATTTCACCTGTCAGGCGCCTTCTTCGAACCCATCATCGAGGACACCATACAAGAATTGAAGAAACTGGACCCGCACATTCTGGTTCCCATGCATTGTACGGGATGGAAGGCCATCAAGCGGTTTTCTGAAGAATTTCCCGAATCATTCATCCTCAACAGCGTTGGATCGCGATTCACGCTCTCGTGACACTCACAACCCGGTGTTGCCCGCTGTAATCCCGCACCCGGTGGATTTCACCGTAACAACGGGTTTCGCCCGCAATTTCCATGGCCCGTTCCGTCTGCCCCGGTGCCATTTCCGCCAGCAGCCGGCCGCGGGGGCTCAGGAAGTCCGGGGCTTCCCGCAGGATATGTTCTATAAATACCAATCCTCCTCTCCCGCCCGCGAGTGCAATACGTGGTTCATGATCCCTTATTTCCGGTGGCAGCGTTGCATATTCCTCCTCAGCCACATACGGGGGATTCGAGACGATGATGTCGAAGAGGACACGCTCTTTCTTGAATGCCTTGAAAAAATCTCCCTGCAGGAACCGGATTCGGCTGCCGACACCATGCCTTTCAGCATTCACCCCGGCCAGTTCAAGGGCATCGGGCGAGATATCGGTGGCCCACACCTCCCACCCGGGAAGTTCCTTAGCCAGGCACACGGCAAGGATACCCGACCCGGTTCCCAGATCCAGGAGCCGATGCGGGTGTCCTTCATCCGTTTTATTCTCTTTTGCACAAGCCAGGGCCTGCTCCACAAGGAGTTCCGTTTCCGGCCGGGGAATGAGTACCCGGGCATCCACCTGGAATTCCATGGACCAGAATTCTTGCACTCCCGTGACATATTGCAAAGGTTCTCTCCGGACCCGGCGTCTTACGAGCTCCCGGTAGCCTGAAAGCTCTCTTTGGGTAACGGGTTTTTCGAACTCCAGGTAGAGCGTAACGCGGTCCACACCAAGGAACCGGGCCAGCAGGACCTCCGCGGTCAGGCGGGCGCTCTCTATGCCCTTCTCTTTCAGGTAGGTGGTGGTGACCTTCAAAAGGTCGCCGATATGCCAGGAAGCCTGTGCCATGCGTCAGCGGAAATCAGTTTTCCCCGCTTCTTTTGAGGGTCTCTGTCTGGAAATAGGTGATGAGAGGATCAATGACGAGATCGAGCTGTCCGTGCAGGACATCTTCCAGCTTGTAGAGGGTGAGCCCGATGCGGTGATCCGTCACCCGTCCCTGGGGAAAGTTGTAGGTCCGGATGCGCTCACTGCGGTCTCCCGACCCAACCATATTCCGACGTTGCTCGGAGATCCTGGACTGCTGCTCGGACTGTTCCAGGTCGAGGAGACGTGACCTGAGCACCTTCATGGCCTTGGCCTTGTTTTTATGCTGTGATTTTTCGTCCTGGCAGGTGACTACCAGCCCGCTGGGAAGGTGGGTAATCCGGACCGCAGAGTCAGTGGTGTTGACATGCTGGCCTCCGTGCCCGGTAGAACGATAGACGTCGATCCGGAGATCTTCGGGGTCAATTTCCACGTCGATCTCTTCGGCCTCCGGCAATACCGCCACCGTGACTGCGGATGTATGGATCCGGCCCTGGGTCTCGGTCTCGGGAACCCGTTGAACACGGTGAACGCCGCACTCATATTTCAGCCTGCTGTAGACCCGCTCTCCCGAAACCAGGATGATGAGCTCCTTGAAGCCTCCGATCCCCGTTGCATTCCGGCTCAGGATCTCCGTCTTCCAGGATTTCAGCTCCGCGTAATGGCCGTACATCCTGAAAAGGTCGGCGGCAAAGAGGGCGGCCTCTTCCCCGCCGGTTCCCGCCCGAATCTCCAGCAGGGTATTCTTTTCGTCATTGGGATCCTTGGGGATCAAGAGAATCTTGATCTCACTTTCCAGGTCCGACATGGAGGAACGGAGGGATTCGATCTCTTCCCTGGCCAGTTTCCTCATCTCCGGGTCCGCATCATCCAGGAGAGACCTGTTCTCTTCAATTTCGTCCTGTGCGGCTTTGTATTTCCGGAAAAGCGAAACGATGGGGCTTAACTGGCTGTGTTCTCTGGCGTATTTCTGGTAGGCCTTCTGATCTTTTAGTACTTCAGGATTACCCAAATATGTTTCCAGGTCCAGATACCGGTCTTCAATTTCCTTTATCTTGCCAAGCATAGGCATTTGTTCCGGGTTCACGGTGAGAACCTCGGAAACCGTCTCCTCAGGACCCGGCTCTTTCAGGTGCGGGTTTGGCGGCGCGATCCTGCTCAAATTTCGCGTACTTTCTCTTAAACCGCTCCACGCGCCCCGCAGAGTCCACCAGCTTCTGTTTGCCGGTAAAAAAAGGATGGCACTTGGAACAGATTTCCACCTTGATCTCTTTCAGCGTAGAACCCGCTTCAAATTCATTGCCGCAGGCGCAGCGAACTTTCGCTTTATGGTATTCCGGATGAATCCCTGGTTTCATGATATCTCCTCTCACAACTGATTTGGGTCTCAGGCTCGCATTTCACTATTCACTCATGGAAGCTAAAAAATCTTTATTATCTGCCGTTCCTCTAATCTTTTCAAGCAAAAATTCCATGCTGTCTACCGGGGTCAGGGGGGACAGGAGTTTTCGCAGAATCCAGACGCGGTTGAGGTCCGCCTCCTCCAGCAGGAGTTCTTCCTTCCTCGTCCCGGAGCGATTGATATCGATGGAAGGAAACACGCGCCTGTCCGTCAACTTGCGGTCCAGGTGGATTTCCATATTCCCGGTACCCTTGAATTCTTCGAAGATGACTTCATCCATTCTGCTTCCGGTATCGATGAGGGCGGTGGCGATGATGGTCAGGCTCCCTCCTTCCTCGATATTGCGGGCGGCCCCGAAGAAGCGTTTCGGTTTGTGGAGGGCGTTGGAATCCAGGCCTCCTGAAAGGATCTTCCCGCTGGGAGGGACCACGGCGTTGTAGGCCCTTGCGAGGCGGGTAATACTGTCCAGCAGTATCAGGACATCGAGCTTGTGCTCCACGAGCCTCTTGGCCTTTTCTATGACCATCTCGGCAACCTGGACGTGGCGCTGGGGAGGCTCGTCAAACGTGGAACTGATGACCTCGGCTTCGACAGACCGGGACATGTCGGTCACTTCCTCGGGCCTCTCATCGATGAGGAGGACAATCTTGTGGATTGAACTGTCGTTTGACGTGACGCTGTTGGCAATATTCTGGAGAAGCATTGTTTTTCCCGTTCGCGGGGGCGCCACGATCAGGCCTCTCTGGCCCTTGCCGATGGGAGTCATGAGGTCCATGATCCTGGATGAATAGTTGTCGGAGGTCGTCTCCAGCTTGATCCGCTCCTCGGGATACAGGGGCGTCAGGTTGTCAAACAGGATCTTTTCACGAGCAATTTCGGGATCCTCACCATTAACGCTTTCCACCTTAAGCAGCGCGAAATAACGCTCTGAATCCTTTGGCGGCCTGATCTGCCCGGAGACCGTATCACCTGTTCTCAGGTTGAAGCGGCGGATTTGAGAAGGCGAAATATAGATGTCATCAGGACCCGGCAGGTAATTGGCATCGGGGGCCCTGAGAAAACCAAACCCATCCGGCAGGATTTCCAGGACCCCCTCCCCGTAAATGAGGCCGTTCTTCTCGGAATGGGCCTGCAGCAGCGAGAAGACAAGATCCTGCTTGCGCATTCTCGACGCGCCCTGGATATGGAACTCCTTCGCGAGTTCCGTCAATTCACTGATTTTCTTCATCTTGAGTTCAACAAGATTCATTCTCTTTCTCTCCTATTTCTTGCAGTAGTACTGAACCCGGACAAGCCCGCCGGAGACAGGCAAGCCGGAACTAACCAAATGCCAAATGAAATCTGAATGACAGAATGACAAAAGCTGTTGGATTCAGTGGCGGCAGGACTCGCCATACTCCAGGCGCCTGCTCAGTTCAGCCATTTGATATTTGACATTGATCTGACATCTTCATGGTGCACGGCTTCATTATCTGCTGTTGCTCATATTTCCTGGATGGTGGAGCATTTCCTCAAGATGTGCCTTCCGGGATTCTCGGAGCCCTCTGGCCAGGAGCACAACTTCTCGAACCCGTTCCCGCGCACCTGTTTCCTGAAAGCCGATGAGAATAATGGAGAGTGTTGCAAAATGCTCGACCTTGGAACCATTATGTGTGAGTTAGAGAAGGTGACTCAGCGGATGAGCTATGCAGTTTTATGACATCCGGTCTTTACCGAATCCTCCAGAGGGTAGGAAGTATTACTGTTTACTATATCGGCACTCCATAGAGGTTGTCAAGGTTTTTCCTCATCGGACCGTAATCCCGTGTGCCGAAGGCTTTCCAGCATGTCCCGGAAGTCATCCGGAAGGTCCGCGTCGAACTGCATGAACCTTCCGCTCTCGGGATGGTGAAAACCCAGCGATTTCGCGTGGAGCATCTGGCGCCGGGGAAACACCGTGATCCCCCTCTTTTGCAAAGGATGCCCTTTCCACCATCTTTTCCCGTATCCGTACACCAAATCTCCGACAACAGGATGGCCCAGGTGGGAAAAATGGACACGAATCTGATGCGTTCTCCCGGTCTTGATGGAAACCCGGAGGAAAGAAAACCCGGCCTGAAAGCCTTCCAGGAGCCACCAGGATGTTATCGCATGTCTTCCCCTGTCTTTGACCACGGCCATTTCCTTGCGTTTCCGGGAATGGCGCGCGATAGGCGCATCGATCGTGCCCTTTGTCTCTTTGAACCGGCCATGCACCAGGGTGCGGTATTCTTTCCGTATCTCGCCCGATTTGAACTGCCGCGCCAGGGCAGCGTGGGCACGATCATTCTTCGCCACGACCATGAGCCCCGACGTATCCTTGTCAAGCCGGTGGACGATGCCCGGCCTCGTCACCCCGCCGATTCCTGAAAGATCCTCGCAGTGCCAGAGGAGTCCGTGGACCAGGGTCCCGGTCGCGTGCCCGGGGGCGGGATGCACCACCAGTCCCGCCGGTTTATCCACCACGATAATGGAGGTATCCTCATACACGATGGTAAAAGCAACGGGTTCAGGCTGAAGCGCAGAGGGCAAGAGCGGTGGAATGGAAACGCTGATGCGATCTCCCGTCCGCACCCGGTAGCTTGGCCTGGAGACCGCCCGGTTGACTCTGACAGCACCCTTTCTGATGAGTCCCTGTATCCTGGAACGGGAAAGCGCCATCGACCTGGACACAAGGAAGTGATCCAGCCGCAGACCCTGGTCCTCTCCGCAGATATCAAAGAGGAACGTGCCGCCGCTGCCCGGCATATCAGGTCTATGGTTCATCTGGACGTCAAACCTGACAGATGGGCGGGAACGGCTGGTTTAAGCAAAAATGCGATCCAGGTCCTCTTCCACCTGATCTTCACCAACCTCTCTTGCCAGGGAGATCTCTTTCACGAGCAGGTTTCTCGCGGTGTCCAGCATCTTCCTTTCGCCGAAAGACAGTTCCTTTTCCACTTTCAGCATCAGAAGATCCCGGTAGACTTCAGCCACCTCAAAGGCCGATCCGGTCTTGATCTTCTCCATGTATTCTCTGTAGCGGCGATTCCAGGTCTGGTTGTCTATTGGCAAATCTCTTTTTCGCAGGATGGAGAAAACCTTTGGGACTTCTTTCAGGCCGATGATCTCTCTCAGTCCCACATTGTCCACATTCTGCGTGGGAATCATGATGATCATATCATTGTCAAGGATCCGCATGACGTAAAAATCCTGACTGCATCCCGAAATCTCCTGGCTCTCAATTTTTTCGATTCTTCCAACGCCGTGAGCCGGATAGACGGCTAAATCACCTATTGTAAACATCTAAGCCCCCAATCTAGAACAAACATACCACAAAAATTCCTCTAACGTCAAACAGCAGCTCAATGAACATGGAACGATGCCTTTTGATTGAGCTGTTCCAGCAAACGGCAATCAATCACAGAAAAAATCACGGTGAGGATTGAACTGAAACGCTGAAAAGAATGGTTCGCTCCTCACCATCACCTTGTTCAGCTAAAACCTCAGAAAATAGCCGATCGCGGGCAAAATCGGCGCGATCACCAGTGAAACCACGGACATCAGTTTGATCAGGATGTTCATGGCAGGTCCGGATGTGTCCTTGAAAGGATCACCCACGGTATCGCCGACCACGGCAGCCTTATGGTTATTAGAGCCTTTTCCGCCCAAATGCCCCTCTTCAATATACTTCTTGGCATTGTCCCAGGCGCCGCCGCCGTTGGCCATGAAAAGGGCAAGGAAGACACCCATAATAGTTGCGCCCAGCAGCATGCCGCCCAGGGTCTCCTTTCCCAGGAGAAACCCGACGGCCACGGGGGTCAGCACTGCAATCAGCCCCGGGGCAATCATTTCCTTCAGCGCCGATCTGGTGGCGATGGAAACGCAGGTCTTGGAATCCGGCTTGACCCCTTCTTTCCCCTCGAGGAGTCCTGGAATTTCCCTGAACTGCCGGCGGATCTCTTCCACGATGCTGAAGGCGGCCTTGCCCACCGAGGTCATGGTCAGGGCGGCGCAGAGCATGGGGACGATTCCTCCGATGAAGGCGCCGATCACCACCATCGGATTTCGTATATCAATGATTGTCAGACCCGCGGACTGCGCAAATGCCACAAACAGGGCCAGAGCGGTCAGGGCCGCGGACCCGATGGCAAAGCCTTTTCCGATGGCAGCCGTTGTATTCCCAAGGGCATCAAGGCTGTCCGTAATCTTTCTGGTCTCGGGACCCAGGCCCGACATTTCTGAAATTCCTCCCGCGTTGTCCGCAATCGGTCCGTAGGCATCCACCGTCATGGTGGCTCCCACCGTCGCCAGCATCCCTACCGCAGAAAGTCCAATGCCGTAAATCCCGGCGGTCTGATACCCGACAAAGGTCGCTACGCAGATGCCGAGGACGGGCAGGTAGGTAGACTGCATGCCCACGGCCAGGCCCCCGATGATGACCGTCGCAGGACCTGTCTTCGACTGTTCTGCGATCCGCCTGATGGGAGGACCGGAGGTATAATATTCAGCAAGGAGTCCGATGGCGATCCCGCAGAGCAGGCCGGAGAAGATGGCCCAGAAGGCCCCCATGGGCATCCCCAGGGTTTTCGTGACAATAATGGTCAGGATAACAAAGATGACGGCCGCCACAAAGGTGGTGTACCTGAGGGCTCCTGCCGGGTTCCCCTTCTGGAACGCCTTTATGGAGAACACACCGACAAAGGAACTCAGGAGCCCCGCCATGACCACCAGGATCGGCATGGCCATGAATTTCAATTTGATGGCAACGGGACTGAGCTCTTTCAGCACCGGGAACCTGGCCAACAATTCAGGGGTGATCGCCATGGTCGCTCCGATAGCTATGGTGGCGACAACAGACCCCACAAACGACTCGAAAATGTCGGCGCCCATGCCGGCTATATCACCCACATTATCACCCACATTGTCCGCGATAACACCAGGGTTTCGCGGGTCATCTTCGGGAATTCCGGCCTCCACTTTCCCCACCAGGTCAGCACCCACATCGGCCGCCTTGGTATAGATTCCGCCGGCCACACGGGCGAAGAGGGCGATGGAGCTGGCGCCCATGGCAAACCCATTGATATACTGTGCACTATCCGGGCTTCCTCCGTAGATCCAGAACCAGAATCCCAGCCCCAGAACCCCGAGACCTGCCACTGCAAGACCCATGACGGATCCTGAAAAGTAGGAAACGTTCAGGGCCCGGGCCTGACCCGATTTGTTCGCGGCCTCCGCCGTCCGTGAATTTCCCCTGGTCGCGGCCGTCATGCCTGAGAAGCCCGCCAGCATGGAACAGAAGGCGCCCGTTACAAACGCAATAGCCGTCTTCCAGGAAATCCCCCAGCCCAGCAGCACAAACACCACCGCGATAAAGATGAGCAGTGCGGAATATTCCCTTTTCAGGAACGCCATGGCGCCGGAATGGATGGCTTCTTCCAGTTCCTGCATCAATGGATTGCCGTTGGACTGTTTCTTGACATAACCGTAGATCAGCCAGGCGATAATCAGACTCAGTAGTCCTATAAAAGGAGCATAAATAGTTAATCCCTGCATCAGACTCTTACCTCCTCGTTTACGAAACTCTGGTAATTAATGGCATTCATTGCCGCTTCAACTCCTTCCGATACAAACAACGCACATGCCTGAACTGCCCCCTGGATCACCTTCTCTATCAGCTCTCGCTGGTCCCTGTAGAATGGCGCAAGAACGAAATCTTCAACAGGTTCACCATACCGAGGACGTCCAATTCCGATCTTGATGCGGGGGAATTCCACTGTTCCGAGATTCCGGATAATGGAGGCCACCCCCTTATGTCCTCCGGAGCCGCTCTTCCTTGCAACTTTGACTCTTCCCACAGAAAGATCCAGATCATCATGAATGACCAGGGTATGTCCCCGGTCCACATCATAATAATCCGCGCAGGCCTTGACCGCATTTCCGCTGAGGTTCATGTATGTTTCAGGGCAGAGGAGAATCACTCTTTTCCCCTGAAACAACACGAGAGCATACTCTGATCGGAAACGTCGGCCGGAGAAACGAGCGCCCAGCGACCGGCCCCATAATCGGAGCACCTCAAAGCCTACATTGTGCCGGGTATGCTCATACGCCTGGCCCGGGTTGCCAAGGCCGACAAGCAGAAACACTTCTTGAAAGTCCCCTCACCCCCTTTCTATTCTTCTCCTGATTCCTCGGCACTCGTCCCTTCCAACTCGGCTGCACCTTCTTCTGCTTCCCCTGCTTCCCCTTCAACTTCTTCCTTTTCCACGGCAGGAGCAGCTATGACGGCCACGGTCAGACGCCCGTCTTCCAGGGCCCTCATCCCTTCGGGAAGCTGGATATCTTCGATATGAATGGCATCTCCAATATCCATACCCGAAATGTCCACATCAATCGCGCTGGTCAGCTTGTCAGGGAGACACGAAACGGACAATTCCCTCTTGACATTCTCCAGAATACCGCCGTTCGTGACCCCGACCGGTGTGCCGCTGAGTTGGATAGCCACGTTCACCGTGATTTCCTTGTCCATGGAGATCTCATAGAAATCCGCGTGCAGATATCTTTCTTGAACAGGATCGCTTTGCAGTTCCTTGAGCATGACGGTCCTGTTCTGGTTGCCTTCCTGAGCCTCAATTTCCAGGGCTATGATGACGTTTTCTCCCGAGGTTCCTGTTATTATCCGCTCGAAATCGATGTACTCCACGGCCAATTTCATCGGTTTCGAACCGGGTCCGTAAAAAATAGCAGGAATCCGGCCTTGTTGTCTCAGTTTTCTGGCTGCCCCTTTTCCTGATTCCTGTCTTTCCCGGGCAGCTAATGCGGGATGGTGTGCCATATCGTTCCTCCAAATTTTGTAACTACTTTAGGTGGATAGGCTGAAGGCTGAAGCAAAAGATGTTTACAAAAAATACTTCAGGCCGCAGTCTTCAGTCTAAGCAGCCGGGTAGTTAATAAAATTTTTCACAAAGTTCCTCCAAAAAAAGCCCGTCAAAACGGACGAATCTCTATACCTATCATACGAACAGCGTGCTTACCGAGTGAGAATTGTAAATCCTCTTGATAGTCTCTCCGAGGATCTCCGCCACAGACAATGCGATAATCTTCTCAGACTGCTCTGCACCCGGCTTCAGTGGGATGGTATTGGTAACCACAAGTCTGTTGATGGGTGACGCTTCTATCCTCTCGATCGCGGGGCCTGAGAGTACAGGATGGGTACAGCAGGCATAGATTTCCGCACATCCCCTGCTCTTGAGAGCCACTGCCGCCTGGGTCAGGGTCCCGGCAGTGTCCACCATGTCATCCAGGATGATGACTGTCTTGCCCTCAACCTCCCCGATGATATTCATGGCCTGCGCAACGTTGGGCGCTTCCCGCCGCTTGTCAATAATCGCCAGGGATGCGTCAAGGCGCTTGGCAAAAGCCCTGGCCCTTTCCACCCCGCCTGCATCGGGCGACACGATCACCAGATGGTTTTCGAAATGGTCTTGAATATATTTCAGCAGGATGGGGGCCGCGAAGATATTGTCCACGGGAATATTGAAATATCCCTGGATCTGGCCCGCATGGAGATCCATAGAGACCACCCTGTTCGCCCCTGATACGGTGATTAAATCGGCCACCAGTTTTGCGCTTATGGGAACGCGAGGCTTCACTTTCCGGTCTTGACGGCCATACCCGTAGTAAGGAATCACCGCTGTAACGCGCTTGGCTGAAGCCCTCCGCAAGGCGTCCATGATGATAAGAAGCTGCATCAGGTTATCATTGACAGGAGTGGAGGTTGACTGGAGCACGAAGACGTCTTTTCCCCGGATATTCTCCCGTATTTCTACCTGGGTTTCTCCGTCGCTGAACGTGCCCGCCATGATTTGCCCCGGTTCCACGCCGAGATATTCGCACACTTCCACGGTCAGGTCTGGGTTTGAGGTCCCACCGAATAACTTCATTTCAGTTTTCACTGTCGCAACATCTGCTTTCTACTGAGGGTGATAAAAATGAGGCTAATAAAATAATGGCTGGGGTGGGAGGATTCGAACCTCCGAATGCGGGCTCCAAAGGCCCGTGTCTTACCGCTTGACGACACCCCAAGATTTCAGCTTTTCTGGTTCACCATTCTCGATTCACGGTCAACGGCAAACCGTGAGCTTCGGAACCTTGAGCTTGCGCAGGTGCGTCTATCCTTTATACGAGCCGGCCACGAATACTTTTCCCTCGGCCCGGGAAGCAACGTACTTTCCCGCCTCCTTTGCCGCCTGCTCCGACCGGAAGACCCCGAACACGCTCGGCCCGCTCCCACTCATGAGGGCGCCCTCCGCCCCTGCCTCCACCAGGAGTCCCTTGATGGATTCAATGACCGGATAACGGACTGTCGTGACCGTCTCCAGGTCATTTTCAAGAAGGTCGGCTATGGTGGACCAGTCCTCCCTTAAGGGGCTAACTATATAGTCATTTTCAGAACCTGTCAACTCTAATTTCAGGTTCCCGTACACCCAGGCGGTGGACACCGGGAGGGGGGGGGTTACGATCACATACCAGAAGTCCGGCCAACGCGTAACGGGTTTCAGCCGCTCCCCTATCCCCCTGGCGATGGAGGGCACGTTGTGCAAAAAGAAGGGTACATCAGCGCCGAGCCCCAGGGCCATTTCGGCCAGTTCTCCTGCTCCCAGGGGGTATCCGTTCATGCCATTGAGCGCTTTCAGCGTCGCCGCTGCATCGCTGCTGCCGCCTCCGAGGCCCGCGGCAACGGGAATGTTCTTGGTGAGGGAAATGGACAGGGAGGGACTTCCTGAAACCCGGGTGAAAAATTCCTTTGCGGCGCGAAACACGAGGTTTTCTTCATTTCCGGGAACAGGGATACCATGGCATGACAGATGAATGCCGCGGGCAGCCGGTGAAAAGGCAAGCCTGTCCACGAGATCTATCGGCACCATGAGGGAGTTCAGTTCGTGGTATCCGTCGGGCCGCCGTCCCACAATCTTGAGAGTGATATTCAATTTGGCCGGGGCCTCCATCATCACGGCCGGCATGGCGCGCCCTCCCAAGCTCTCACTCCCCGACGCGAAGGATCAGATACAGGGTGGACCCGCCCCTCTTCACGAGAAACAGGATCGTGTCGTCTTTCCGATACTGATGCATCTTCCTGTTGAAGGTCCGAAGGTCCCCGACGGGCTTCTTGTCCACCTCGAGGATCAGGTCACCTTCCTTCAGGCCCGCCTCGGCGGCCGGGCTGCCGCTCTCCACTTTGACGATCACCAGGCCCTGCTCTTCCTTGAGGTCCAGTTCCTCCGCAAGCCGGGGCGTGAGGTCTTCCACGGTCATCCCCAGGCTCGCTTTTCTTTCATGCTGCGCGACTGCCGTTTTCTCTTCGTTCAGCTTCCCTATCGTCACCCGGAGGGATCTCTTCTTTCCGTTCCTGACAACCACTATTTCCACCTTCTTGTTGACAGGGGTGGTGGCCACCAGGTACGGGAGCTCATTCATCTCCCTGACCGTCTTCCCGTCAAACGAAATGATCACATCACCCCGCTTGATCCCGCCTTTTTCCGCGGGGCCGCCGGGGGCCACGTCTGCCACCAGGGCGCCTCGATCGTTCTCCAGGCCCAATTTTTCCCCCAGAGCAGGCGTAATGTGCTGGATCATCACCCCAAGCCATCCGCGGATCACCTCGCCTTTCTTGAGCTGCGGCAGCAGGTCCCTGGCCATATTGACGGGGATTGCAAACCCGATACCAATGCTTCCACCGCTCTGGGAAAAGATGGCCGAATTGATCCCGATGACCTCGCCATCGGTATTCAGGAGGGGGCCTCCACTGTTTCCCGGATTGATGGACGCATCCGTCTGGATGAAATTGTCGTAGGAACCGGTGCCGATATGGCGGTACTTGGCACTGACGATACCGGCGGTCACGGTGTTCCCCAGGCCGAAGGGATTCCCTATGGCCACGACCCAGTCTCCCACCTCCAGTTTGTCGGAATCCCCCAGGGGCAAAGGCTTCAAGGGACCGTCGGCCTTGATGCGTATTAAGGCCAGGTCCGTCTTGGGGTCCTTTCCCACAATCGTGGCCTTGAACTCCCGGTCGTCCGCCAGCCTTACCTTGATCTCATCGGTCTTCTCAACCACGTGGTTGTTGGTCAGAATGTACCCATTTGCATCGATGATGAAACCGGAACCAAGGCTCTCCTGCTTGAAATCCCTGGGAAGCTGGTCTCCGAAAAAGCGATCGAAAAAGTCCTTCAAAGGGTCGTGCTGCTTGAATGGGCCCCGGAAGTGGAACGGAATCTCTCCTCCTTTGATGGTCTTGACCGTACTGATATTGACCACGGACGGCTGTGCCCGTTTCGCCAGGTTCGAAAAAGATCCGGGAGCCCGTGGGAGTAACGAGCTGGTCTGGGCCGAGGCAACAGGGGAAGGCCCGAAGACCATAGCCAGTGCGAGGCACACTGCAACACCGAGGATAGCCCTCATGGCCCGGGATTCCTTATCAGGTCCCACATCTTTCCGGTTCATCGGATAACTGATCCTTTTCACCCGGCAGCCTTTACATAGCGCCAGCGAAGATCCGTCAGGACATTCTCAATAAACCTGGCCTCCTCCTCGGTGAGATTTCCCTTTGTTTTTTCCTCGAGCATGTCAATTGTATCAATGGCATGCCTGGCAAGCGGCAAATCCTTCTTCTTCTCTCCCGTCTGGGGATCGCCGATCTCTCCCAGGTGGAACAGGGCTGAAGAACTGAGGCTGAAGATCAGAGAATTAAAATTCACCTCCGGCAGGGGAGGCGGTTCCTGTTCCTCTATCTTCTCCGCCCGGGGTGCTTCCTGCCGCTTCTCTTCCTTCTCCGTTTCCTTTTCCTTCAGATCACCCTTTTCGTCAAAGGACCGCCGGTCCTTTACGACAAACCCTTTCCCTTCCTCTTCCGCCATCTCCTTGAATCCTCCAGATGATAGTTTTCACCACAGAGGCACAGAGGACGTTGTTTTCAGTGTCCTCTGTGGCTCAAACGAACCCGCATCTGCGGGCGAGTGGGTGGTAAACCCATTTGTTCCACAAGTCATACGCCGCTACAGCTCGATGCGGCGGGCCATGTACACGTTTTCCAGTTCCTGCAGGGCCTCCAGGACCTCGTCGCTCACCACGGTGTTCGTGGCGAGAAAGATAACATTCTGCCTTTTCTCTTTCTGTTGTCCCACCTGCATGCGGCTGATATTGATCCCGTATTTGCCCAGGGTCGTCGCGATACGGCCGATGACCCCGGGACTGTCGTCATTCTGGATAAGGAGGTTATGGCCCTCAGGGATGGCCTCGAGGTAGAAATCATTGATCCGGAGGATCCGCTGGAGTGTTTTGCCGAAAATGGTGCCTGAGACGATGTTCTCTCCTTCAAGGGTCTTGACCCGCATGTTCACGAGACTCCCGAAATCCTCGGACGTGCTGCTCTTGGATTCCACCACCTTGATCCCGCGCTCTCCGGCGATGAACCGGGCGTTCACAAAGTTCACGTCGTCCGTCAGGATGGGTGTCAGGAGTCCCTTGAGAGCGGCAGTGGTCAGGGGGGCGACATCATACTCCACCACCTTCCCCGAATAGTTTACCTGAAATTCCACAACCGCGCTCTCCGCCAGCTGGGCCTGGAGCGAGCCCATCCGCTCCACCAGGGTCACGTAAGGACGCAGGGTCGTCATGAGTTCTTCGCTGATGCTCGGGACATTGACCGCATTCTTCACGGTACCGTGGAGGAGATAGGCTACGATCTGTTCCGCCACGTCCCGGGCCACATTATCCTGGGCCTCCCGGGTGGACGCCCCCAGGTGCGGGGTACAGATGAAATTCTGGAGTTCCATGAGCTTCATTTTTCCCGGCGGCTCAGAAGTGAACACGTCAAATGCCGCTCCGCCCAGGTGTCCCGATTTCAGGGCCTCATACACATCGTCTTCGTTGACGATCCCCCCCCGGGCGCAGTTGATGAGAAAAGCGCCCTTCTTCATCTTTGCGATGCCGTCCCTGTTGATCATATTGGTGGTCTCTTCGGTCCTGGGAGTATGGACAGTGATATAGTCAGCCCGGCTGAACAGCTCTTCAAGGGAGACCGGCTCCAGGTCCAGCTTTTCTACGGCCTCGGGCTTGATGTAAGGATCAAAGACGATCACCTTCATCTTGAGCCCCCTGGCCCGGTCCGCCACGATGCGGCCGATGTGCCCGGCCCCGATGAGTCCCAGGGTCTTGTTGTACACCTCGCGGCCCTGGAGCTTCTTCTTTTCCCACCTGCCCTCTTTCAGGGAGGCCGTGGCCTGGGGAATATTCCTCGACAGGGACATGATCATTGCGACGGCGTGCTCGGCGGTGGTGATGGTATTTCCTTCCGGCGTGTTCATCACTACGATACCCCTCTTGCTGGCCTCCGGGATGTCCACGTTGTCAAGCCCGATGCCGGCACGGCCGATCACCTTCAGCTTTTCCGCTGCATCGAGGACATCGGCAGTGACCTTGGTGGCACTGCGGATGACCAGCCCGTCATACTGCCCGATGATTTCCTTGAGTTCCTCCGGCATCAGGCCCGTGTTCACGTCCACATCGATGCCGGGCGTATCCCGAAGGATCTTGATCCCCACTTCCGACAGGTTGTCGCTCACCAGTACTTTCATAGACTCCTCCCCTCCGGGTCCTACCCTTCAGACTCTTTGAATCCCCGCACGATGTGCGCCGCGATGCGCGTCCTGCGGGCAATGAACTTTCCTTTCGGCCCATTCGCTTCAGGCACCCTTTTCCGGTCCGTGAGAGTATATCCAAGCACAAAGGGGAAGTCAATTCCGGAAATATCTCTTGATCACCGGCAAGACATCATTCCCGCCGGTGGCGGGATTGCCTTCGGTCGCTCCTCCTTGCGGCGTATTGTTGTCATACGCCTCAGTCGTCGCTCCTCGGCGCCTTGCATCTCATGTCTTGCTGGTGATCAAGGTCCTTCTCCAACCGCCCGGCCCCTTCATGAAGGCAGATGAAATTTGAGGGTGGATCAGCGACGGAGTCGATGAGCTTTGCCGTACTGCTGAAAAAGTACTTGACATCCCTGAAAAAAGTTGCTATTTGCTATTTCGTTCACGGGCAGGGAAGGTGCTTTTCCTCTTCCGGAGGGTGAATTTTTCTCTGCCGAATATCGTTAACCACTTGAGAATACAGCAGAAAGGGGGTGATAGGTCCGTTTTTTGAGGAAGTGGGTATTTTTTTGCAGTAAATCTTTTTTCACTATCTTTTTCTTTAGGAGGAAAGAGTAATGAAGAAACTTCTGTTTGTTGTTTTTGCAGCCGTACTGCTGGTGGCCTTCTGCGCACCCGCCATGGCCGCCGATAAGAAGGTCGACTTTTACGGTGATTTCCGTTTCAACACGTACTACTATAAGATGAGTGACAATTACGTCACGAATACTTTGGGATTGACCAACCCGGACGACAAGTCAGAGAGTCAGCTCATGTTCGAGCCGGATTTCGGGGATAGCCGCTTCGGCGCCCGGTTCTCGGAAGGCCCCGTCAGCGCCAACGTGGAAATTCGGCCCGACAGCAGTTCCATCTACCGCCAGTGGTGGGGCCAGTATGACTTCGGCCCGGCCCAGCTCCTGATAGGCCACACCTACACGCCCGCGTGCGTGGCCTTTGACATGTCCCAGTTCGACTCCGAGAGCGGCGTCCTTTACGGCGACCTCATGTCCCGTTTGCGGACCAACCAGATTCGACTCACCGTGCCCTTTGCCATGGGGAAATTCGTCATTGCAGCTCAGAACAA
>CAZONI010000070.1:17279-18791 GCA_964581175.1 uncultured Desulfobacteraceae bacterium
GAGTGTTCCCTTCGGCCCCCTGTACGTCACAGGCGAGTATTACGGGGCCAAGAACCCCGGGAATTACGGCGAGTTGACCTCTTCCAGCTTGCACTATACGACAATGCTGTTCAATACCACCACGGGCGACACCACTGACGCCACGCTCAAAGGGTATGGAGGCCTTCTGGGCTACAAGCTGAGCGACATGGCGACCTTGGAATTCGGCTATTTTACGGAAAAGGTGGAAAGGTATATGCAGGAATCGGATGACAACGGCACCTACTACCTGGTGTGCGCCATCACTCCCGTCCAGGGCCTGACCATCTACCCCGAGATCGGCGTCAGGAATGAGAAGAATGTTACAGATGCCGCCGGTACCACCACAAAACAAGGCAAGCGGACCTACATCGGCGCCTACTGGAAGATCTCCTTCTAGTCTCCCGTAGTCGCTAAGACTTCACTTTTAACCAAGAACCCGGCCGGGCGGAAACGCCTCGCCGGGTTTTTTCATCCTCCTACCTAAACCCACCATCTTAATTGTCGCATCATGAGTTTCACCGGCTGATTCGGCGAAATCCCTGGTCGCCAGCAAGGTCTCAGATGCGCCGAGGAGCGAGCGAAGGCAACGAAGCAGATGATGGCTTGCTGGCGGATCAGTGCCCTACTCCCGTGCTTGACCTTCTCTCCGCATGATGATATAGGATAGCCCCTGTCAGGACAAAAGGTCCCCATTGCGAGGGAGAGCGAATCCATTTTCATGTCTCCTTTTTCTCATGGGGCTTGACTTTATTTCCCCCTTTTTTAAAAGGGGGATCAAGGGGGATTTTCTCATTATGAAAAAACGTCGCCTTTTTTTCAGGTTTTTCACTCTCTTTCTTTTTCCTCTTATGCTGGTTTTTGCGGCGTCACCCGCCCCGGCGGCCGACAGGACCCTGGCGCTGTTTCCGTTTGCCATTTATGCGGAACACCCGGGAGAGTATGTACGCCAGGGGCTCGAGACCATGTTCGTTTCCCGGCTCTCGGGCGGCGGCCTCGACGTCATAACCGGCCGGGACTTCGGTTCCCTGCTGAGCGAAGAAGAACAGAAGGGCAAGATCACCAGGGAGCGGGTGGAAGAGGTGGCCAGGGAGCGCAAGGCCGCCTATGCGGTCTTCGGCAGCGTCACCACCATCGGGGGAGGATCCAGCCTGGATCTCTCGTTCCTGGACCTGACAAAGACCCCGCCGAAGCTGACCCATGTCTCGGAGGCCATGACCGGGGACCAGTTCATTCCCAAGCTTGCGGAGGTAGCGAACCGTTTCCGGTCCATCATCGAAGGGAGGTATGCGGGAGCCCGGAGGATAGTGGGCGGGGCCGCTCCCTCAGCCCCGGAAGGACCTGGAGGCGGGATTTTTTCAAAGCTCGGGGAGCCCGAGGGGACCGGAGAGGGGGAGGGCTTTTTCCGGCCCACCAGACAGTATGCGGGTTTTGAGCCGACCGGCAGGGTATCCGTTCCCCTGGCCGTGGTATCATTTGATGCGGGAGATTTGA
>CAZONI010000071.1:0-18210 GCA_964581175.1 uncultured Desulfobacteraceae bacterium
AAATCAAGTGAGCTTTCAGACGAAATTGCAACAAACGGCTTTTTCGGGTCGAGTTTGGGACGCAATCTGCGGATCATTGAGAATTCCCCCATGGGCGCACGGTGACGCTTTCATAGGCTTCCCTTGCCGCCGCGAGATTTTCCTCGACAGCAGCCGGGACAGCGTTCCCAATCTCCTTCAGGAGCGCATCCAGGCTGACGATGCCGCTGAGTCGGGCATATGCCCCCAGAACAGCGGTGTTTACGATGGTGCCCAGACCGTGATTTCTGGAGATTTGCTGCGCATCGATCAGACCCACTCGATAATTACCGGTAAGTTCCGGTTCCGAGGCACCGGCTATGTTGCAAAGAAGTGTTCCCCCGGGCCGAAGCTGCGCTTCGATCTCCGCAGGGCTGAATAGGGTGCTGTCAAACATGACCAGGTGATCCGGATGCTCGATGTCGCACTTTAAGTAAATCTTCTCATCGCTGATTCGGACAAATGCCGCCACCGGCGCCCCTCGACGTTCGCCGCCGAAAATGGAATAGCCCTGAGAGAAACGTCCCTCTTCAAAGCAGGCTCGCGCAAAAATCTCTGAGGCCACCACAACACCTTGACCACCCCGGCCCTGAAACCGTATCTCTATCATCCCCAATCCCTGACCATTCTTCCCTTGAGATCTTTCCTCGTCTGGTCCATGTGGAACCACACAGCAGATTCAATCTCCTTGTAATCTTTGCCCTTGATCGCATTTATGATCATTCGGTGGCCCTGGTTGGCCCTTTCGGCGATATCGGCAATGCCAAGCCCCTTGATTCGAAACCAGAGCATGTGTTCCCGAAGAGTCTGGCTCATGACGATCAACCTCCGGCTGCCGCTGGCATGGCAGATGATATCGTGGAATTCCGTATCCAAATCAATCACAGGGGAAGTATCGTTTGTTCTAATGGCTTTTTCAGTGTCCGAAATAATATCCTCCAATCGTGCCAATTGGTTTGAAGTTATCCTTTCCGAAGCCCATTTGGTTGCCAGTGACTCCAGCGCACAACGGATTTCACATATTTCATCAACATCGTCGACGCCTATTTTTCTGACGACGTATCCCACCCTCGGGATCGACTCGACGAGTTTTTCCATTTCCAGCTTATGAAGCGCCTCCCGCACGGGGGTCCGGCTGGTGTTGATTTCCTCGGCCAGTTTTACCTCTATCAGCTTTGTCCCAGGAGCCGCTTCACCGGTGAGGATCTTACGGCGAAGTATTTTGTATACCTCTTCCCTGATTGTAGGAGGCCGGCTTATTTCAATCTTTTCTAATAGATTCATGAAAAATCTCAATTTGGTCTTGGGGTACAGGGATACATGTATCCCAGATGGCCGGCAATTGTCAAGAACTCTATATTAATCTGAACAGTCATTACGTAAATTGTTTTCAAACATCAGATGAAAGAACAGGGGGTGCAGTCACGGCTCCGCAGCAGATGTGTGGTTTTCAATTCCTACAACAAACTCATCGAAATCGAGACCCTGCGGAAGAACGCTTGGACAAAGGGATTGAAAAAGGCGGGAACTGATTACCGACCCAACATTCAGGCTCGGCATGCTCTAGCCACGATGATGGTGTCCTCAGAAGAGAAGGCAAAGGCAAATGATTCTATCTGGCGGCCGGAGCAGGGGAGGTTTCCCGAAAGCCACATGCCTTGGGATTACGCTCAAACTCTCTTGATGTTCATTCCCAGCGGACCGCAGCTCCAGCCTGCTTTCTTTGGGCATCTACGGAGGAGGAGAGGGGAGATCTCCTCCCCCTCCTCGGATTCAACTCTCAACGATTAGCAGAGGGCCAGGGGCGTGAGCCCGTGCGGAAATGCCAAAATAAATCTGAAGTCATTCATCTTGCAAGTGTCACGGGCGTATGCCAGTGGATAGCTATTTCTTCGGTGGAATAACAGGAACTAGAATGTAGGGTTGCTTTTCCCTGTCGAAATGAATCGTCACGTCGCCCCCAAAAACTTCGGGAGGGCGGTCGATGGGATCGTTATGGAGAAAAGGCCCTACACCTGTAAACGGATTTTTCATGTTTGAAAGCCCCTGGTTTACTCCGCCAGTGTAAACGTAGTCCCTTCCTCGGACGGAAAGCGCGATATAATACCCTTTGGGAACAACGATGGAGGTGGGCCAGGTTTCTACATCCAGCTCCACCGCCTGCCCGGGTATTAGGGGCTGCTTCTCATCATGGGTATGATAGGGTCGGTATTTTGACGACAGCCTTTTGTCCAGTTTTTGGTGCGACGCCCTCAACCATCCTTGCGCCACCGGCGTATGTGGATCGAGTGCTCCCATGAACACCATTTCTTTCAGTTCGGGGGAAAAAACGCGAAACACAGTAAAAATGTCGGCATCTTCGGTCGAAGAGGAAACCCACAACTTGGCGGCCAAAGGTCCGGTAATCTCGGTCTCTTTCTCCAAAGGTTTCGAGAGGAATGTCACGCCTTCCCCAAGACCTGCGTAAGTGATTGTGGCCTTCTCGGAATTGGGCTCAGTTTTTAGAGTATAGCTTGGATGAAGATAAAACTTTGTCCACTGGGTTCGTGCAATGGGCCATTCATCTTCGAATCGTTCTACGAACCTGTCTATATGGCGAACTTGGAGCTGGACCCGTGGACGCTTGTCCCAGCCGTTCTTCTCTCCCTTGAGGTAATAGTCGAAAAAGGCCTTCTGAATCGTTCGGCCATAATCCGTATAGAACTCGGTCCAGTGTTCGATTCCATGTGATTCAAGCCACTTCTCTTTGGATGCGGCTTGTGTGAAAGCCTCGAAATTGCCGCGCGGGTGAAGTCCTTGTCCCCCCCAGTTGGCGGAAGACAGAAATGGGACCTTCACTTTCGACCAATCGGGTGAGCGTGATTTCCAGTACTCGTCGTCCATGGCGTGATCGCGTGCAGCCTTGCCAAGGTCTTCGCGATTGGCGCCCAGTTCTTCATCGCTTAGTTCCAATGGACCGGACACCCAGTCGCCATTCAAACGGCTGCGGTAACCGCGCTTGCCCAGGCCATGCTGTACGCTTTTCACCTGCATGTCATACCAATTTTCCATGAAAGTGCACAAAATGCCTCCATGATGAGACACGTCACGGTAAAAGTCAGCGGCGCCTTCCCACGCGCACATGGCGGCCAAGTGGGGAGGCTGAAGAGGGGCCACCTGCCACTGATTCATGGCGTAGTAAGAGATACCGTTGAGTCCGACTTTTTCATTCGACCAAGACTGCTTTGCCGCCCACTCAATGCACTGGTAGAGGTCCTTGGCTTCCCTGGGCGACCAGACTTCTACATAGCCGGGTGAGCGGCCGCATCCACGCGAGTCTACACGAACAATCGCATAGCCGTGCGGCACCCACTTCTCCGGGTCGGCCACCTCCCAACTCTGGTATTTATTGGTTGACCCTGCTGTCACATCAGGATGTTCTTGGGCCATACGCTCCCAGCAGGAGACGTAGCCATCTTGGAAGGCGAGATACTTTCCATAAGGTCCATATGACAGGATCACAGGGAACTTACCATCTTCCACGGGCCGGTAAACGTCGCACCTGAGCAGGATGCCGTCGTCCATCTCAATAGGGACATCCCACTCGATTTTCATGCCATCCCTTATTTCCGATTTATGTCCGCCGTTCATTTTCTCCTCCTTTTCAGTTAACTGTCGACCCATCGGAGTCAGATCTTGATGAAATCATGCAAGGTCCGTTCATGGATTTTTTGCTGGCAGGTTTTTGCGAAGTCATCAACTTTGAGCACGTGTTTCGAAACAGAATCCCGGTTCATGACTCATAAAGAAACAGGTCTCGATGTCTAGTCCGCTTTTCCGGCACAGGTTTTCTTGAACTCTTCAACCGTCAATACATATCCCAGACATCGCTTCACATTTTCCAGACCCAGGACATGGAGATCATCACCATACATGCTGGCTACGCAGTCGGAGATCACAATCACTTGCAAATCCCGATTAAATGCTGAGAAGGCTGTATTCATCACACAGGTATTGGTATTGATACCCATCAACACTACGGTTTTGATACTGAGGATGCGAAGCAGGATTTCCAGGTCGGTGCCATAGAAGCAGTCCAGTCGCTTCTTATTGTCGATGACATAATCGCTGGGGTGGAGAAGGCTCCCGATTATCTGCGTTCCAGGGGATCCCTCCAAATTGTGTCTGGTTGTGGTGGATTTTCGCCCCGGACTGAGACGATCTGATTCCTCCAAGACATCCTGGACGGCACGCCAGAATCCGACCGTTTTCGCTTCTGAACCAAGTCCTGGAATATATCTGTGAACCAGGATCACATGGATGACCGGAAGTCCTCTCGACCGAACGAAGCCGAGGAGATCCTGAGCTTTCTCGATGACTCGCTCGCAATCCTCCGGTGCAGCAGGCATTGTAGCCACTGATGGATCCAAATGCCCCCTGTGCATATCTATTGTAACCACAGCAGCGGTTGCGGGATCGACTTTGAGCTGTCTATTCAGTGCTGAAACCATCTTTGATCTATCGAGTATATTGACCGTCTGCATAGCTCCGTTCTCCTCAAAATAAACTCATTTTTCATCAATGAAACACTGGAACCGGCTGGCGAGGGCTAGGGTGAAATCAGAAATTTGGGTTCTCCTCCTTCCTTGATAGAGATTTGTTGGTTCCCGATTGTTTCTTAATCCATTGCTTGAGCAATGGATTAAGAAATGCCCATGACTCTGCTCAGATTTTCACCGAATATTTGACGCTGCAAGGTTTCATCGGTTACCGCCGCCTTGACCGAACCTACCGGATCGGTATCCGCCATATCATACGGATAATCCGTCCCCATAAATACGTGTCCTTCCGGCATGATTTCCAGAACGAAGCGAAGCGTGTCGGCCCTGAACGTAATGGTATCCACATAAAAATTCTCCAGGTAGTGATGGAAAGGATTCCTGCAGCGCTCCTGCGCCTCGGGACGCACGGCCTGGCCATGTTCCAGGCGGCCCAACAAGAAAGGCAGCACTCCCCCTGCATGAGACAGGCAGATCTTGAGACGAGGATACCTGTCCAGGATGCCTCCGAACACGAGCTGCGCAGCCATCACGGCGGATTCCAGCGGATACGCGAGAAAATTCACCAGATAGTAATCCCGGACACGCTCGGTTCCCGCCGGATTATTCGGGTGAACAAAAATCGGCACATCCAGTTCCGCAACTTTTTCGAAGAACGGCTGGAACTGTTCTTCATCAAAACCGTGTCCGTTGACATTCGATCCGACAACCACCCCTTTCAGGCCGAGTTCTTGAACGCTGTAGGTGAGTTCTTTGACGGCAAGATCCATATCCTGAAGGGGGATCGTGGCCAGGCCCAGAAAATTTTCGGGATAGCGGCTCACGGCACTGGCTGTGTGTTCATTGACCATCCGGCTCAATTCTGCAGCAGCCGAGGGCTCCGTCCAATGGAAAAACATGGTTTGGGTGGGCTGCAAGATGGCCATGTTCATATCTGCCGCCCTCAGATCGGCGATGTTTTCATCAAAGTCCCCCATCTTGCGGTCCCAGATTTCGCCCTTCCCCCGGTTGATCTCTTCGGATTTCTCATGAACCCCCGACGGATAGATACTGCTTGATTTTATCGCGTCCAGTTTGCTTGCCATCTTCATCGCCTCCGGTAGAAGCACATGTCGATGACCATCGATTTTTTTTATATCCATCAGTCCCCCTTTCCCTTCTCTGTTAAGTTCCAAAACATCTATGCCGTAAGGATCTTCGAGGCCTCCAGAGAAAATTCGGCCCTACGTCTCAAGGGTTCATGCCCGCTGATCTCCCTGCATGCCCTGTTGGTTAATGCTTTTACCTTTCTCCTGCGCTTCGCGTACTCCCCATCGGACATCTCCACAAAACTCAGGCAGTCATAGAAACAAAATTCGACACACTTGGGCGTCCCGCCGCAAAGATCACACTTTACAGCCTGGGATGCAGACGAGAAAACAATCGCCCCGAACGGGCACGCCGCCGAGCAGCGCCCGCAGCGAATGCACTTGTCCGCATGGATTTCAACGAACAGATCTCCTTGTGCTGTCTCGGCCTTTTCAATAGCCCCTGCCGGACAAACTGCCATACACATGGGATCGTCACATTGCAAGCAAACGGCAGGTCTCGACCAGCCTTCCAGTGTATCCGCAACGACCCTGACACGCGATCGGTCAGGAGAGATCTCACCTTCTTTGACGCTGGAGCAGGCGAGCTCACACATCCTGCAACCGGTGCAATTGTCTGCTCGAATCGTTAGAACGCGTGCCACTGGTTCTTCCTCTCTCAGCCCCCTGCAACCACCAGGGCGATAAGGACCTCATCTCCGTCCCGCAACGGAGTCTCATATCTCTGGGGTAGTGAAAGTATATTCCGCCCGTTGACGAGCATGCATAGCCCCTCCTTGATGCCCTCTTGGTCAAGCAGTTCGCTTGCCAGAGTGGGACCGTATTTGCCCTTCAGGGCCTCAATCACGCCTCGAACCGTCAGGTCCTGCCTTTCAATATCAACCCTGCCTTCAGGTATGCTCCGGGTGAGGGCGCCCGCTGTGACGACCCTGATCCTCAATCCGAGTCTCCTTCAGGGAGGCTGATATTCGGTCCTTCTTCCAGCCCATACTTATGAATAGTCTCCCTGGAAGGCACACCTTCCTTGTCCCATCCGCGCAGCAGATAATAGGCCTCGCGCATCCGCAGAAAGTTGTCTGTTCCAATTTTCCTTCCCTTGGCTGGGCCGTCCGGATGACACTCCTCGAGGAGTCTCCTGGGAAGGACATCTTCCCCCGCGCCGATTCCTTCACGAATATTGATTCGGCGTATGAGAGTCTCGATAATCTCAGCCCTTTCTATCAGATCACCGGAAGTCCAATTTGAACCCGTTACAGCGTTCAGGTAGTCTGCATAATCCCGGATACCCAGCGGAATGAATTTACCCCCCATGTCGCAGACGATGAGGGTATGCATGACACCGTTCTCGTTCATCAGGTCCTTGACTATCTCCGGTTTGCCTTCGGTAGTAAAAGGGTAGGCATCCCCGAGGACCTCTTTGGTTGGAGGCCAGGCCCTCCGGTGACAGGCGCCTCTGGGTGTTACTGCATAGGTCAAGGATGCTCCCCATGCAGCCCTGGGATCATACCCCGGCATTTCCAGGCCCTTGGAATGCATGGCAAATGCTTCCGTATCTCGTCCGAGGGTCTTTGCCATGGCCTTGACGCCCTGAGCACAAAACGCCCCAAAACCTCTCTTGCGGGCCATCATCTCCAAGAGCTTCAACGCTGCTGCGTAATTCCCGAATCTGAGCTTCAAGCCCCCTGTATCTTTTTCAGTCAAGATCCCCCGTTCGAAGCATTCCATGGCGAACCCTATGCTCACTCCTGCCGAAATGGTATCCATCCCTAAATCATCGCAAAGGCGGTTCGCCTTCATAATCGCGGGCAGGTAATCAACTTCAAGATTCGGTCCCATCATTGCCAGAGTCTCGTATTCGGGCCCTTCCAGCTCCAGTCCTTTGAAAACACCATCGTCGACTCGGGTTCTTTTTGAGCAGGACATAAAACATGCGTAACAGGCCCTATCGGAAACGGTCACCGATTCGACGCCGTCCTTGTCGATTCGGCCCAATGCTCTCTCGAATTGTCCTCGGGAAAAATTGCGTGTGGGGAGCATCCCCGCCTCATTCGTGATATTCAAGGTTAGGGGGGTTCCGTATCTGTGGCGGGCGCTACCCACGGGACTGGCTTTGAATTTCCGATAGTGCTTCGAAACGAGGGCGTACACTGCTTCCATGTCCGCGCAGGGAATTCCTCCGCTTCCCTTTACTGCAATCAGCTTGAGATTCTTGGATCCCATAACGGCCCCTGCACCGCCACGGCCCGCCTTTCTGAAAAATTCGCTGCTGACGCAGGCGAACTTGAGCAGGTTTTCACCGGCCGGCCCGATGCTGAGTACGCCGCAATCCGGGTGGAAATGATCTTTGGCATAGCTCTCTGTTGCAAAACACCCCCGACCCCAAAGATCCGTAACGTCCTCGAACGTGACTGTTTCATCCCGAATGAAGAGACCGACCGGGTGTTCGGCCTTGCCCGTGATCAGGAGGCCGTCGAAGCCGGCAAACTTCATTTCAGGAGCCATGCGGCCGCTTGAATAGGATTCCAGCCAGCCGCCGGTAGCGGGTGATTTGGTGACTATGAGATGTTTGCCTGCGCCGGGGGCCATGGTGCCGCTCAGAGGACCGGAAAGCACCATGAAAATATTTTCCGGACCCAATGGATCTACATCAGCAGGCAGTAAGTCCCAATAAAGCTTTGCTCCCAATCCACGCCCGCCGATGTATTTCCCGAGGAACTCGCCCGGCAGGTGAATTGACCGAGTTGCCCGCGTGGTCAGATCAACGTGAAGAAGCTTGCCTTTATACCCATAAAGCATTTCCGAATTCCTCGATCGCCTCGCGCAACTGAAAGGTGAGGCGATGGCACTATGGTCTGAAAATCATTTTCTATCCAAATATCAACCACTTTCAAAATGAGTCTCCTATCGGTTGTCCTACGCTCGAGTGAGAAGGAGTTGAAACCCATGCTGACTACGCCAGAAAAGCTGATTTAAGGATATTCTTCTTGAACATTAATTCATGATTGTGGACCGATTGGGAGATATCCTTCATACGCTCTCTGATTAGCCTTCGTCTTCACTTCGGCAGACAATAGTCTTTCCATTTCGGACCCGATGAACGTTGGTACTTTGGATTATACCGTTCCTGCCCCACTTCCCTGTTTATTTCGCATCTCAATCCCAAAGCACGCCTGGTCCTCTGGAGGCAACCCAGGCATCTCACGCACTTTCGAATTTTCTTTTCCTCACCGTTGGCGACTTTGTTGGGCCATTCAGGATCTACGATGAGGGGCCGGCAAAGGGATACCATGTCGGTTTTCCCCTCTTTAATCACTTTTTGTACACTTTCGGGTTTATGAATTGACGGCGTGATAACAGGAATACTTACCGACGCTTTGATGAGCCCGGCCTCGGGAAGCATCGTTCCATCCTCTTCAGGCACATACCACTTTACAGCCTCCCAGCAACCCGACGTGAGATGAACATAACTCAAACCATGCTCCTCCCCGATCTTCGCGATTCGACTGGATTCCTGGGGAGTCATCCCGCCGGTCATATGCTCGTCACCAGTCAGACGCACGCCTACGACAAAGTCGAGACCCACTTGGACCCGCGTTTTAATCAATGCATTACGAAAGATTCTGGCCCTGTTTTCCAAGCTGCCGCCGTAGAGGTCTGTACGGAGATTGGTGCGGGGGGAGAGAAAGTTATCTCCCAGGTAACCGTGGGCAAAGTGCAATTCAACACCATCGAACCCCGCCTCTTTCATCAACCTTGCAGTCTTTGCATAGGCATCTTCAATCCACCGGATCTCTTCGATCGTAAGTTCGGTCGGTTCCGGTAAGTCCTTGTAACGGTCCCACAACGAGGGGAGACCTTTTCGAATCTCGTATTCCTTTGACTTCTGGGGTATATTTTCAGCCGGAATCTGAATAATCGGCAATGGAGATGGGGCCTTGGACACGGACCCTTTTGCTGTTTGCCTCCCCACGCCCCCTGCGAGGATCTGACCGAAGGCTTTTGCCCCAAAGGCATGTATCGTTTCCACGACTTCATTCCAAATGGGCAGGTGTGCCTTTTCGGAAAGCATCGGAAAGAGTACATGGGTCGGGCTTCCCGGAAAGAGATTTACCGCTGGAGGGGTCACGAGAAGTCCGACGCCGCCTCTTGCCCTGGCGCCCAAAAATGCGAGAAATTCCTCGGTCGGATAACCGGCCATCGCAAAATTCGTGGTTACCGGCGCCATGGCCAGTCGGTTTTTGATTTCCACATTGCCGATCTTTATCGGTTCAAACAGCTCACTGAATCTGTTTTCTTGCATTTTTTCAACTCCTTTATCAAGATTTCAAGAGATCATTCCGAACAGGAATGCATAGCCGACCGCGACGGCAGAGGCCTCGGTTACGGAAAATACCCCTGAGAACACCCCACCCAGGATGATGACCGGCATCAACAATGTCGGAACGGCCTTTGCAGTTCTGATCAGGACCTGATTGTAAGAAAGCCTTTCCTCCCTTGTCGGGTAACTCCTCTTCCGAGCCGCGATCCAGGTAGGAATCAGAAGCCCGAGCATAAAAATGACGCCGGGAATAATTCCCGAGATGAAAAGGGCGCCCACTGAAATCTCCGTTATTGAAGCAAGGATCACCATCAGAATGCTCGGCGGGATGATAGGTCCCAAAACAGAAGAGGAATCGATAATGCCTACACTGAAATCGATGTCATAGCCCTTTTTGTCCATCTCGGGGACCATGGTGGTCCCGAGTGTGGAGACGGCCGAAGTGGCGGATCCGGTAATGCTGGCGAAAATACCACTGAGTGCTATTGAAGTTTCTTCAAGAAAAGCTCCTTTAGATTTCACCTTGCTTTTCAGGCATCACCTCCTTGCTCTAAGCATCCCATGAAAGAGGGAGACGACAATCACTCTATTCGATGAAACCCCTCTTCTTAAGATCCGCCGCCACATCTTCAAGGCCGTATTCCGCCAGAGTTTTCTCAGTCGGAATCCCTGTGCGGGCATCCCACCCCCTTTCACGGTAGTAATCTTTAAGAAGTTCCTCACAGTCTTTCTTCGAGAGCGGGTTACCGAAATAGTCCGAGAGCAACAGGGTTCCCCTGTCATCGGTTTCAAGAGGTTGGAACCATCTTTCAGGGAAGACATCGTCTTTTTTTGAGAACCCCAACCGCACATTCAGTGCCTTAAGCACATGCCAATTGCGCCTCGCGGCTCTTCTCATTTCTTCGAGACTTGTCTCGAACCCCGTGACGGCAGAATAGATCTCCGGCCAATCCTCTCCTCTGAAAAAATTATCTACTCGGCCTCTCAAGCATCCCATGCCGACCGAATTCATGAAACCGACCCAGTCTTCGCCGTAAGGGGTCATCCTTGCGATATTGAAATAACCGGGCCGAGGAAAGATCCTCTTGACGGCATCCTCGGAAACGCCTCTATCTTCCAGCCATTCCTTGAACTTTTCAGGTGAGGCGTCTTTTGACATGTACAGGGTGACTGCACCCTGGGGTGCATGAGCGCCTCTGGGATTGACGACCTGGCTGAACTCAGGTCCGCTCATGCGATTCATTCGAGGATCGTAGAGGGGTTCCATGCCCTTGACCTGGACTGCACATTCTTCACACCCCCGTCCGATATCTTGAATTGCATTTTTGAACCCTTGAGAGAGGATTCCCCCAAGACCTTCTTTCTTGCTCGCTTGTTCCGATAGGTACATGGTGGTCTCGAAATCATGCTTCAGATCCACACCGCCTGTATCTTCCTTAGTCAATATTCCCTTTTCATACAATTCAACGGCCCAATCGATCAGGGCTGTGAACGAATGAATACAAAGACCGGTAAGTTGGTAGAAATGCTGCGTTTTGACATTGTTTTCGTAACTTCCCACCTGACACCGGGCCGCCATATGGACAACCCGGCCATAGAAGGATGAAACCCAGGCTTCGGTACCGGAAAACTCTCCCTTTCTGATACGCAGGTGATCCTTGCACCCTATGGGACATGTCGGATCCGCGATCCTCCCGGCTTTGATATTCTCAAGATAATATTCCGGGCTGTAGATGCGGTATGCTTCCTCAGTCGGGAATCTCCCGGTCCAATTGTTTATAGACATTCCGTGTACATCGGCCCATCCTGAAAAGCCATCCATGGTACCCAAATCTACAAGTTTTTGGTAACCGGGATGGATCGCAAACCGTTCCAGGATTATCCGTATACGCTTAACAAGGCGGACAGGATCCGCCACTGCGATTCCCTTGTTCCCGCAAGCAACCAATGCCTTGAGGTTCTTGGAGCCCATGACGGCAGGCAGACCGCCTTTCCCCCAGGTGGTAATTTTGTCTATAAGGCACACGCTCGTATTGACCAAGCGCTCACCGGTGGGCCCCATGGCGACCACTGCATACTGTCGCCCCTCCTTTTCCCAGAGCATATCAGTGGTTTTGTAGGTATCCTTGCCCCACAGGTCCCCCGCGTCGAGAATCTCCACATCATCCCCGTTGATCTTGATATAGACGGGTCGACGGGCTCTGCCCTTAATAATGACTTCATCATAGCCTGACAGCTTCACATTGATGCCGAAGTCTCCTCCTGCGGTTCCGGGGGAAATGGTTCCTGTCGAAGGCCATTTGGTCATTACGGAATTCTTGTTCGAAGCCGGCGCAGCAGTGCCGAGCATGGGGCCCATCCCCATAAAAATCATGTTGTCAGGCGAATAGGGGTCCACCTCAGGATCCAGAAGGTCCCAAGCGAATCGACAATTCAAGCCGAATCCGCCCAAATACTTCCTCGCCATATCCAGGTCCAAAGGTTCCTTCTTGATCTCCTCTTTCGTCAAATCAATATAGAGAACCTGTCCTGCATAGCCTCCAACTTTCATTATACTTCTCCTTCATCCTCTCAAAAAAAGTGTTGCCTATTTGCCGTATACCACTTCAAATAATTGCCCTAAATTCTCAGAGCCTTTCCGCCTTTGCCGCCATCCCCATGAATCCAAAGGCAAGTAATCCAGTGCACCATACAGGCAAGATTTTACACACTCGGGATCTCCGCCGCAAAGATCGCACTTCATGGCGCATTTCTTAACGTAATGATACAAGACTCCCCCGAGGGGGCAAGCCACCACACAGGTCTTGCAGCCCACACACAAATCCTCATTGACCAAGAGCGCCCCTGTCGCCTCATCACGAGAAATGGCTCCCATGATACAGACATCGGCACAGATAGCATCATTGCACTGCTGGCACACCACCGGGATGTTTTCGTTGGTGCCGCCGCCGTTCGTCTTCATGACCCCTATCCTGGACAGATTCAAATTGCACTCCCCATCATGGGTTAGAGAGCAGACCATTTCACACGAATGGCAACCGGTGCACCTCTCCGGTCTAAGAACCAACGTCTTATCCATTAGACCCTCCTACCTTTCTTCATTTCCCACTCAGAAACAAAGGGTTGATTCGGCCCAACCACCCTTTCTGGGATATTGATGTCCTCTTGTCGAATACCCTTTGGATGCTTTTCAGCTCTTTCCTCAGGGACATGATGTTCAAAACAAGCCCCAAGTCCTTTTCTACGTTGATAAACTGTGCCCCCACACATCTGTCCTTGAAAAGGACGATACGAAAGTAACGGTCGACTTCTTCTTTCTCGATGACCGAGAGATCCGTTGGGTCATCACCATTCTTGTGGCAGGACCTGCGCATTGCAGTTTCGGTGTGGCCGAATCCGACTACATGGTTTCCGAACAGGTCTACGTTCAAGATGTTTTGAGATCCCGGATACGCCCGACGGAGACCGATACAGTTTCGAGCGGCGATCGCCCCCTGACGGTTTGCGTTATGCCAAAAAAGGTTTAGTGAGGGCGCTCCGGTAAACATATCGTCTGTTTCCACACAATCACCACAGGCATAAATCCCCGGGAAACTTGTTTCCATGTGGGAATCGACACGAATCCCACCCTTTTCACCTAGCTTGAGGCCCAGTTCTCGCGCAAGTGTTACCCTGGGACGCATACCGACAGCCCAAATAAGGGTATCGCATTCCAGACTCCGTCTGCTGGTAACCAATCCCTGTACCGATTCCCCGCCAACGACAACCGTTGCGCTTTCTCCGAGGTAAACCTCTATGCCCTGCCCCTCAATGATCTCTCTTACCTTTTCGGCGCCGTGTTTATCTAAGGCCATGGGCAGGAGGCTTTCCAGCATCTCGATGACTGCGACCTTGTATCCTTTCAAATGAAGGGCGATTGCCACCTCCAGACCGATTGCCCCGGAGCCCACCACAACTGCTCTCCTCCCCTTGTGAGCTAATAGGTCGTCGGCATCCTTGAGGCTTTTGAGTTTGAAGATACCCTTTTTTCGCTCTCCGAAGAGGACAGCTTCGCTTCCCGTCGCGAACACCAGTTTGTCAAATGAAAAAATTTGCCCGTCACTTGTAAAGACCTTTTTCGCTACCCGATCGATCTCCTTGACCGTGCAACCGAAAATGGTTCGGAGGCCGAGCCTCTTGTAATCTTCGAGGTCCCGTACAAATACTCTTTCTCTGGAGATGCTCCCGGAAATGTAGTTGGGCAGAACACAAGCAGAATAAAGTGGAACGCTCTCCTCGGAGAAGACGGTCACATCACTGCCGTCATCCAACCGCTTTATGGTGGAAGCGGAACTGAAGCCCGCAATACCGTTGCCGATAACCGCCACTTTGCTCTTCGCCATGGCGTAACATCCTTTCCTTCAATCACTTGCCCGGGTCCGGCCGAGCTATTTTGGTTCCAGAGCTTCATCCAGGAATTTCATCAAATCAATCACCCGCACGTCCGCATCCATTTTTCTAAGCGTTTTTGCCAACTGCATGTCGCAGGCAGGGCAATTGCTCAAAATCACGGAAGCCCCCGTTTCAAGCAGCTGCTCCACTCTTCGCATACCGACCCTTTCAGACAATTCAGGATGCGTCGCCTCAAGCCCGCCCCCACCGCAGCAAGTCGACCACTTACCGCACTGTTCTTGATCGGGCTCCACAAACTCCACACCTTCGATAGAGTTTATGATCTCCCGCGGTTCATCGATAATTTGAAGATATCTCGAGAGTTGGCAGGGATCGTGGTAGGTAACCTTCACCTCCTTCTTTACCTTTGGGCGATAACCTGTCTCCTTGAGTTTCCCTGCAACCACCTCCAGAACATGTTGAACCTCCAAGTCATAGCCCTCCACGAACCGGGGATAGACATGCTTGAGTGCGGAGGTGCATCCCGGAACAAGGCCAATCAGCCTTTTCACCCCGAAAGATCTAAAGATCGCGTAGTTCTTGTTCGCATGTCCCGCATACTCCCGTTCAAAGCCCGCATAATACATCGGCGAACCGCAACAGGGTTCATTTTCGTGCAGATATCCAACCTCGATCCCCAGCTTTCGCAGCACGTTTATCGTACTTACCAGAATCGGCGTGTATGGGTCGTCCTTTGCCGCCGCTATCTTCGCAGTAATATTGGTGAGATTGACACCGACCTTCTTGAAGGCTTTCGTGATCCCAACGACTTTCCCAACCCCGAGACCCATTTTCCCAGCACTTTTCAGGGCGCCCATCATGCCCTCCACATATTTCATCTGCTGGTAACCGCATCCGGCAAAGAAGGTATACTCGGCCTCTTTGGGGAGGCTAAGGTCTTTCGCCCAGAGGGCTCTGTCCTCTGAAACTCCCGTTAAGTTGTCTTTGTCCAGGACGTTCTCCATGATATGCAAGTGGCCGGCCGGGATGATATTCTTGGCGGACTCGCTCATGATTTCTTCCCCCTCTCTGCTTCTTCAAGCCTCACTAGATATTGTCTTGCTTTCAAGATCGTATCCGCAGGCCGGCAATCGGTGGAAAGCTCCTTGCAACGGTCCTGGCATCTCCGACAGGTGGTGCAGGAATAGAGGATATTGCTCAGATCTTCCAGGCTTCCCATCCCGTGTTTGATGTAGAGGTTTATCGCCATGAGCCGGCCGGCCGTGCTCTGAGTAAACCAGCCTTCGTAGGTCGGACACATGGCCACACACATCCTGCATTTCCAGCACCTTTGAACGCTCTCGGTTATCTCCTTTTCAAGCTCTGCCCGATCGACATCACTCATAACCTTCTCCTTCCAGGTTGCCGGGGTTGAGGATATTGTTGGGGTCGATCGCCTTTTTCATGCTCATGAGCATGCTGTGGGCGGCCAATCCGTATCTTTTTTTGAAGAAAGGCATTCGTGAAGCTGTCTGCCCAATCTCACCAGAGGCGCAACCCCACATCAGGTTTATTTCGCTTTCCAATCGTACTGCCGCCTTCCCTATCCTCATCCGCTCGTCCAGCGGCATGCTCACCGGAGCGACCCACATGCCGTGCAGATCACACGTGCCGACATGGCCGTAAATGAACAATTTGGCTCTTTTCAAGTCGCTTAAGTCATGCCCGGTTTCAAGATACTCGATCACGTCGCCCAAGTGACTGAGGGGAACTGCCGATTCCACAGAGCCTACCATAACCAGCCGCTCATTTCCCTCAGAGGCCTGAAGAATGTTCAAGATGTTGTCGCGGGCATCCCAATAATCGGCCTGTTCTTTCTTGGATGTCACGACAAAGGCCTCTATGGCGTTTTCCGCCTTGAACACCCTCACCATTTCTTCTGCCTGCCTGTGAGCCTCTTCCTTCGTGTGGGAGGCGGTTATGGCCAGGCCCATATGCCCCTTGGGTTTCCCAAGCCCCCGTAACGCAAAGGGGGCTTCTGCGGCAACCTTGTCCAAAAGCTCTCCGTATAATGGAGGAGGCAACTTTTCGCGGTAGTACCTTTGAAAGGCCCGTGCGATGTCCGTCAACTTCGGGAAAAAGCCGACAATGTATGCCTTCTCAGGATTCGGGAGGACCCGAAGGCGTATTTTGGTGATCACCCCGAACAGGCCCTCGCTACCGACAAAAAACCTGGTGTAATCGAGACCGGCGGGTCTCCGTATACTTCGGGTCCCGGTGTCTATAATTTCCCCGTTGGGAAGCACAGCCTCCACACCCATGACGTAATCGATGATTTTCCCCACGCAGATATCCACCATATGTCCAATGGTATTTATGGATACCGCGCCTCCTATGGTTGAGGCAAACTTGCTGCCTATTGTCATGGGCAACATGTACCCTCTGCTCAACAGCAATTTTTCCAACTCATAGAGGTTAACGCCGGCACCCAGCTCGTAGTACATGTCTTCCTCGTGAGGCTCTACCATTGTTAATCCCTGGGTACTCAATAGAATGCTGCCCGGTCGTTTGGGCTTCGGCGAACCCTTAAAGGCGGTCCCTGCGCCGTGTATATAAACAGGCATTCCCCTCTTGTTCGCATACTTCAGCACCTCGGATACACCTTGCACGGATACGGGTTTGACCACTGCTAGCGGTATCTTCTCGGGATCCAGGTCGGGTTGTGCGGCATCCTGACCGTAACTGACCCTCTCAAATATGTTATCCGAGGCATTTTCCTTGCCGACCATGGATATCAAATCGCCGATCAGACGCTTGTTTTCGCTCACTTTGCATTGCCCTCCATTTTCATAGCGGCGGTTCTGCGTTCCCTGCCCGCATAGGCGGGCGTCGGCCTACTTCATCTTGTATGTATTTCTCGATAAACCCAACCGTGTAATTTATGTGAGAAATCAATAACCCCTTGGCCTGGTCATATGAACCTTTTGTCAGCAAATCGAAGATCCGCTCATGGGCCTCTCTCGATTTGAGGGTGAGCGTGGAAATTCTGGTGCAAAAATATTGAAATCTAGCCAAGGTGGTGATGATTGAATCATAAAAGTGAATGATCCAGCTGTTGTGGGTTGAGGCTACAAGCTTCTCATGAAAATCCGTAAGGCTTTTGAGGTAAGTCACCGTTTCATTTTGATCATCACCCGAGGGAGGCGCCAGAGAAGAAGCCTTTGCCAAAGACGACGAGATCTCGGGAAATTCCCTTATATTTCCGATCTTGAGCAGGTCAATGGCGTAGCGCTCGATCATCTCCCTGGCGCTATAAACCTCCATTAGACGCCCCGTGGAAATCTCCGTAACGTAAGTCCCTTTCCTGGGAACTCTTAAGATAAGATGCTCATTTTCCAATACACGAAACGCCTCGCGCAATGGCGCACGACTGATATTAAGGCTCGTGGCGAGCCCTATTTCGTTTAGTTTTTGGCCCGGAGCCAGCCTGCAAGTGATAATACTGTCTCTCAGGTGTTTGACCACGCTTTCGGTTACGCCTAAGAATTCCAAGTCTTCACCTCTATACGCCCAGAAAAGGATGATTGCCGATTGTCGACAATAATACCTTTCTGGTTTTTTGTCAATGTCATTTTTTAGGCTTTTAAGGTCATTCCTCACAAAGCACTCGCTTTTTCATCGAGATCTTTTCCTTTATTGAAGTCCCGGCAGGCCTTGAATCAGCTTCATTAAATTGACTGCGCCTGTTCCATCTTGTATAAGACAAGCACGATAAGAAAAAGGCGACCCGGCAGAAGCTCCTCTAGTCGTGAAGTATTTCGGATGGGAACACCCAACCTCCCTTTCCATGAACGTACTTTTGGAAAATATATTAATT
>CAZONI010000072.1:0-18184 GCA_964581175.1 uncultured Desulfobacteraceae bacterium
GGCTCCATTCGCGGAGAGCCCATAGAGGTGGTGAAGGCCGAGACCAACGATCTCCCCGTCCCCGCTACTGCGGAAATTGTCGTAGAAGGTGAAGTAGATGCGAACAAATTCAAAGAAGAAGGACCTTTCGGCGAATACACGGGGTACTATTCCGGCGTCGGTACCGATCCCAGGAACTATATCGATGTAAAGTGCATAACCTACCGCAATAATCCTGTGTTCTGGGGAACCACGGTCGGGAGGGCCGTCACGGACACCCACATGACCATGGCCCTCACCTATGGCGCGACCCTCTGGCAGCAGCTCGTGGCCATGAAGATCCCCGGTATCAAGGCAGTGTACTGTCCCCCCGAAGGTTCGGGGAGGTTCCTGGCTATCATTTCCATGAAGCAGATGTACCCCGGCCACGCAGATCAGGTCCTGACAGCCGCCATTTCAACGGAGATGGGGGCATATGGCCTGAAGACCGTTATCGTGGTGGATGAGGATATAGATCCATGGGACATCCCCAGGGTCCTCTATGCCCTCAGCTTCAGGTTTCAGCCCAACAGGTCCCAGGTCATCAAACGCGGCAGGTCAACGCCGCTGGATCCATCGCTGCCGCTCAATGCCAGGGAAATAACGGGAAGGCTTCTCCTGGACGCAACCATTCCCTATGACTGGAAAGAGAAACCCATACCGATTGAGCTCGACCCGGAGATTGTCGAAAAGGTCAAAGGTCGATGGTCCGAACTGGGGCTCGATTAGCATAGCATACATGCGGGAGAAATAATCATGGCACAGAATACATCACTGGAGGGAAAGAAAGTCCTGCTGGTTGACGATGAACCCGATGTCCTCTCAACGCTGGAGGACCTCCTTTCCATGTGTGAGACAGCAAAGGCCACCACTTTTAAAGAGGCCAAAAAACTGCTGGAAACCCGGGAGTTCGACCTCGCCATCCTGGATATTATGGGTGTCGACGGCTACGGGCTCCTGGAAATAGCCATACAAAAGGATATCCCCGCGGTGATGCTGACGGCCCACGCCTTCACCCCGGAAAATCTGGTCAAGTCTATCAAAGAAGGGGCGGCGAGCTATATTCCCAAAGAGGAAATAGCCCGGATAGCGGACTTCCTGGTGGATGTCCTGAAGGCGAGGGCGGCGAAAAAGGACCCCTGGGAGGCGTGGCACCGGAAACTGCCCACATCGTACTTCGAAAAGCGGTGGGGTGCTGCCTGGCAGGATGCGGACAAGGATTTCTGGGAGCGGTTCAAGGCGAGCATCAAGGCAAGAGATTCCAAATGACAGGAGGACGTATTCCGTGAAACCGATTCGATACAGGAAAGATATGATCGATGAATTCATCAGGGACGGATACTGGACCCGGGAAACCTTCTATGATTTCTGGGACAGGAACGCCCGCGAATATGGCGACCGTGAGGCACTGGTAGATTCAAAATACCGGCTCACCTGGAAGGAGGCCAAAAAACTCGTGGACGCGCTCGCAGTCTCCTGGGCGGAAATGGGGATCGAAAAATTCTCGCGGGTCATTATCCAGTCTCCCAACAGCGTGTACGGGTTTCTCGCGAGGATTGCCTGCGAGAGGGCCGGGCTCATCTCCCTGACCGTGTACCCCTACCTCCGCCAGCGGGAATTGGAGTATATGGCCGAGAAAACCGGGGCGACCGCGGTTATCATCCCGCATATCTATCGCAAATTCGACTACCTGGAAATGTACAAGACTCTCAAGGGACAATTCCCGCACCTCAAGTACGTCTTCCTTTTTGACGACGAAGTGCCGTCTTCCGCCCCTGACAATACCTACTCTCTTACCCGAATGGCACAGGAAAGGGCGGAAAAGGCTATCGACGAGGCCATCCTTGCTGAAAGGAAACTGGATGCGGTCGAGAACGTGGGACTCCTTACCAGCACCACCGGCACGACCGGACTGCCCAAGCTGGTTGAATGGCCTATTGCACCGAGAGTCTGCACCTCCAAGGCCAGGGTGGACATCTGGAGCCTGACAAAAGATGATACGACCATGGCGATCGCCCCCCATGCCGGGGGAGCAGCAGGGACCCTCACCTACTTCGCAGCGCCCTTGGCAGGGGCCAAGACCGTCATGCTGGAAGAGTTTTCCCCCGAAGGCGCACTGGAACTCATTGAGAGAGAAAGGACAACAGCCATCGGCGTGGTGCCTACTCATTTGGTCAGGATGCTGGAAGCCGACACCTCGAAGTATGACCTGAGTTCTCTGAGGTTCATTCGCTCCGCGGGAGGATACCTCTCACCACAGGTGGCCGAAGAGGCCGAGAAGGCCTTCGACGCTGCAATCACCAGCGACCTCGGGACCCAGGACATGGGCTCTGTCTCCGGCTGCCGCGTGGAGGACCCGAAGGAAATCCGGAGACGGACCGTGGGCAGGATGCTGCCGGGGAACAAGGTGCGCCTGCTGGACGAAGAAGGCAAAGAGGTACCCCCCGGCGAACCCGGAATTCTCTACTTCAGGGGTCCGCACGCTCCCGCCGGATACTACCGGGACGAGGAACTGACCGGGACCGTGTTCGATCCCGACGGGTGGACGACAACCGGTGATATCGTCAAGTTCGATCAAGGCTGTCTCTGGATTCTGGGGCGTGCCAAGGACATGATCATCAGGGGAGGTCAGAACATCTATCCTGCCGAGATCGAAGGCCTGCTCAATGAGCACCCGAAGGTCTCCTCCGTCGCCATTGTGGGGTACCCGGACCGTGAAATGGGAGAGCGGTGCTGTGCGTGCATCATCCCAAAGGCCGGATGCACCCTCACCTTCGAGGAAATGGTGGAGTTCCTGAAAAGCAGGAATCTCGCGATGTTCAAGCTCCCGGAAAAAATGGTTGTCATGGAGGCCCTTCCGACGGTGGGTGACTCAGGAAAGATCGACAAGAAGGCCCTCAAGAAGGATATCGAGGCACAGGTGGCCACAGGAAAGATCTGAGAGAAAGGGCCTTTTATGCGAAAAACCGTGCTCATCGTGTCGACCCTGAATACCAAGGGACGAGAGACCCTCTACCTGAAAGAGAAGATCGAGGCCTTGGGCCTCGGGACGATTGTCATGGACCTTTCCATGCGGAGCGGGGATTCTTCCCCCGCCGACATTCCCCCTGAAGAGATTGCGCATGCCGGGGGAAGTTCGTTTGAAGAGATACAGGCATCCAGAGAGCGGGCCAGGATTACCAATATTGTCATAGCCGGGGCCTCGCACATTGCCGGAAGGCTGCACAGGGAAAGCAAAATAGACGGGATAGTGGGACTAGGCGGTTCCACCGGGTCCCTCATGGCCACCGAAGTCATGCGATCACTTCCTTTCGGCCTCCCCAAGCTGATGGTGTCCTCAACCGCTGCCCTTCCGGGTCTTTCCACCCGGTACATCGGGACCGGAGACATCGCCCTTTTCCATTCCATCGTTGAGATTTCCGGGCTTTCCAATCCCCTGAAGAACGTACTGGACCGCGGCGCCTGCGCCCTGGCCGGCATGGTAGAGGGGGCGGTCACGCCGCCCAAGGCTGAAACAGGCAAGGCCGTTGCCCTCACCATGCTGGGTCCCTGCGAGAAATGCGCCAGCGCGGTCAGGGCAGGTCTGGAAAAGAAAGGGTACCAGGTAATCGGGTTCTCGGCGGCCGGCATCGGTGATCGAGCCATGGAAGATATGGCATCTCACGGCATTTTCCAGGGGGTGATCGACCTGGCGCCCGGCGGGGTCGGTGAACACCTGTTCGGATTCATGCGGGACGCGGGTCCGGGACGGCTCGAGTCCGCCGGAAGAGAAGGAATCCCACAGGTCATCTCCTTTTGCAGCGTCAATCATATGACTCCGAGAAAATCAACCTACAAACCCGAGTATAAAGACCGGCGGAAATACGACCTGGATAAATACCGCACTTGGCTCCGCATGAATACGGACGAACTCACGCAGGTCGCGCGTGCCTTCGCGAAGAAGATCAACAACGCCACAGGCCCGGTCAGAATAGTGGTTCCCCTGAAGGGATGGTCTTCGGTTGACTGTGAAGGAAATCCCACATATGATCCCCGCGAGGACCTCATTTTCATCCGGGAGCTCCGGAAGCAGCTCAATCCGGACATTGAAATACAGGAAGTGGACGCCAACATGGAAGACCCGGCTTTTGCCCAAGCCGTGCTGCATTCGGCGGTAGAGGTTCTGTGATGGAATTCACCTTGAAGACCAGCCAGGGAGAGTATGATCTGGAGGCATCGGTACGAATCATCGGAAAAGACCTCCTGGTGGCCGTGTGGGGCGGAGAACAGCCCCACGTAGGGGCAGTAGCGATTGCCCAGCCGAGACCGAGTCTGAAGGACCCCGAAAGGGTCAGCGCGACCGCCTCGGTTGTCTGCCTCCTGGGACACAAGGAAGATGACCTGGCAAAGGCCGTTTCCGAGATTCTCGCGGCAGCAATGAATACGACCGTCGTCGTGACAGCGGGAATCCACTGGGACAACCTGGATGCCGAGGGAATCAACCGGGTCCTCCGGAACAGCGAGATCCTCGTGGACCTCATTCTGGAAAAAATTGCGCAGCTTTCAGCTCAGGCATGAGATAATTGCCGACTTATGAATTCATGTACTAAGAAAAAAAACTTTGTAACATACGGGACTGGCGCATGACAAAACGGATTGTAGTCGGAATATCCGGTGCAAGCGGGGTAGTTTACGGGGTCAGAATGCTCCAACTGCTTCAGGGCAAAGACTTTGAAATACACCTCATAGTATCGGAAGCAGGCAAGAAAAACCTCGAAATCGAAACGGGCTTTGACGTCGACCAGGTGGGAACCTTCGCCGACTACGTGTACGACAATCGTGACATGGCGGCCCCTCTAGCTAGCGGTTCGTTCCTCACGGAAGGCATGGTGGTGATTCCCTGCACCATCAAGACCCTCTCCGGAATAGCAAATTCCTATACGGAAAACCTGCTGGTAAGGGCCGCGGATGTCACGCTGAAAGAAAAACGGAAACTGGTTTTGGTGGTCCGGGAAACCCCTCTCCATAAGGGGCATCTGCGGCTGATGACTATGGCCGCAGATCTGGGGGCGCATATACTCCCTCCTGTCCCCTCTTTCTACCATAAACCGGAAACCATAGAGGACATCCTGGACCAGACCGTCGGAAAAATCTTTGATTACCTGGGGATCGGCCACGATCTGTTCAGGCGCTGGGGAGATCCCGACATTTCCAAGTGATTGTTGCGTAAAGAGAAGGAGATAAACCATGCTTTTGCCCAAATTCGAATATCACGAACCTTCCACCCTGGAAGAGGCCTGTGAAATACTGGCGGAACTGGGGACCAAGGCAAGGCCCCTTGCCGGGGGCACAGACCTGCTCGTGAACATGAAAAAGAAGATCATTGCTCCCCGGCACGTGGTCTCCCTTGGGAATCTTGAGGCACTGAGGGAAATCGGATCTTCAAACGGCACCATACGGTTAGGGGCGCTCACGACCGCCGCAGAGATTGCGGAGTCAGAGGCCGTAAGGAAAGCGTTCGGCGCGCTCTGCCAGGGTGCCTCCAATCTGGGTTCCCCGCTCATCCGAAACCTGGCAACCATCGGGGGAAACCTGGTCTCCGCCAGGCCCGCCGCGGATTTGCCCCCCTCGCTCATGGCCTACGGTGGAAGGCTGATCATCAGGAACAAGGGAGGCCGGCGGACCATTCCCCTCGAGAATTTCATCAAAGGCCCCGGTGATACGGACCTTGTGTCCGGTGAAATCCTCACGGAGGTTGAAATTGACAAGCCCCCGGCACACAGCGGGGCAGCATACATGAAGCTCGGTACCCGCAAGGCACTTGAAATATCGCTCGTGAACGTGGCTTCATTTATCGCCCTGGACGGGCAGGACGGGGTCATCACGTCGGCTCGCGTTGTATTGGGCGCTGTCGGCCCTACTCCGCTCCGCGCTCCTTCCGCGGAAAAAATCCTTCTGGGTGAAAAACCGTCAGACCGTCTCTTTGAAAAGGCAGCGCAGGAAGCCGCCGGAGACAGCCGGCCCATCGATGATTTCAGGGGATCTGCCGGATACCGCCGCGATATGGTGGCCGTGCTCACGCGGCGGACCCTCGCTGCGGCACTGGAAGAAGCCGGAAAGCGATGACAAGTTACGCCACAGGATCAACGGCATTATGGACCTTGGAGATGCGAGTGAAAAGGAGAACACTATGAAACAACTCATCACGCTCACCGTGAATAATCAAGAATATGAACTGGCGGTGGAGCCCAATCTGACGCTCCTGGACCTGCTCAGGTATCACCTGGAGCTCACCGGCACAAAGAAGGGCTGCGACGAGGGCGACTGCGGAGCCTGCACGGTGATCATGAACGGAAAACCGGTCAGTTCCTGTCTGGTCCTGGCTGTCCAGGCAAACGGGAAAGAGATCCTCACTATCGAGGGAATGGAAACCGAGGAGGGGATTCATCCCATCCAGCAGGCATTTGTCGATAACGGGGCCATCCAGTGCGGATACTGTACCCCGGGGATGATACTCTCCGCAAAGGCCCTCCTCGACCGGAATCCTCATCCCAGCGAGGAAGAAATCCGCACCGCCATCTCTGGAAATCTCTGTCGATGCACGGGATACCAGAAAATTGTCGAAGCGATAGAAGAAGCGAGTGTAAAGACCTCAGAGCCATCACCTCGGAGCTCGCAGCGATGACGATACCGGCATCTGGCGTCTTCACGAGAGAGCTGTCACAACATGAAGGGAGACACGAATGAATGAATGTGCGGTCCTGAATAAAAGATTACCCCGCGTGGATGCGCCCGATAAGGCCCGGGGACGCGCCGCTTATGTGGATGATATGCGCCTGCCGGCTATGCTGTATGGCGCAATTCTGCAAAGCCCCTTCGCCCACGCGAAAATTCTTAACATAGACACATCTGCGGCAAAAAAACTGCCCGGGGTCAAAGCAGTGGTAACCGCTCAGGATGCCGGCCTGGTAAAATACGGCGTCAGCCCGGCGCGTTACGATGAGACCCTTTATTGCCATGAGAAAGTCCGGTACCTGGGTGATGAAATCGCTGCCGTGGCTGCAGTGGACCTGGAAACCGCCCTTGAGGCCCTTGGCCTCATCAACGTTGAGTACGAGGAACTCCCTGCCGTCCTCACCGTGGAAGACGCCCTGGCGGAAGGCGCACCACTTCTCCATGAAGAATTTCCGGGGAATCTCTGTGCCGAAGTACACCAGGAATTCGGAAACGTGGAAGAGGCATTCAAAGAGTGCGACCTTATCAGGACCGATCGCTTCGTGAATAAGCGACAGGATGCCGCCTTCCTTGAACCCCACGTCTGTATCGCGGACTATGATTCATCAGGGTACCTCACGCTCCACACTTCCACCCAGGTGCCCCACTATGTGATGCGCACCGTTGCGATGGTTCTGGGAATCCCTGTTGGAAAGGTGCGGGTGGTCAAACCGTATGTCGGAGGGGGATTCGGACCCAAGTGCGAAGCCACCCCCCTGGAGATGAGTGCTTCCCTTCTCTCCATGAAGACGGGAAGACCGGTTAAAATGAATTATTCGAGAGAACAGGTGTTCCTGCATTCTAGGGCGCGGCACCAGTTTATCCATGAGATGACCACCGGTGTGAAAAAGGACGGCACCCTGGTCGCGCTCAAGAACACCTGCCACCTTGACGGGGGCGCCTACACCAGTTTCGGCATAGCGACCGTGTATTACGCCGGCTCGCTGCTCGGCGGGCCATACCGGCTCCCGAACATGAAATATGATGGATACCGGGTATACACGAACAAACCTGCCTGCGGGGCACAGAGGGGACACGGAGGTGTTGCCGCCCGTGCCGCCTGGGAACAACAACTGGATGCCATCGCCGAAGAGCTTGGGATGGATCCGGTGGACTTCAGGCTGAAAAACATTATGCGCACGGGAGACGTTACCTGCAATGCCCTGGACATGAGCAGCCTGGGTATGAAGGAATGCGTTGAAGCGGTGAAGGAACGGTCTGACTGGGTGCACAAAAAAGGGAAGCTTCCGAGGGGAAAGGGAATAGGAATCGCCTGCGGCTTTTTCGTTTCAGGTGCCGGATACCCCATCTACCGGTCTGACACCTATCATTCCACCGTCGTGATCAAGCTTTCAGAAGACGGTGGAACAATACATGTGCTTACGGGCTCCGCTGAAATCGGCCAGGGGTCCGACACCACCATGGCCATGATCGCGGCCGAGGCCCTGGGTGTCCGATACGAGGACGTGCGAGTGATTTCGGGCGATACGGACCTGAGTGTGGACCTGGGGGCCTATTCGAGCCGCCAGACCCTGATGACCGGCCATGCAACCAAAGAGGCCGCCGAAGATGTAAGAAAACAGGTCCTGGAAGTCCTTTCCCGGCGACTGGATTACCCCGTGGATGCGATGGATATCAAGAAAGGATTGATCTCTTTCAAGGAAGGCACAGTGGACTTCAGTGAAATAAGAAGGCAATACATAAAAGAACACCGGGGCTGGACAGACCCGCCGGCTGACGACAAGCTCAGTTTCAAGGAGGCTGCGCGCATTGCCTACCTCGAAATGGGGACCATTGTCGGGACCGGGAAATACAAGCCGCCGAAGCTCGGCGGCGCTTACAAAGGGGCCGCGGTGGGGACATCTCCTGCATATGGCTGCTCGGCCCAAGTGGTCGAAGTGACCGTTGACCTGGAAACCGGAAAAGTCACCGTGGACAATATGACGGACGCGCACGACTGCGGGTTTGCCATCAATAAGAATTCCGTCGAGGGACAGATGGAAGGATCACTCTCCATGGGTCTCGGTGAGGCACTCATGGAGGAAGTAAAATTCGACCGCAAAGGCAGGATCCTGAATGCCAATCTCGCTGAATACAAAATCGCCACGGCACTGGACATGCCGAACATCAAAACCATCATAGTGGAAAGTCATGAACCGAATGGTCCGTACGGGGCAAAGGAGGTGGGTGAAGGGGCGATCATGCCCACAATCCCTGCCATACTCAACGCGGTCTACGACGCCACAGGGGTCAGGATCAATGAACTGCCGTTGACGCCCGAGCGGGTCTACCTGGCTCTGAAGAAGAAAGAGGAGACATGATGATATGTGGAGGGAGGAATGAACATGGCTGAAAGCATGGACGTCATCGTCGTGGATGACGACCCAGGGGTGTGTGAGGCGGTCTCCGAGATCGTCAGGTCATTTTATGCATGGGGGGAGGTCTATGCCTTCACGGATTTTGACGAGGCCATCTCTTTCTGCCTCAAGCGTCAAACAGGAGTGGCTATCTTCATCCTGGACGTCTTCATGGGAGAAAAGACGGGGTTCACCTTCCTGGACGAGATCGAAGAGAAATTTCCCATGGCCCATGAAGATGCAATCATCATGACCGGATATGCCAGCGATGAAGTGGTAAACATGTGCATCGCATCCGAAATCGGCCACCTCCTCGAGAAGCCTATCCGACCCTACGCCCTGCAGCTGGCGGTAAGGGCAATCGTGTCCAAGTACATTAAGTTCGCCAAGAGACTCCTGCGGGATCCGGGTTTTGCTGAAAACGCCCTGCTACACCTTTAGATTCCTGTATATTCCTCCTATTTTGCTGAGAAGGTCTTTGCAAGCTCATTATCGATAACATACATGCACACTTCCTTTGCCCCTTTTTCCGTGTACCCGTACTTGCGGATAAGGTTGCGGATCAGGAACGTGATATCTTCCCTGATCCTCTTATCATAGGTCCTGAAGGATTCAGTATCGTAGTCTTTGATGGCGCGCCGGAAATTCTCATTCTTGAGGAAGGGTTCAAGGACGCGTTCTTTCAGATTGTAGACGTATCGTTCATGAAGGTCCCGGTATAGTTTCGTCTCTGTAACCTGTTTCCCGTCGACCATGATTTCCTGGGTCAGCGTCCTGGACGTATATTCCTTCTGTGTTTCCTCCCGGAAGACTTGGCATTTTTCGGGTTCTGCGTTCTCACCCAGTATCCTTTTCTCAGTGCCCTCAAGAAACGCCTCCGTAATTTCCAGACGATCCCCCGTGAATTTGCACGTCGTCTCGACTCCGGGTTCAAAGTTGAGGGCGAAGAGATAGTTCTGTATATCCCTGGCAATCTGTTCCTCGTTATAGTAATAGAGCGACTCTTTGACCTCCTGCAATATCCTGTAGTTGTACAACTGGAGCAGAGAATCCATGAACCCGTCGGGAATGGACTTCGCAAGATCGGGCCGCACCTTGGTGAAAAACTTGGTCAGGGCGGACATATCGATCAGCCTGTCTTTTCCGATCGAAGAATAGAATTCGTTGAAGATTTTGAGCGAATCCCGACCCGAGAAACCCTTCTGCCCTTCTGACTCCGCTTCAGCCAGGACCCTGCGCCGCCTCTTCGAGGTAAAGCCCTTCCGGTCCTCGTCGGAAAGCCAGGAAGGGATATTGCCCGTATATATCTCCATCTTGAGGAGATGCAGATTCTTGTCACAGTACAGACTGTATCTTTCAGGGTCTTCAATCCATTCCGGCAATGCCTCGGATTTGGTGCTGAGCCGTGACGAAATGATGACCCGGGCAAAATTCTCCAGGACCATAGGGAGAAAACTCCCTTCTATATGTTTCCCGAAAATGCTCTTGTAGATTTTCACCTCTGTCTTGAGATCCAGAACATACGGGATATTGATATATTCGACCCTGTCCAGGAACGACTGGTAATCCTGAATATTCTTCTTGTCTTCGGGATTCATGACCGCCAGGAAAAGAGAATTGACGTTCTCTTCCATGTCCTCCACCTTGTGCACGCCCTCGCTGACGATGTTGTGGAGTTCAATAAGGCGTTCCTTGTTGTGCGATTTTATATCCATCAGGGCGTACACCCCGTTATTCGTTTTCGCGTACCGGGAAAACAGGTACTGGACCCGTTTGCTGGCTTTTAAAAGGGTGTCGATCTTTCTCTGGAGTATGGGATTGGAGAGCACGTCCTGGCGCATGGGCTTGTCTCCGGGATTGAAAATGCTGATCCCTTCTCCCAGGCGCCGGCTGAACCTGTAGGGCCGGGCATAGACCGTTTCCAATACCTTCTCGGGACTGTGCAGCATGTCCAGCAAGGCATCGTAGAGACTGCTGCAGATGGTGCACGGCGTATCCCTGAAGACCCATTCGTACTCTTTTGCGGCGGTCAGTTCAGCCGCAAATTCGTCATTTTTCAGGAGTTCCTTGAAAAAGATTGCGCGGTGATCCTTCGGCACCAGCATGATGGGGTTATCATGGCTTGGGCACGGGATCTCAACGTAGTCTTCAGGGGATTCGACCAGCATTTGACCCGGGGTAACAACCGGCTCATGTCCGGGTTCGTGCCCTTCATATCCATGACGCAGACCCTGCTGCAGCAACTCCGACAATTTTTCCAGCACGGGCAGATTTTCCGAAACTCCATGCCGTCCCAGCAATCTCTGATCAAGACGCCACACGATCTCAAAGCGCTTCCCCTCGTGTGTGTTGGCATATTCCTCGAATTTCTTGAGCAAGTTGTTCAGAAAAGTGCTCTTTCCACAGCCCGGGGGACCATCGAACACATAAATCTTGTTCTGCTGGGCGCCGCGCTTGAGCGCCTCCACAAGATGCACCAGCCGGTTTGCAAAGAGACGGTCGGCGAAAAAGGGCCTGTCCGCTCCTTCCACGAATAGACGGCTGCAATCATAGTAGTCAAACCCTACATTTTCGGGGTCTTCGGGATATTCGTTAATCCCGTCTCCCACGGAACTCCTCACCATGTCGTGAAAAATCTGAAACACGTTCCGAAGAATCGCCCGGGGATCGGACACGAGAATATTCAGGAAGTCTTCAAATGAAATCGTGGTTCCCTGTTCCTTCTCGCGCATGTTATGGGCCAAATGGGCGACTGCTTTCTTGACGGTATCCATATCCGCTTCTCACCCCTCAAGGACCTTCCTGGAGAGCTTGCGCTTCTCCATGGTGTACAGTACCCGCTCCCACTTGATCTCCTCTTCCTCCTCGACCTCCTCGTTTGCCTGGGGAAACAACGACGCAAGGGTATCCTGCATCTTTTTCCGGGGCGCTACGATTTCACTGGTTTCCAACTGAACGGTCCGGCCCCAGAGATACTCGATGCCAAGCATGGTGTTCGTTACGAACTCCTTTACCAGGGGTTTTCCCTCGAAATGATGTATGAGATACAGGATACCGTCACCTCCCGCTTTTTCCTGATCCACGGTGATGTGCGGCGGATGATACAGGGAGTCGAGAAGCATCTGACGATAGTCCTTCAGTTTCCTGCTTTTTACATAATACTGCCACACCATCCGTGTCTGGTCGAGTCTCCTCCCGGCCACAAAGAGCTTGTGACGATTCATGAAGCCCTGGTCAAAAAAACGGTTGATGAACATGAAATCACAGAAATTCTCCCTGACGTTGAAGATGAACTTTCTCCCCGCTCCGGTGTGTCTGTCGTACTTGTCCCGTTTCTCCGTGTCAAGAACCCGTTCAAACGCGTAATCAATTTTCCCTTTATCAGCGAGTTCCTCGATATAATAGAATAACCGCATGCCGAGCGCATAGGGATTGATTCCCACACGTGGCATAGACGTCACTCCGGCGTTCACCCGCGCAAAATCCACTTCATGCCCCTTTATGCGGTCATCCTGCAGAAAAAGGGTTTCGTGCCAGTAGCTGGCCCATCCCTCATTCATGATCTTTGTCCGGATCTGGGGCTGGAAAAAGAGCGACGTCTTCCGAATCACCTGGATGATGTCCTGCATCCACTTGTTCTCTTCCTTGTTCAAAAAAGTGGAATGGTTCAGCAGGAACTGGAGCAGGTCTACGCGGTGTTCGACTTTTGTCGCGAGGCTTTTCTTGAACAGGGCCTCGAATTCCGGGTGTTCCTTCTCCACTTCCGTAAAAAAGATCTCTTCTCCCTGGTCACCGAATTCTCCCGCCGCATTGTTGTATTTTTCAATCTGTTTCAGATATTCACTGATCTTTGCCTTCTTGTCTCGCTGCAGAAAAACGTCAAAGTAGAAGTTCAAACGCTTCGATTCCAGGGCAAGGGGAGAGGCATTCAATCGAGCCAGTTCCCCGTAATAGGCGACCAGGTTGTCGATACCCCTGGCAAACTCGATAATATAGTCCACCCACCTGCCTTTTTCGCTTCTCAGCCTCGCAAAGAGTCTCTTGTCTGCCAGGGCCTGCCCGCAAAAATCATAGTCCCAGGTGTGGCGGAAGAAGAGATTGTTCTGGAAAAAATCAATATGCGCCAGCACATGGTAGAAGATCATCACGTTGAGCCAGTCAGGGTTGTTATCGTTGTAATAGGAAATGGCGGGGCTGGTATTGATGACCGTTTCATAGGGATTGCTGGGATACAGTTCATAGCGGCCCTTTTCCTTCAGGACCTCTACATCGTGAACCCAGTAATCATAGAGGGTGGGGATCATCATTTTCGGTGACAGATCAAGGAGATCCCGGTTGGTCACAATATACTCAAGGGTTTCATCGTGGAAGCGCAATCCCGCCGTACGAGCCCTTTCTTTGCACCCTTCCATGATTCCCTTGGTATGCTGATCAATAAGTTCCATACGTCCTTATTCCTTTAACCGCCAAGAAAAGTAACCCTCCTCCCGCACAACTGGGCTCGGGGAGGAAGCCTTTTCAAGAGATAAGCCTCCTGATTCCTTCAATGAGACGAGGTTCATCCGCGTCCTGCCCCATGGCGTCAAGCCGGAGCAACTCCGGTTTTTCCGCCGGCAAACCGGATTTTTTCACGTATTTTTCCACCTCTGTCTCCGTCCCGACGCCGTGCTGCACAATGGAAATGCCTATCCTGTTGGCGTAGGCCATCATTTTCCTGATTTCCGGGACGGCCTCTTTCCCATCCGTATCCCAGTCGTCCCCGTCCGTCCCGTGAAAGACGTAGATGTTGTAGTCCCTGGCCAGGTTCTCCTTATCAACAATCTCGTTCACCAGTCGAAATGCCGAAGCGACCTTGGTGCCGCCCGCCACCTGGGAGTTGTAATAGGTGTAGAAATCCTGCACCTCCGTCGCCTCCGTGTCATGCAGGATAAATCTGGATTCAACCTGTTTTTCGTACTGGTACAGCAGCCAGCTGTAGATCAGAACGTGCTGGGTCACGACCAGCTGGGTGGCGTTGCCGACCATGGACCCGGAGTAATCCCTGAGGAAAAATACCATGGCCTGTGATTCATAGTCCTTTTCCTTGGAAAGGATTCGATAGACTTTGTCGTAGGGAGAAATGATGAACCCGGTTGTATCGATATCGTCCAGATCTGCAATGTTGCCGAGATTAATATTGGTTTCTACGATCTTCCTGAGCGTGGCCTTCTTGTCCAGGATCTGGCCGAATCCCCGGTGCTTGTCGGTCAAGTCATAGGTGTAGCGGGTAAGGGAGCGTTTCTTGCCCTTGTCTTTCAGGTTGGGCAGTTCGAATTTCTCGGAAAGGATACGGCCCAGGTCATAGGCGTTCGATTCCATCTCATGCCGGCCTCCCTCTCCCTGTCCGGGTCCTTCACCGGACCCGGCATCAGGCCGGACCGGCTGCTCACCGATGACCTCGCCCTCTTCTCCTTCACCGGACCCGCCGGAAGCCCCATCCTCTTCGGTAGGCTTGCGAATGGAATCATGAATGAATTTTTCCTCCACGGTCGTGGGGACCACCACGATCTTGTCTTTCCCGCCTTTTCCCGGTTTGATCAGCCGTCCTACTCGAACCTTCCTCGGAAACCCATCCTTTTCCCGTTGTTTGTCCCGTTCAAGCAATTCATCGATGGAATGGATGCAGGTGGTGTACGGACCCTGTGGCGGAGCTAACATCTGGAGGGAGGACAAGTCATCGAAGGCATAGATGCTCTTTGGCTGAGGAGAGAGATCGCCCGCCGAATCGACCGGCGAGCCATCCGGAAAAGCGTGGCTGCCCTGAGAATACAGCTCGGAGAAGACTTTTTGCTCCTGTTCTTTATCCAGGCCTTCAGCCTTGAGCTTTTCACATATTTTCCATTCCTTCGGGTCCATGCTGTTTCCCTTTTTTGAATCCGGTTGCTCACCGCGGTTCCGGCGCTCATCTTGGTTCACGTGGAAAACGCCGCCCGCGCTCGAACCGGCTAACGGAATGCTATTGCTCATCCTCCTGGGTGCAGAAATACTCAATGGTCTTCTGCGCGCAGGTCTTGCAATATTTCAGTTTATGCAACATGGTTTCTATCATACGGTCATACAGCTTCTGGTTTTCCTCATTGGTGCGATTTGCCAGGGCGCCGATCAGGCTTCCTGCGCCGGCGATGTCGGACTTCAGCCGCACATCCGTGACCGCCTTGACCAGTTCCAGGTTGTCCATGAAATCATAATTGGGGTCCACCGAAATCTTTTGCCCGTAGATCTTCCGAATGGACGTCCTGAAGGTCTCGCGCTGCTCTTCGGTCTTGAGCTGAAGCCGCTCCTCCACGCTCTTGATGAAACGTTCATCGATTTTCATGGCCTTGAGTTCTCCGGTCTGGGGGTCCTTGTACTTCCACATCTTGTCAGGGCCCAGGCTTTCCGCATCGATCCCGATAATCATGTTCACGTAGTTCATCACATCCTTCCGGATGGCAAAAGGTTCATCCATGTACGCGTTAAACATCTCGGTCATGATCCTCTCGCGGTAGAGTCCCTTTGCGGTCTTGAGGTCTTCCAGGTACTTGACCCGGTCGTTTGCCTCGCTCACATAATCCAGGACAATGCGTTCCAGTGCCTTGAATATGTCGTAGGCGAACATGCATTCCCCTTCGTTCGTCTCGGAACTCTCAATGAGGAGCTGGAGTGCACGGCCCAGGTTTCTCTGGCCAAGTCCCTTTTGCCCGAAACGGGCGGTGATTTCCGGGTCCTGATTGAGCGTGTCGATGACCTCGGCCAGGGTCTTTATACTCTTTTCTCCAGCCACCTCGCCCGCTGCCAGCTTCATGGTCTCGACGGGAGTCAGTTTCTCCGAACGTGGCAGCCGGGTGAGCACCACGGCCGCCGATGCGGCATAATTCAGGTTGGGATCCTGGTGGAGTTTTTCCTTGGTGAGGGTGGTCCTGGCCTCGCTGCCGATGGCATAGCCGGTGAGCTCTTTCTGAAGCTTGTAATTCGTGTTGTGAGAAACGTAACAGATCCGGCAGCGGTCCACGATGGGCGCCTCTTCTTTTTCGGCGAGAAAACGGTAGAACTCCATGTTATTGCTCGTAGCTACGATGAGGGTGTCAATGGGCCACTTGTACCCGTCGATCTCAATGTTCCGGTTCTGGATAACGCCCAGGTAGACCTGGACCAGGTCTTTCTTGTTCTTGTAGATCTCATCAACAAAATGGATGCCTCCTCCGGCAACCCTCGCCAGGGCGCCCCGCCGCAGGTCAAACCGGTACGGGTTATTCGTATCGGTAATGTGGAGCAGCCGCTGAATGGACTCCTCCCCCAGGAGGTCCACCGCCGAAGAGGTAATCTTGTCTTTGGCAGGATACTTGCCCGTCACCGTGCCCAGGCTCTCGGTCAGCGGAACAGGGATAATCTCCACGGACTTGAGCATCTCATCAATGTCACCGCCGGTGTGCCTGCGGATGTCGTTCCATATATAGCCGCTGCAGGCCCCCAGAGGCCGGTAGTTTTCATACAGGCGATCTATCTCTTTGTCGCTGAATCCGGCCTTTTCCCCAAGATATTTCTTTGCTTCGTCCGTGTCTTCGAAGAGGTTCATGGCCAGGATCATGGGGTCCTCATAGGTTTGAGACTCGATAACCTTCAGGCGCCCATAGCCATCCAGTTGATCCATGTTGATGAATCGAAAGGTGTACTTCCGGTTTTTTCCCCGGGAAAGAAATTCCCGATATTTGGCGCAGAGGAAATCCACAAAAAACGTCTTTCCGTTGCCGGGTTCTCCCACCAGCACAAACGCCATTTCCTTGGATGAGCCGCCTTCCGCGGCATCTTTTACGTAGGACACGAAACTGTTCAGCTCGTCATACATGCCGATGATATGCTTCCTGCCCTCGCGGAATATGGCGAAATCGTAAGTCGTCTTTCCGTTCACCACCACCTTCTCGATAGAGCTCTCCAGTATCATCCTGGTTACTCCCTGGAAGGCATTTTCAAATATTCTCTCACCCTCTTTCAGCGCGGCCAGATGGTCCTCCAGCCTGTTCCTGTCATCCATTTCCTCTCCCCCTCAAATACCGCAATTGGTCCGTTTGCATACGGTTTTATTCTGTCTCCTATTTCTCAGGAAACCCCTTTGAAAGCTCATTGTCAATGATATATATGCATACCTCCCGTGCTCCCTGTTCGGTGTACCCGTATTTTGCCACCAGGTTCCCCACCAGGAAAGAGACCGCATGCCGTATCCGTCCGTCATAGGTTTTAAACGCGTCTCTGCCATAATCCTTAACAGCACCACGGAAGTTCGGGTTTTTCAGAAAGGGTTCCATGACTTTTTCCTTCAAATTATAAATATACCGTTCATGGAGAGACGCGTACAGCTCCGTATGCTGCAGGTCTTTCCCCTCAACGAGCATGTCCTGGGTCAATGTCCTGGACGTGTACCGGTTCTGCACATCTGTTCTGAAGGCTCTCATCTGGGCCTTGTCCGCTGCAGGACCGAGAAAACGCTGCTCCAGTCTTTCCAGAAAGTCTTCGGTTATCTCAATCTCTTGTCCTGTATACACGCAACGTTCTACCCTGCCGGTCTCGAAATTGATGCTGAAGACATAATTCTGGATGTCTCTCGCTATCTGTTCCTCGTTCATGTCATAGAGAGATTCCTTTATCTCCTGGAGAACCGCATAATTATAAGAACAGAGCAGGGAATCCAGAAAGCCTTCGGGGATTTGTCCGGCCGCTTCCTTATTCTTTTGAAAGAAATGACAAAGCATTTCCATAGTGACGGGCTTATCTCTCTTGGCGTAGGTTGAATAGAATTCTCCAAAAATTTTGATGGAGTCCCTCCCAGAAAGCCCGCGATCACCCTCAAATTCCGACTCGCCGATGATGCGTTTCCGCCTCTTGGCGGTAAACCTCGTTCTGTCTTCTTCGGTGAGCCAGGCAGGAATAATACCCGTATAGATATCCATCTTCAGAAGGTGGAGGTTCCTGTCGCAGTACAGGTCGTATTTCTCCGAGCTGCCTATCCATTCAAGCATTCCCGCCGACTCTGCCGTCAATCT
>CAZONI010000073.1:0-18071 GCA_964581175.1 uncultured Desulfobacteraceae bacterium
TGGTGGAGGCGGCGGGAGTCGAACCCGCGTCCGAAAACATTCCACTCAGGCTTCTACATACATAGCCCGGCAAAAGATGTTCGCCCCCTGGAACCTGCCAGGCACAGTGGCCAGAGGACTATCCTGTGTAGCATTTTACTTCCCCGTCTCACAGGTAGGGCGGGTCAGCTAGCCTGCTAGTCGGCGCCCTTTTCACTGTCGCAGGCAAACAATGAAAGGACGCTAGCCGTCTATGCGGCTAGAGCGTACGCATAATCGTCTGCGTTTGTCTTTATCCCACCTGTTTTACGAGCCAGTGGAACCTCGGTATGCAACCCAAGTTTCTCTATCCCCGTCGAAACCTATTCGCCCCCTTTTTTGATTTATTGCTATTATAAACACTTTTTGGGCAAGTGTCAATAACGCCCTCTCTTGCGTGCCTGATCCATTTCTCTCTTCAATTCCTTTTCTTTCAGAGCCCGGCGTTTGTCGTATTTCTTCTTCCCCTTGGCCAGAGCAAGTTCCACTTTTGCCTTTCCGTCTTTAAAATAGACCTTTGTGGGGATGAGGGAGTATCCTTTCTCTTCCGTCTTGCCGATGAGACGTTTGATCTCACGTTTGTTGAGGAGGAGTTTTCTGATCCTCACCGGATCCAGTTCCAGGTGATGAGCAAACGGGTAGGGGGTTATATGCATACTGTGGAGAAAGGCCTCACCTCTGCGGATCCTCGCATAGCTGTCCACCAGGCTTGCCCGTCCTTCTCGCAGGGATTTGACCTCCGGCCCCAGAAGGACGAGTCCAGCTTCAATAGTCTCATCAATGTGATAATCGAATGAGGCCTTTCTATTCTGGCAGACAATCTTTATACCCATTCCATTCCTCTCTCGGGAGTAATATGATGGTCAGTCGCAGGACGGTGAATCAGGTGGGAAAAAAGCCTTTTTCACCCAGTTCCGGGATCATCTTCTTCATTCGCTTGAGGAGGTAGTCCCGTACCTCCATGGCGGTGTTGAGCTGAAGGACCTGTTCGAAATCATATCGAGCTTGTTCTAGAGGAATGGCCCGTACGATGGTTTTCACCAAAGGGATCGAGCGAGCATTCAGACTCAGTTCATCAAGTCCCAGGCCCAGCAGGATGGGGATACAGAGAGGGTCCCCGGCCATTTCACCGCATAGCGATACTTTGATTCCCGCTTTCTTGCCTTCCAGCACAACCTGTCGGATCATCCGCAGGATGGCCGGATGAAACGGCTGGTACATATAGGCTACGTGTTCGTTAACCCGGTCAATGGCCAGGGCATACTGAATGAGGTCATTGGTCCCGATACTGAAAAAGTCAACATGCTTGGTGAGGAGGTCTGAAATGGTTACGGCAGACGGGATTTCGATCATGACCCCCACCGGTATGTTTTCGTCGTAGAGAATCTCCTCACTGTCCAGTTCTCCTTTTATCCTGGTGAGTATTTCTTTCGCCTCTATTACTTCCTGGACGCCCGATATCATCGGAAACATGAGCTGCACGTGTCCGAAGGTGCTCGCACGCAATATGGCTCGGAGCTGTGTCCGGAAAAGTCCCGGCTCCTTGAGGCATAATCGTATGGCCCGCAGGCCCATGGCGGGATTCATCTCATTGGCGATCTCGATGTGAGAGGCAAATTTATCCCCTCCCAGGTCAAGGGTCCTGATGGTCACGGGATCGGGATTCATGATTTCCGCAACTTCCTTATAGTCGTTAAACAGCTCCTCTTCTGTCGGAAGAACTTTGCTCCGGAGATAGAGGAACTCCGTCCGGTAAAGTCCGATCCCTTCCGCACCATGATCCCGGACGGCGGCGACCTCCTCCAGGAATTCTATATTGGCCTTTATGGCGATCCGATATCCATCGGGCGTTTCCGCGGGGAGGTGACTGATTCTCGCGATCGAGGATTTGTATTTTTCATGCTGGAGCTCTTTTTCCTGGTAGTGAATAATGTCGGCGTCGTCAGGATTGATGATGACCTCTCCCGTGCTCCCATCAACGATGAGGAGGTCCCGGTCCGCGATCCTGGCGGTGGCCGACTCGAGACCCACCACGGCTGGGATTTCAAGCGCCTGGGCCATGATTGCGGTGTGGGACGTCTGGCCTCCCACATCGGTTATGAACCCCATGACCTTACTGATGTTGAGCTCCGTGGTGTCGGCAGGGGAGAGATCGTGAGCCACGATGATGACCCGCTCGCGTATCTCCGCGAGACTTTCCACCATTTCGCCTGAAAGGTTCCGCAAGATCCTTTCCGAGACATTCTCCACATCCTGAATCCTGTTGCTGATATATTCGTCGTCAATCTGGGCGAAGATCTTGCGGATCTCGTGGAACGATTTCTTCAGGGCCCACTCCGCGTTGATCTTTTCCTCTTCAATTCGGCGTATCGTGGAGTCGCGAAGCATACTGTCCTTCAGGATCATCAGGTGACTGTCGAGGATGAAGGAATGTTCCTTGACATGCTCGGGAACCCTGTTTTTCAGAATCTTGATCTGTTCGTCGGTAGCCCGGATGGCATTTTCAAAACGTTCCACCTCCCCGGCCACCTGTTTTTCGTCAATGAGGTACTGATAGAGGATTTTGACCCTGGACCGGTCCACAAGGTGAGCCTTGCCGACAATAATTCCCGGCGAGACCGGAATTCCCTGCATCGTGTCCTTTGACTCATTGGAGCGGACGGTCATTGTTCCTCTCCGAATTTATTGGAGAAAAGCTCGGTCAGGCTTTCCATGAAGGCCTCTGAATCTTCGCCTACGATCTTCACTTCCACTTCTGTTCCCTTTGGGCAGGAAAGGGTCAGGATGGACAGAATGCTTGAACCGTCCACCTCGTCTGCGTCCTTCTTGAGGAACAGCTTGGATTCATACTGATTTGCAAGGGCTACGATTTTTCCTGCCGCCCTTGCGTGCAGTCCAAGGTTGTTTGATATTTTCAGCACCTTTGTCTGTTCCATGTTGAAGTCGCCTGGTATCATTGGGAACCCGTTGAAGACAGCCTCGATTTTCTGGTCAGGCAGGCCTTATATATCTGCCGGAAAGGAAATCCCTGTTCTGTGGAGATATCCCTGGCGATATCTTTCATGCTCGATCGTTTCCGGATCAGAAGTTCGTCTATCTTCTCGAGTACCTGCATCGGGATTTTTTCCGGGTCGCTTTTTTCTTCTCTTCCTTTCACGACAAGGGTCAGCTCTCCCCTGATCTTCTCTTCGGTCAGGTCACCGAGAATGCCGGACATTTTTCCCCTGCGTATCTCTTCATAGAGTTTAGTCATCTCACGGACGAGGACGACCTCTCGATCACCCAGTATGTCCAGCGTATCCTTGAGCATGGCCCTCAGGCGATGAGGCGCCTCGAAGAAGACCATTGTGCGATCTTCGGACACAAATGCGCGGAGTGCCTGTCTCCTCTTGCCCGCCTTTGGAGGCAGAAACCCTCCAAAAACGAACTGTTCGGCAGGAAATCCGGAGACCGCAACAGCCCCCGTTACGGCGGAAGGCCCGGGAATCGGCGTAACAGGAATGGATTCCCGGGCGGCCCCGCTGATAAGGAGGCCCCCGGGATCCGAAACACCGGGTGTCCCCGCGTCCGTCACCAGTGCTATATCGGACCCGCCTTTCAGCCTGCCGATCAGTTCAGGGGCTTTCACCTTCTGATTATGCTGGTTATACCGCAGAACCCGTGTCTTGATTCCGAAGTGTTCACAAAGCCCGCGGGTGTGGCCCACGTTTTCAGCTGCAATGACATCGACCTTTTCCAGGGTTTTCAGGGCCCTGAGTGTGATATCCTCCAGATTTCCGATGGGGGTGGAAACGATGAAGAGGGTCCCCGGCCGAAACTGGTCGCTAGCACGCGAGGTCGAACGCATTCTTTACAACCTCGATCTTCGGAGAGGAACCCGCAAGGCTTATGGCCACAACATCGAACCTGGCACGCATATCACTGCAATTGTTTGCCTTCATGTATGCGAGAGCGACCTTGGAGATCTGACGTCTCTTTCGCGCGGTTACGGCTTCTTTGGCATAACCTGTTGAGCCGGTCCGCCTCGTCTTTATTTCCAGGAATACCAGGGTGCCGGCATCCCGCGCGATCAAATCGATTTCCCCGAGGGGGCACCGGTAATTTTGAAGGATGTCCTTGTATCCCATGGATTGAATGGTTTTCAAAGCAAGTTCTTCTCCTCGTTTTCCCAGATCAAGCCGCTCTCTTGTCAAGTCAGCATACCCCCCGGAATGTGCGGCGGTGAAAAGGGCAGGGTCCAAACCGCTTGAGGGCATCCAGGTGATACCGTGTGCCGTAGCCCTTATTCTGTTCGAAACCGTATTGCGGGAACAGACGGTGATAGTTCCTCATTATCCTGTCACGGTAGACCTTGGCTATAACAGAGGCTGCAGATATGCTCATGCTCCGCTGATCGCCCTTTTTCAGACACCTCTGGGGCAGACCAATCGGCACACGATGGATGCCGTCAACGAGAAGAAAGGCCGGTTGCGGGTCAAGAGCGGATACGGCCCGTTTCATAGCCTCAAGACTGGCGTTCAGGATATTATGTGTATCGATGTATGTATGGGACACGACTGCGACGCTCACGGCCGTGGCCTCTCTCTTGATCAACTCGGAGGCCTCTTCTCTTGCACGGGGAGTCATCTGCTTGGAGTCCCGGACTCCCGGCAGGTCCACCTCCTCAGGGAGGATCACCGCGGACGCTACGACCGGCCCTGCAAGGGGACCCCGTCCCGCTTCATCCAGCCCGGCAACCATGGCAAATCCCGCCGTCCTGGCCATCGCCTCGTAAAGGAAGGGCCGGCATTCAACGGGTCCGGTATCATCCCTGGGGAAAAGGGATAGATTTTCGGGTGGATTTGGCAAGGAACTTTTTAGAATATCTAAAGGATTAGTACCTTTTTTCCTTGATCCGGGCGGCCTTTCCCCGCAACTTTCTGAGGTAATAGAGCCGGGCTCTTCTCACCTTCCCTCTGGTCATCACCTCGATCTTTTCGATAGAAGGCGAGTGGAGAGGAAATATCCTTTCAACACCAATACCGTAAGATATTTTTCGGACCGTAAAGCTCGCCCCGGTGGTGCCCTTCCGTTTCCGGATGACAACCCCCTGGAAGACCTGAATTCGCTCCTTTTCACCTTCTTTGATCCTGGCATGGACCCGTACCGTATCCCCCGGGCGAAAATCAGAGACATCGGTCCTCAATTGTTCTTTTTCAAGCATTTCCAGAACGTTCATGTTTCCTCCTCATGTCACAGTTCTCCAAGCAGTCAAATGGAAGATGCCCCGGCCGCTCATCGGTTCAGCCGTTCCTCAACCACTCAACTGCTCAACGATATCCTATTCATACCAACCAAACGATCCAAAATTATTGCCGCTGCCGCCCGAACGGAAAGATGGTTATATCCATCCACCCCCATAATGGGCTCCAGCACCGCGTTCGATTGCCTCAAAACCTGCTCATCGAGCCCCCACGCCGTTCCAAAAAGGAGAAACAGGAGCCGGTCCTGGTGAAGCATGGCACGCGCATCCGCGAAGGAGAGCACGTTCTGCTCTTGCTCGCCCGCGTCAGTGGCCATGACAAACGGTGCTTCCCCTTCCACGGAGCTGATGCTTTCAACGGCCCCATCCAGTGAAGGGGCGACGGCGACGAGTTCGATGGCCGTTTTCCTGTCCGGATTGTATGAAGCCCCGAAACCTCTCGTCCAGTGCCTGCGGACCCTATCTACAAGCTCCTGTTGATCTGCGAGCGGCGTTATCACCAGAAATTTCCTGGCGGCGTAGGTCCTGGCAACCCTTGCCAGGTCGTGAAGATCAACAGTGGTGACCGCCGAAGCAATCCTCTGCTCGTTCTTGTCAAAAACGGGATAATGAACGAGTCCTATGTACAGGCGCATCAACAAATGTCCCGAGAGCCGGTTTCAAAATCGAGCGATTTTGAAATTGGTTCCGCTATTCCTATTTTTCGGCCTCTTGCCGCAGTTTTTCGAGGATCGCCTCATCCTGGGGGGTGAGGACGATATTGTGGAGAAGATCAGGCCGCTTTTCCAGTGTCCGCTTCAGGGACTGAACTCTCCTCCACCGGCGAATTTCTTGATGATTTCCCGACAAGAGGACCTCGGGAACCCCTTCCCCCAGGAATACCCTAGGCCGGGTGTAGTGCGGGTATTCCAGCAATCCTCCTTCAAAAGAATCTTCCTGGGCCGATTTTTCGCCCCCCAGTACTCCGGGAACGAGGCGGCTTACGGCGTCCATGAGCACGAGGGCCGCTAGTTCACCGCCGCTCAGAACGTAATCCCCGATGGATACCTCTCTGTCAACACACAGTTTTCTGACTCTCTCGTCAATTCCCTCGTAGCGCCCGCAAATAAGGATGAGTTGTTCTTCCCTGGACAACCCCCAGGCCATGTTCTGGTCAAGTTGTTCTCCCTGGGGTGTCAGAAGGAGGACGAGACTCCGCTCGCCGACTCTCCGGACCGAGCGGAGTGCCCTGTATATGGGACCGGGCTTCATTACCATGCCGTCTCCGCCCCCAAAGGGACGGTCGTCCGTATTCTTATGAGCACCCTTTGCGAAGGCGCGTATGTCTGTTACCCCGGTTCTGATCAGATCCCGTTTTGCGGCACGGGCCAGAATGCCTTCCTTGAGGTATCCCTGGATCATTTCCGGGAATATGGTCAGGACATCAAATCTCATGAAGATCCAGGAGACCCTCCACCGGGTGAATTGTCATCTTCCTCGTCTCTAGATCAATATCCCTGATGATCTCATGCGTGCCGGGAATGAGCACCTCCTTTTGTCCCCTTTTTATCACATAGATGTCGTTGCTGCCCGTGGCAATGATATCGCTGATGGGACCCAGGTATTCTCCCGATTCGAGGAACACGTCAATTCCCAGGAGCTCATACCAGAAATATTCGTCCGCGTCTTTCCAGGGCAATGCATCTTTTCTGATCAGCACCTCCGCATCTCGATATGCCTCTGCCCCTGTGCGGGAAGAGATCCCTTCCAGTTCCACAACAGGACCGGATTTGCCGGGACTTGCGGAAAGCATGGTGAACTCGGTGAGTTTTCCCGTTTGCTCTCGCAAAAAGATGCTGCCGGCGTCCAGGAACGTTGCATCCGACCGGGCGTAGGCATGAATTTTCACCTGGCCGTCCAGCCCATGAGGCCGGAGAACCTTTCCCACCAGGAGCAGGTTATGATCTGGATTCGGGGTCAAGCCTATTCAAGTATTTCCAAAACCGATCGCTTGTTAATCTTCGTGGAAGCCGCACTGAGGATCGTCCTCATAGCCCGTGCCGTACGGCCCTGTTTTCCGATGACCTTCCCCAGGTCTTCCTTGGCTACCTTTAGCTCAATCACAGAGGTTTGCTCTCCCTCTATCTCAGTGACAACCACATCTTCCGGTTTGTCCACCAGCGCTTTTGCTATGTAGGAAATCAAGTCCTTCATGTCGTCTCACCTCCATGTTTGAGTTCATCCGCGTATCACCTCAATTTGCCGCTGAAGGAGACTTTGCTATACCTTGTTTCTTCAAGATCGATCTGACTGATTCCGTCATCACTGCGCCCTTCTCCAGCCAGTAACGGACCTTGTCCTCGTGAATCTTGATTACTGCCGGGTCGGTTTTCGGATCGTAATACCCCAGGATATCCAGAAACTTGCCGTCGCGAGGAGCTTCCGAGTCAGCTGCCACCAACCGGTAAAAGGGCTTTTTCTTTGCACCCATCCTTGTCAATCTGATTCTCACTGCCATTGTCCAGTATCACCCCCTTGTAGTGAAAAGTTGCGAGCTAGCCAAAAAGAGACCCCATATCCCGGTAGCCTTTCCTGGTCAGCCGTTCCATCATCTTTTTTGATTGTGCGAAGTTTTTCAAGAGCCGGTTGACATCCTGGAGAGATGTCCCACTCCCTTTTGCAATCCGCTTTCTCCTGCTTCCGTTGATAATCTTGTAATTCTTTTTCTCATCTCTGGTCATGGAACTGATGATTGCCTCGATTTTGACCAGTTCTTTTTCATCGGGCTTGAGTTGTTTCAGCTTCTTCATCTGGCCCATGCCGGGAAGCATTCCGAGTATCTGTTCGAGAGAACCCAGCTTCTTGACCTGTTTCAACTGAGCGGAAAAATCCTCCAGGTCGAATTCCCGTTTCTTGAGCTTCTTCTGGAGCTTTTCGGCTTCCTTGTCGTCAAATTGGGCCTGCGCTTTTTCGATCAGGGAAAGCACATCGCCCATCCCCAGAATTCTGGAAGCCATCCTGTCCGGAAAAAAAGGCTCAAGGGCGTCGAGTTTTTCTCCCACACCCACAAATTTTATGGGTTTTTGTACGACCGCTCTGATGGAAAGGGCCGCTCCCCCCCGGGCATCCCCCTCCATCTTGGAAAGAATAACTCCCGTAATGGAAAGGGCGTCGTTGAAGCTCCCGGCCACGTTGACCGCATCCTGTCCTGTCATGGCGTCCGCTACGAGCAGGATCTCATGGGGGTTTGTCTTGTCCCTGATCCGCTCCAGTTCCGCCATGAGCTCTTCATCAATATGGAGCCTACCTGCCGTATCAAAAATCAGGAGGTCGCAGTTTTCCCTCCCTGCCTTCGACAGGGCGTCGACACAGATATGTTCAGGTCTCTGGGCAGGGACCGAAGGATAGACCGGCACTTCTATCTGGGAACCGAGCTTCTCCAGCTGCTCAATTGCGGCCGGCCGGTAAATATCGGCGGGCACCAGGTAGGGATGCCGTCCCTGCTTTCGAAGATATTGAGCGAGCTTTGCGGCGGTGGTTGTCTTTCCGGAGCCCTGAAGCCCCACCAGCATGATGATATAGGGCGTCTTGCCGGCCAGGTTCAGGTCCTGACGCTCCCCTCCCATCAAACGGGCCAGCTCCTGGTTGACAATTTTAATGAGCTGCTGCCCGGGAGTCAGACTTTCGAGTACCTCCTGGCCGACGGCGCGTGTTCTTATGTCTTCGACGAGGCTTTTTACGACCTTGTAATTGACATCCGCTTCCAGCAGCGCCAGGCGAACTTCCTTGAGAGCATCCTGAACATTCGCCTCAGTAAGCTTTCCCCTCCCGGTTACCTTCTTGAAGACACGGTTTAGCTTTTCCGTCAGGTTTTCAAACATCACTGGTTCTCAAAACCAAATCTATTATTATTATTTGTCGGAGTGAGTTATGTCAATCAAAATCCTGAGGATTTTACAACCCGCTCATTTTTCCTTATTTTACCACAGCATTGTATTTTTTCCATAGAAATCTTTCGTGCGCTTTCGGTTAGCGCATATCTTCCGGCCCGCAGAAGTTCCACCGGGACAGCCCTGAAGCGGCTCCAGGACAAAAAATAAGGTTGCCAATACAGGCCATACCCTCTAGTATCTCAGGGTCTAAATGCCGGTGTTCATAACTGCGGTCACATATGTCATCCTTGATTTATCGGCCACAGAATTATCCAGGTTGAGAGAGGGCGGATAGATGGAAACCACGCTGCCCGGACAGGGTGAACGGGATCCAAAGGAAGAGGGTATTATTTTTCCCAGAAGAGGGAGAAACGACCCGGTCCTTGGTTCTGATGTCGTGATGGCCATGGTCCCCGATGCGGTGCGCTTCCTGGTAAGAAAAACCGAGGGAAAGAGACTCCCGGTGCGTGACATGGCACTCTCGCACCTGTATCAACCGCGAGGGCAACTGGGCAAACGGGCAAGCATCTCGGGCCCATTTCTGGGGGCTCCCCAGGCTGTGATTGCCCTGGAGAAGCTCATCGTGCTGGGGGCGAAACGGTTCTGGGTCCTGGGATGGTGTGGGTCTCTCCAGCGGTTCCTGAGGATAGGAGACGTCGTCATCCCGACCTCCGCAGTCTCTGAGGAGGGAACGTCGGGCCACTATCCGGTTGGTGAGCGGCCGGCGGAACCGGACAGCCGCCTGACTGAATCCCTTCTTCAGTCCATGAACGGGCTGGAGGTGGAATGCATGACCGGCCCGGTCTGGTCCACGGATGCTCCCTATCGTGAAACGCCGGGAAAGGTGGAACATTACCAGAAGGCCGGAGTGCTTGCCGTGGAGATGGAGATGTCGGCGTTGATGCAGGTGGCGCTTTTCCGCTCGGTGGCGCTCACGGCGATGCTTGTTGTCTCGGATGAGCTGTTCGACCTGCGATGGCACACGGGATTTTCCAGCACAACAGTGAAAGAGGTAACCCGGTCGGGGGCGGAACTCTTTCTGGAACTGATCTCATCCGCCAGCCCGGGCGCCAAGGACGACGAATCATAGGTCAGAAACGGAGAACAAAGAGCAGTGGAGACGACGATACAGGAAGAAATCGACCGCTTGAGAGAGCTTATTCGGTATCATAATCGCCGCTACTATGTGCTGGATGACCCGGAGATATCGGACGCTGACTACGATCGCCTTTTCCAGACACTCCTTAAGCTGGAGCGGGAACATCCCGACCTCGTCACCCCCGATTCTCCCACGCAGCGGGTCGGCGCCGAACCCCAGGAAGCATTCACACAGGTGAGCCATCGGCTGCCCATGCTGAGCCTGGAAAACGCTTTCGATGACCAGGATATCCAGGAATTTGACGGCAGGGTCAGGAGATTTCTCAAAGGAGTTGATCCCGTTCAGTACACGGTCGAGCCGAAGATGGACGGCCTCGCCGTGGAACTGGTATATGAAAAGGGTGTGCTGGCGGTTGCTTCGACCCGGGGGGACGGGTACAAGGGAGAAGACGTGACCCGGAATGTCAAAACCATACTGACCATTCCACTCAAACTCAAGTCCTTGAGCGGGAAACGACCGGTCCCCGATCTCCTGGAAGTACGGGGGGAGATCTACATGGAAATCGAGGCCTTCAGGGCCTTGAACAAGAAGAGGGCGGCCCACGATCTTCCTCCCTTTGCCAATCCCAGAAATGCAGCTGCGGGCTCCCTCAGACAGCTCGACCAGCGGATAACCGCGAGACGCCCGTTGAACATGTTCTGCTACGGGGTCGGTGAACTCAGCAGTCAGACCTTTGAGACACAGTATGAGTTGATGCTCGGCCTCCAGGATTGGGGACTGCGGGTAAACAGACCCCATATCCTGATCTGCGATGCCGTTGAAGAGGTAATAGCATACTGCCGCCGGTTGGAAGAGACGCGAGACCAGTTTGCATTTGAAATTGACGGTGCCGTGATCAAGGTCAACCGAATCGACCTCCAGGCAAGGCTCGGAGAAAAGACCAGGAGTCCGAGGTGGGCAACCGCATTCAAATTCAAGGCTGTCCAGGAGACCACCAGAATCCTGCAGATTGAGGTCCAGGTGGGGAGGACCGGCGCCCTCACGCCGGTGGCGCACCTTGAGCCCGTGGAAGTGGGTGGCGTCGTGGTCAGGAGGGCAACCCTTCATAACCAGGATGAGATCACGAAAAAAGATGTTCGTGAAGGGGACACGGTTGTTGTTCAGCGGGCAGGGGATGTTATCCCGGAGGTGGTGAAGGTTATCGTTTCGCGCCGGAGAGGTGATGAAAAGCCGTATGTCATGCCTGAGGCCTGTCCCGTGTGCGGTTCGAAAGTGCAAAGAAAAGAGGGAGAGGCCGTTTCCCGGTGCCCGAATTCCGGATGCCCGGCCCAGGTCCGGGCGTCGTTGAGGCATTTCGTGTCAAAGGGGGCCATGGATATCGACGGAATGGGAGACAAGATCCTGGGGCAGCTCCTCGACCGGAAGATGATCCGTGATGAGGCCGACATCTACGCGCTGTCTTTCGAGGATCTGCTCAAGCTGGACAAAATCGAGCAGAAATCGGCCGCAAACCTGATGCAGGCCATCCAGGAGAGCAGACATCCGGCCCTCGCCAGATTCATCTATTCCCTGGGTATCAGGCACGTCGGTGAGCACGTGGCACAGCTCCTGGCAGATCATTTTCAGACGCTGAAAAATTTCATGAATGCCGGCAGGGAGGATCTCCTTTCGATAAAGGGAATCGGCGAGGAGATCGCGGACAGCACTCTCACCTACGTAGAAGATCCCACCAACCGCCGATTGATAGAGCGCCTTTTTGCTTCAGGGGTTGTGCCGGAAACAATGGCCCCTTCCCGGCCCTCGCCGATTGCGGGAAAGACTTTTGTCTTGACCGGTTCCCTTGAAACGCTTAAACGAGAAGAAGCCAAGGACCGGATTGCAGGAATGGGGGGGAAGGTTTCCAGTACCGTGAGCAGGAATACCGATTATGTGGTAGTCGGAACGGCTCCAGGTTCAAAACTGGAAAAGGCGCGGGAGCTTGGGGTGACCATCATCGATGAGCCTGCCTTTGTGGATTTGTTGGAGGCATCGCGTGAATAATCTTCGTGTCAGGCTGAGTATCGAAGGGCGGGTTCAGGGCGTCTGGTTCAGGGATTCCACGCGACGCCGGGCAACCGAGCTGGGCGTGACAGGTTGGGTAAGGAACCGTCCCGGAGGGAGTGTGGAGGTTCTCGCCGAGGGTTCACAGGAAGCGGTCAAGAGGCTGATCGCCTGGTGCCACGACGGTCCGTCAGCCGCCAGAGTGGATCGGGTGAAGGAACTGTACGAACTCTGGACAGGTGAATTTGAATCATTTGACATGGTCTACTGAATCGTTGGTCGCTGGAAAACAGAAACTCATGCCTGGGCCGGGACACCGCCGGAGGGCTACACTGGAAAGGGAGAGAGAAAGGGAAATCATGAAAAGAAGTGCTTTTCGGGCCGCCGGATTTGTACTCTTGATGACGTTCAGTTTTTTCTGGGGTTGCAGTTCGACCCATTTCCTGTTGACAGAATTTCACAAGAACAGCACTCTGCTCGCAAAGCGGGTGGAAGTGGTCCCTTTCATAGATGAAACCCATCTCGGAGGTGGTCTCGGAGCTAAATTCACCGAGGAATTCATCTCAAGGATGAGGAAAGTCCCCTCTGTTGTTCTGACTGAGAAACCCCTCGGCGTCTCCGAACTGAGCGATGATATGAAGTCTCCCCGTTTCGGGATCGTAACGCCGAAAGACTATATCCGAAAAGCAGAGGAACGCGGACTGAATGTCCTGATCACCGGGGTGCTCAACCCCATTGATGTAACCATGAGGCGCACCGGCATCTGGCCGTTTCGGAGGAACACCTACTTTCACGAAATCTCAATGGTCACAAATCTCATCGATCTGAGCAGCGGCGCGGTAATGTTGACGCGGCTGGAGTCCAAGACATTTTCCAGCTCAGAAGAAGACTTTGCCGGCAATGAGAAGGAATTCATGGAAGAGCTGCTGAATAAACACATGCCTGAAATTCTGAAAAAAGAGGTATCGGCAATTTCAGATGTCCTTGAAGGGATACCCTGGATTGGAAAGGTCCTTTCCGTTGAAGGCGAGACCATCAAGGTTAACGGTGGGCGGGACATAGGATTGAAGGCGGGGCAAGTCTTTCTGGTATTTTCTCAAGGGGAGCCGGTCCCGTCACTGAGTGGTCGTCTCTATCCGGTCCGGAGCAAGGAGGTGGGACGGGTCGAGATTGTTTCGGTGGGAGATATGGACGCCGTAGCAAAGCCGGTTTCCGGTGGGCCTTTCGCGATCGGACAGCAGGTGCTTCTCCAAGACTAGCTTACCATTTCACGGGCGTGGGCCAATGCCTGGGGAGTGATCTTGCGGCCTGCCAGGAGGCGGGCTATCTCTTCTACCCGCTCGTTTTCATCAAGCTCGGAGATAAATGTCTGCGTCCTGCCGTCGACGACGTTCTTTCTTACCTGGAAGTGGGTGCGTGCCTTGCTGGCAATCTGGGGGAGGTGAGTAATGCAGAGGATCTGATGAAAGCGGGCAAGGCCTGCAAGTTTTTCTCCGACGACCTCCGCCGTGGCGCCCCCGATTCCGGCATCGACTTCGTCGAAGATTATCGTTTCTACCGACGCGCTCCGCGCAAGGATGCTCTTGAGCGCAAGCATAATTCGGGAAAGCTCTCCGCCTGAGGCTATTTTTGCAAGCGGCTTGAGGTCTTCCCCGACATTGGGGGACAGCAGGAATTCCACCTGATCGAGCCCATCGCTCCGGAGCAGGGAAAGGGCCTCCAGGGCGCTCGGACTTCTTTCCTTGGCGTCGAGAAACGCTGCGCGAAAACGCGTGTGCGGCATATTGAGGTCGTTGAGTTCGTTTTCGACCGCTTTTTCTAGCCGTTGCGCCGCCTTCTTCCGTTTGTCCGAAAGCATGCGGGCCGCTTTAAGGAGCTCCACTTCCAGGGAAGAGAGGCGATTTTCCAACTCGAGCTTCCTCTCCATCTTTTCGTGTTGCTCATCCATCGCTGTTTCTGTCTTTTCCCGAAACGCAAGCACGTCGGAGAGGGTGGGACCGTATTTCCTCTTGAGGCGGTTCAGGACTTCCAGCCTTTCGTGGACCTCCTCAAGCCGCCGGGGATTTGATGCGATGGTCCCCTGGATGTCCCTGAGGGACATGGCAGCTTCTTCCAGGACGATCCGGCATTCAGTGAGGGTTCGCGTGATGTCTCCCAGGCGGTCATCTATCCGGGCGGCCTTCTCCAGCCTTTTGGCGCAATCGAAGAGTCCGGAGAGCAGAGACTGGTCACTTTCGTACAGGTCATGGTAGGACTGGGAAATGGTTGTGAGGAGTTCGTCGGCATGTTCCAGGCGCACTTTCTCTCCGCTCAGAGAGGCGTCCTCATCTTCCTGGACCCGGGCGCCGTCAATCTCATCACGCTGAAAGCGCGCGAGTTCCTGTTTATCCCGCATTTCTGTAATCTCTCTCCCGAGTTCCCGGATCTCTTCATGCAGGGCTTGACGGCTGTTGAAAACAGCGGTAACCGCCTCTCTGTCAGCAACAAGCCCCCCGAACTCATCGAGGATGGAGAGATGGCGATCCTGCTGCAGGAGGCGTTGATGTTCATGCTGGCCGGAGATACTGATCAGGTGATCCCCCAGTCCGGAAAGCATTTGCAGGGTAGCCATGGTTCCATTGATCGATATCCTGTTTCGCCCCTCCCTGTGAAGTGAACGCCGGATCACCAGTTCCCCCTCAAAGGGAATGTCGAGGTCTCGGAGCAGGTCGCCGAGATGCCCGGGTGAGGGAATAGAGAAAAGCGCCTCCACCTTGGCTTCCTGGCAGCCGGTACGGATGAGGTCTCCGGAAGCGCGTCCGCCCAGGATGAGGTTCATGGCGTTGATAATGATGGATTTCCCTGCACCGGTTTCTCCTGAGACGATGTTGAGGCCGGCACGGAAGGAAATGTCCAGATGTGCGATAATCGCAAAATTGGATATGGTCAGTCGAACCAGCATACCTTTTTACTCAGGCGTAGGGCGCAGGGCGCAGGGCTTAAGGTTTAAGGTGTAAGTGCTACTCCCGTATACGCAAATTCCTGTTAAGAAAGGGTTCAAAATTTCTGTTGCGGCTGAAATGAATGTCAAATTCCAAAATCGAAATGTCAAATCAATGTCAAATGTCAATTAATCAAATAAAGGAGAAATTGGCGTCGCCGAGAGTTGCTTCGTTGTCTTCTGCTTCCTGCGTTTTCCTTTATCCTTTTTCCTTACGCCTTACGCCCTGCGCCTTACGCCTCATGTATCCGCCTCGGATCATTGATTCCATGTCACCCGCAGGACTTCCTGGTAGGTGGTTACGCCTTCCAGTAATTTTCTGACGGCATTTTGCCGGAGGGTGACCATGCCTTCGGCCTCTGCCTGCCGCTTCAGATCCTCGAGACTCACATTCTGGACCACCAGTTGTTTGAACGCATCGCTGAAAGGAAGCACCTCGAAAACCGATGTCCTTCCGAGATACCCGGTACCCCGGCACTTGATGCATCCATTTCCCCGCCAGAGTTCGGTGACCTCTTCTTCCCCCAGATCGATCCCCATGGCGGCCAGCTTTATGGGATCAATCGGGAAAGGCTCCCTGCAGTGGGGGCAGATCTTGCGCACAAGGCGCTGGGAAAGCACTCCGACCAGGGTCGCCTGGATGAGGAAGGACGGGACCCCCAGATCCAGGAGCCGGGTGATGGCGGAAGGCGCGTCGTTGGTATGGAGTGTGGACAGGACCAGGTGGCCGGTAAGCGCTGCCTGGACGGCATTTTGGGCTGTTTCAAGGTCCCTCATTTCACCGATCATGATGATATCGGGGTCCTGCCTGAGGATGTTTCTGAGAATGGTGGAGAAGGTGATCCCTACGACCGGTTGCACCGCTATCTGATTGAAGTCCTCGTGAACCATTTCTATGGGGTCTTCCACTGTGGTGATGTTGATTTCCGGAGAGGAAAGATGCCGCATGGCCGAGTACAGGGTGGTGGACTTCCCGCTTCCGGTGGGACCGCAGACAAGGACAATGCCGTGGGGCATGCCGATGAAGCGCCGGAAACGGGCAAGATCCGCTTTGGTAAAGCCAAGGCCCTCCAGGTCCTGGAACAGGATATCAGGGTCCATAATCCGCATCACAATTTTTTCACCGAATGCCACCGGGACCGTAGAGACCCGGATCTCCGCCTCAACCCCTTTCCTGGCCGTCTTTATCCTGCCGTCCTGGGGCCGTCTCTTTTCAGCCATATCGAGCCTGGAGAGGGTCTTGATGCGGCTCACCATGGCAGAGTGGACATTTTTCGGCAGCTTATACACGGTGTGGAGGATACCGTCTATGCGCATTCTGACGATGTTGGAGTCCCTTTTTGGTTCCAGGTGCACGTCGCTTGCACGTTGGTCAAATGCGTAGTTGAGGAGATGGTTTACGGCATTGACGACGTGCTGATCATCAGAGGGCAGTTCCTCGGAAGATTTCAATTTCACGTATTGTTCCAGGTTCCCAAGATCTACCGGCAGGCCGGAAAACTGGTTTTCCGCGCCCGCAATGGAACGTCTGAAACCGAAGAATTCATTAATGAGTCGCAGGACATCGGTCTTGGAACTGACCACAACGCTCACCTTCATGTGGCTGACCCGGCTGATATCCTCAATGACCTCCAGGTCGAAGGGATTGGGTGTCGCCACGATCAGACAGCCGTTGCGCACGTCGATGGGCAGGACAAGATGCTTGATGGCAAACGAATGCGGGATGGTTCCCGTTACGAGGTTGAGGTCCAGTTCCAAGGGATCGATTTTCCGGTATGGGACCTCCCAGTGGTCGGCGAGGGTCTGCACGATGAGGTCTTCGTCCAGAGGGCGCGCAGGGTCATCGGCCCTCTTGAGATCCAGGGAGGCGATCACGTCCACGATAGTGACCGGGATGCTCGGAACAGCTGTCTTTGAGTCAGGAGATTGCGGCGGCTGCTGGCTCGCCTCGATTTTCCTCCTCACACCGGCGTGCTTTCCGAGAATCTCTTTGTGTTGCGCGGGAGAGATGATTCCCCTGTCCAGTAGAACCCGGCAAATTTCCTTTGCCGGGAAGGAACGGTCCCAATTTTCCCGTTGGTTCACCTGCCGTTACCTCTTCAATGCCCGGGTGATGCTGTCTTCCGATGGAGTGAGATCCTACCACCTCGTCTTTTACATGGGAAGTATTTTTTGCTGCACTCCGCGAACCGCCTGGCTCAATCCGCGTAGACGAAATTCGACGGTGGATCTGAAAGTCACAATATCCCTTTTGTCTTTTCCGGCATCCATGGTATAAAATAGAATTATTAGATTTCTCTTTAATGCCAGATTTCAAAATCCAAATGTCAAATATCAAGATGAACAAATCAACTAAAATGTGAACTGCTGTGATTGCCGGTGTGGCCTCTCGCCAGGGTAGACAGGTGAGTACTATATGCTTTTGGCATTGAGGCATTTGGATTTCATTTGACATTTGAGCTTTGATATTTGTTTATTCCCGGCTTGTCCGGGCGTGGGCATAGGGCGTAGGGCATAGGGCGCTGAGGGAGATTACGTTGGGCCGGAAAAAGAATATCCGGCGAATGGTGGTGCTATGATACTCGGACTGGACGTGGGAGGCACCCAGACGGATGCGGTGCTTCTGGATGGTCGAGGCGTGCTGGCGGAGACGAAGACGCCTACCGGTAAAGACCTCCTCGGAACGCTGAGAACCGCCATTGAAAAGGTGACTGATGCCGTTGAACCGGGGAAGATCCGGAGGACGGTCTTTTCCACCACCATGGCCACCAATGCCATAGT
>CAZONI010000074.1:0-17794 GCA_964581175.1 uncultured Desulfobacteraceae bacterium
CCCATTACTGTCCGGGATGTACCCACGGAGTGGCCCACCGCCTGATCGCGGAGGTAATTGACGAGCTGGGGATCCGTGGACGTACTGTCGGCATTGCGCCGGTAGGGTGTGCGGTCTTGATGTACAACTACTTTACGTTTGACTTCCAGGAGGCGGCCCACGGCCGGGCTCCGGCCATGGCTACGGGCATCAAACGGGTTCGGCCGGATCTGATCGTTTTCACCTACCAGGGGGACGGCGACCTGGCAAGTATCGGAATGGGTGAGATCGTGCATGCGGCGAATCGCGGCGAGAAATTTACCACCATTTTTATCAACAATGCGGTGTACGGGATGACCGGCGGCCAGATGGCCCCTACCACGATGCCCGGACAGCGGACAACAACAACTCCTTTGGGCAGAAAACCCGAGGAAGTGGGAATGCCTGTCAGGATGTCGGAATTGCTGGCATCGCTGGCGACACCCGGATATATTGCCCGCCAGACGCTGATCGGTCCCAAGTATATCAACCGCGCCAAGAAAGCGATAAAAAAAGCATTCACGTATCAGATGGAAAACCGGTGTTTCAGCCTGGTCGAACTGGTGAGTACCTGTCCGACGAACTGGGGCATGACCCCGGTTGACGCGCTCTCATGGGTAGAAGACAAGATGCTGCCCTATTACAGCCTGGGTGACTTCAAGACGCCGGAGGATGACTGAGCATCTCGGCTCAATTGAAAACAAGAGGGAGGAGACATGCAAAGCGAAGTTCAATTTGCCGGATTCGGCGGGCAGGGGATCATGCTTATGGGACAGATACTTGCCCAGGCCGCAATGGAGGAAGGCCGCGAGGTGGTATGGATCCCTTCCTACGGGCCTGAGATGCGGGGCGGGACCGCATATTGTACCGTAGTGACCAGCGACCGGCCCATCGGTTCCCCCATCATCCGGAATCCACAGCATCTTGTCGCCATGAACCGTCCTTCTCTGGAAAAATTTGCGCCGGCCGTAAGACCGGGCGGCGTCATATTCATCAACGCGTCCATTATATCCATCGAGGCAGGCCGCAAGGATGTGGACGTTATCAGCGTCCCCATCATTGAAATAGCGAAGGAACTTGGCAATCTCAAGGTGGCCAACATCGTGGCGCTGGCGGCATTCGTCGCCCGCAGCAGGATCGTCGATTTTGACAAACTGATGACGGCTGTTAAGGGAAAACTTGCAAAGAAAAAGGCCCTCATTCCTCTCAACATGAAGGCGCTCGAAGCCGGCAGAAAAGCAGCACTGGCCGCATAGAGAGTCCGGCCACGAAAACCGCTCCGTTGCACAATCGTCCTGGATCGAACGGAGCCCTTGTGTATTCCGCTCGTGATTGCCATTTTTCCCGGGATCTCTGGACCCCGTTTTCAAGAGCCCCACAAGGCGTTGGTAATATATTCTGTGTGAACCCGGGCGGGAACGCACCATCCGCCCTTCAACCCTCACTTCAAGCTGTGCACCCGAAGAATACTCTCAAAAAATCCCGATGATGTCCCAAGGGAGTAGTTTCCACGTATTAAAAAGGTACCTCAACGTTCATTCTTGACTTGCCCCGGTGGGTTGACTATTTTGCAGAAAGGTTCGTTGCAGCTAATCCCTGCACCTCCGGTGGAGGGCCCCGGAATATTCTCCCGCCAAAGGCGGGACTCCCTGGGCTCCCCCGGGGGGCTCCCTGATTCCTCCGGCTCTTCGGGAGGAGGCTCACTTATGACTTATGATTAAAGTTACCACCTCTGGAGGAAGTTATGCGATCGGATACACTGAAAAAGGGTATTGAAACCTTGCCGCACAGGGCCCTGCTCCTGTCGGCCGGCCTGAAAAAGGAAGACTTCGGCCTGGAGAAACCCTTTATCGGCATTGCCAACAGCTACAATAATATTACTCCTGGTCATATCCATTTGAGTGACCTCACACAGGAAGTGAAGAAGGGCATCCGGGATGCCGGCGGCGTTCCGCTGGAGTGGGGAGTTCCCGGCGTTTGTGACGGCATTGCCATGTTTGTGGAGATGCGATTGAGCCTCCCCAGCAGGGAGCACATCGCGGATAATGTGGAAATCATGGCCTTGTCCCATTCCCTCGATGGCTGGGTAGGGGTCACCGCATGCGACAAGATTACGCCGGGAATGCTCATGGCAGCCGGACGTCTGAACCTTCCGGCCATCATCCTCACCGGTGGTCCCATGAAGGCAAACGTCATAGAAGGGGTGAAATACCATCCCATCGAAGGGTTCCGTATGGTGGGCCAGGTGAAGTCCGGAAAACTTTCGGCGGAAGCGGCGGAAGAGATGCTCCCTGCCATGGTCTGCGGGGCAGGTTCCTGTGTGGGGCTCTATACCGCGAACACCATGGCCGTGGTGACCGAAGTCCTGGGAATGTCGGTCACCCGGTGCGGCACTACCCTGGCGCTGGACCCTGACAAGAAGAAACAGGCATATGAAACGGGAAAAAAGATTGTGCAACTGGTGAAGGAAGGAATCAGGCCGAGAGATATCATGACGGTTTCCGCATTTGAAAACGCGATCAGGGTCGATATGGCAATGGGGGGATCAACAAACACGGTCCTCCATATCCCCGCGATCGCACGGGAGGCCGGGATCGACCTTGAAGTGGAACTTTTTGACCGTATTTCGCGGGAGACTCCCCATCTCTGTTCCATTATCCCGGCGGGACCCTATGAAATGGCGGACGTGGATAGCGCCGGAGGTATTCCCGGGCTACTGCATCGATTGCGGGAAAACTTCAAGGATTCCCCTACGGTGAACGGGGAATCCCTGAAGCGCATAGCGGAACAGGGAGTGGTCGTGGATGAGGAGGTGATCAGGCCCCTGGAGAGGCCGTACCATCCGGAAGGCGGTATCGCTGTCCTTCGAGGGAATATCGCCAACAGTGCGATCATCAAACAGACGGCAGTGGATCCGGGCATGATGGTGCATGCGGGTCCGGCCAAGGTCTTTTATTCCGAGAAGGATTTGCTCGATTCCATAGAAGCCGGAGAGATCGAAGAAGGAGATGTGGTGGTTTTGCCGTTTCAGGGACCGGCCGGCGCACCGGGTATGCCCGAGATGCTGACCCCGACTGATGCCTTGAAGGGCGCGGGATATAAGAAGGTGGCCCTGATCACGGACGGGAGGTTTTCTGGCGCGACAACCGGACCCTGCATCGGTCACGCGGAGATGGAGGCGTTCAACGGCGGCGCTATCGGTGCAATCAGAAACGGGGATATCATAGAGATTGATATCCCGAAAAGAGGCCTCAACATGCGGGTGAGCGATGCTGAAATCGCCGGGAGGTTGAAAGAGACCAGGCCTCCGGAAAGAGAGGTCACGACGCTCCTGAAATCTTACAGGGAGAAATTCCTCGGGAAGAATTGTTACGGAAGATAGTGCTGTTTTTATTGGGATGATGCCGCCAGTTCCTTCAGAAATCTTCCGGGGAGGTTATCAAACCCGCCGTTTGACATGAAGAGGACTACATCGCCCGTATTTGTCTCATGGATCAGGTCCTTCAGCAGCGCGTCGGTGCTCTCGAAAGAGGCAGCCGCGAGTCCCCTTACCTGAAGATCTCGTGTCAACTGGCGGGAAGAAAAACGTTCCTCCGGCGGCACTTTGTGCATGAGGGGGGGGTCGGGCACGAAGATTCGATCAGCCAGATCAAATGATTCCGCGTAGCGTTCCTGGAAAATCTTCCGCCTGCTGGAATTGGAACGGGGTTCGAAAACCGCTACAAGCCTCCGCCCGGGAAACCGCTCTTTCACCGCACGGATGGTTTCGCGGACCGCAGTGGGGTGATGCGCGAAATCATCCACCACGAGGACACCACGTTCTTCTCCCAGTATTTCCTGTCTGCGCTTGACACTCTTGAAACTCAGAAACGCGTCTGAAAGGGCTTTGCTCGGTATATCAAGGAAGCTTGCCAGTGCCACAGTGGAGAGGAGATTGGAAATATTGTGGCGCCCATAGAGAGGTGTCCGGACACTCAGAAATTTCCTGCCTTCCCTTGCTAAGCGCAGATGGGTGGATCCCTCAACGAAGGATATGTCCTCTACTCCCCACATGGGTCGCCCGGAAAGTCCATAGGTCCAGACGGGGCATTTGGCGCTGTCGAGTTCTCCGGTGATGCGGGGATCATCGCTGTTCGCTATGAGAACTCCCTCCGGTGGAATGAGGTCGATCAGCCTGCGGAAGCTTTGAAGAACATGCTCCAGGTCCCTGTAGATATCGGCGTGGTCGAATTCAATACTGGTCAGGATGACGGCCCAGGGCCTGTAGTGAACGAACTTGGGTCCCTTGTCGAAAAACGCGGTGTCGTATTCATCGCCCTCGATGACAAAATAGGGTCCGCTTCCCGACTTGAAGTTCTGTTTGAAATTGAGAGGAATCCCGCCGACCATGAAGCCGGGATCGAGATCTGCTTTTTCAAGGATCCATGCGGTCAGCGCGGTGGTGGTTGTCTTGCCGTGCGTACCGCTGATCACGATGGATCGTTTCCCTTTCATAGCAAAGTGGTCAAGGGCCTGGGGAAGAGAAAGGTAGGGAATGCTCAGACGGGAAAGCTCCACCGCCTCAGGATTCTGACGGGTGATGACATTTCCGACGATGACCAGGTCCGGAAAAGGATGGAGGTTTTCGGCTCGATAGCCGGGCAACACGAGAATATGCATGGATTTCAGGAAATCACTCATGGGAGGGTAGACGTTCTGGTCAGATCCGGTGACCTGATAGCCTTTGCTCTTGAGCAGCCCTGCCAGGGAGGCCATGCCGGTCCCGCAGATGCCCATGAGATGGATGTGTCTCGGGGAGCGTGGAACGGTATTCAGAATCGGTAAAAGTTCCTCTCGCGCGTCGGCCGCGGTTGGTGTAACAGGACCTTTTTTCATAAGATTGCCTACGAATTTGCTTGCTTTTAGAACGTATTTTAAATAAAATTATAAATTCGAATTTAATTACGACCCCTCATGGGTCGCTTACACACTGTGCAAGGAGGACTCCCATGTCAAGAGTCTGCGAAATCTGCGGCAAAGGCCCGACAGTCGGCTACAATGTCAGTCATGCCCATAACAAGTCCAAAACAAAGTGGTATCCGAACCTCCAGAAGGTCCGCTGCGTTCAGAACGGGCAAACAAAGAGGATCAGGGTTTGCACGAACTGCATAAAGTCGGGAAGGGTGGTGAAACCTTGACTCCGAGCCAGATTCAAAATGCCCCCTTTTGCCCGATCTCTGCGTCAGGCTCAAATTTTAATCCTCGAAATATTCTTGTATATTCCTGTGGTTAAAATTCATCGTCTTTCTTGATCTCGAACAAAATCGAACACTTTGAATCTGGCTCCAGGTTATACCCTTTCCACCATTATAACGTTCTTGATCCTTTTTATGGCCCCCATTATTTCCTGCAGTTGCTGGTAATCGACCACCTCAATGGTGAAAAACAACATCCCTTTTTTGTCCAGCGTCGTCTTGATCTCCGCGTGGACGATATTGGCGTCTTTCTGGGCAAGGACTCCCGTTATACTTGCGAGGGTTCCTTTCTTATTGAGGCTGGTTACCTTTAAATCCGCACGGTAGGATTCGTCTCCCTCCGCCTCCCATTCCACATCCACGAGGCGATCCTCATTGGCTTTCAGAACATGCGGGCAGCCCTTCGAATGGATAGTTACGCCTCGACCGCGGGTAATGAAACCGATTACTCCCTCTCCCGGCAGGGGATGACAACAATTGGCGAAGCGAATCAGCATGTCGCTGACCCCCTTCACCTGGATGCCCTTTCCCGTTTTTCGCCGTTTGATCCGGTGGACCATTTTGCCGACCAGGCCGGGGGCTTTCTCTTCCCGTATCCCAAGCTTGAGTTTGAGCCGCCCGATGACCTGCTTGGATGAGACTTTCCCGAAGCCTATTTCGGCGAGGAGATCTTCAGCGGAATGAAAGGAGAGGTCTTTTGCGATAGAGTTGATCTGGTCACTCTTGAGGATGTTGGAGAAGGCTATGTGTTCGTGTTCCAAGAGTCTTTCCAGGATGTTTTTCCCGAGAACAATGCTTTCATCCCTTTCCTGGTTCTTGATCCAGTGCCGGATCTTGTTGCGGGCTCTGGGTGTCTTCGCAAATTCGAGCCAGTCCTTGCTCGGATGGTGTCTTGGAGAGGTAATGATTTCGACAATATCGCCATTCCTCAACTCGTATCTCAAAGGGACCATCTTCCCGTTGATCTTTGCCCCCATACATTTATTGCCCACTTCCGAATGGATGCTGTAGGCGAAATCTACCGGGGTTGCCCCTCTTGGGAATTCTTTTACATCTCCATTCGGGGTGAAGACGTATACCTCATGGGGAAAGAGGTCCAGCCTTACGGACTCGAGGAACTCCAGAGGATCACTCAGGCTCTTCTGCCATTCAAGGAGCTGGCGGAGCCATGCGAATTGCGTTTCGTCTGTCTGTTTAGCCTCCACGCCCTCTTTGTACTTCCAGTGCGCTGCTATGCCTTCCTCTGCGATTCTGTGCATGTCCCAGGTGCGTATTTGCACTTCCAGCCTCTGCCCCAGAGGACCAATCATGGTTGTGTGCAGGGATTGGTACATATTTTCCTTTGGGACTGAAATATAGTCTTTGAAGCGACCGGGCACCAGTTTCCACATGCTGTGAATATGCCCCAGAACCTCGTAGCATTCCCTTATGGAACCAACGATAACCCTGAAAGCCAGGATATCGTACACCTGGTTGACTGTCAGGTGCTGGGTCATCATCTTCTTGTAGATACTGTAGAAATGCTTCTGCCTTCCCTCGACGGTTGCCTTTATTTCCACCTCCTTCAGTTTTCCGGTCAAGAGTTCGCGGACCTCTTGAACAAATTTCTCTTGTGCCCCTTTTCTCTGTGCCGTCTCCGTCTTTATCTTCTGGTAGATCTCCGGTTCCATGTAGTAAAGGCAGAGATCTTCCAGACTCGACTTTACCCAGTAAATACCCATCCTTCCTGCAAGGGGCGCGTAAATGTCCAGGGTCTCCCGTGCGATCAACTGTTGTTTCGATTCCGGATGATAACCGAGAGTTCTCATGTTGTGGAGGCGGTCCGCAAGTTTTACCAGAATGACGCGAATGTCGTTGGACATGGCCAGGATCATTTTGCGGATGTTTTCGGCCTGCTGGTGTTCCCGGCTGGAAAACTGTATCTTGCTGATCTTGGTTACGCCGTTCACGATATCAGCCGTCTCTTGGCCAAAGAGCCTTGTTATATCGGAGAGTTGCGCATCGGTATCCTCAATGGTATCGTGGAGCAGCCCGGCGGCGATACAGACCGTGTCCATTTTCATCTGTGTCAGGATATAGGCTACCTCGAGGGGATGGGAAAGGTAGGCTTCTCCGGAGAGCCGAATCTGGCCTTGATGGACCTTTGCCGAATAGACATATGCCTTTTCCACCAATGTGATATCGGCCTTGGGATGGTAGGTCAGAATCTGGGAAGTAATATCATTCAGTCGAATCATAAAGCAGATGCACCTGTTTCATGATAAATCCTGCGGCATCCGGGATCGAGATCGATCGGGGTTCTTTTCCAGCCCTCACATTGACTTCGACCTCTCCGTTCTTTACCCCGCGGATTCCAACAGTTACCCGGAGAGGGATGCCGAGAAGGTCGGCGTCCATGAACTTTATTCCCGCACGTTCGTTTCTATCATCCAGCAGGACCTCGACGCCTTTGTCCAGCAGGAAGGAATAAATCTGCTCGGCTGCATCGAGGACCGTCGATTCATGCATCTGCAAGGGCAGGATGATGACCTCAAAAGGTGCTATCTGAATGGGAAAGATGATGCCGTCTTCATCATGATTCTGTTCGATGGCAGCAGCCACGGTCCTGCCCACACCAATACCGTAACATCCCATGACCAGAAACTTTTTCTTTCCCTGTTCATCCAGAAAGACCGCGTTCATGGCCCGAGAGTACTTGGTCCCCAGTTTGAAGACGTGCCCGACCTCAATACCCCGTTTGAACTCGATCGCTGCGCCGCACCGGGGACACGTGTCTTGCGGAGTGATGGTTCGAATATCTCCAAACCGCTCCACCTGAAAATCACGATCCAGGTTGACATTCTTCAAGTGAAAATCTTCGCGATTTGCACCTGCAACGAAGTTTTTCATGGCCTGGACGGCCTGATCCGCCACCATGCGGACCTTGAGTCCCACAGGGCCTGCGAATCCTGTTGGGGCGCCCGTGGTCCGGTGCACGCTTTCCGGATCGGCCATTTCGACGGTCTCTGCGCCCAGCAGGTTTCGGAATTTCGCCTCATTCAGTTCGTGGTCCCCTCGTACCAGGGCGGCAACAATTTCTCTGCCGTCCACGCGATAAATCAAGGTCTTCAAGAGGTCTTGAGCGGAAACGGAGAGAAAGGCTGCCAGGTCATCAATCGTCTTGATGTCGGGCGTGTGCACTTCTTCCAACCCCGGAAAGTCCTTTTTTGTGTCAGGAACATTGATCTTCAAAGGTGTGATTTCCGCCTTTTCAAGATTAGCGGCATAGCTGCACGAAAGGCAGCTGACAATCTGATCCTCCCCGCTTTCCGCAAGGACCATGAACTCGTGTGAATAACTCCCGCCAATGGGGCCCGTATCCGCCTCCACGGCCTTGAATTTGAGCCCGCACCGCTCAAAAGTCCTCGTGTAGGCCTCGTACATTCGTTCGTAGCTCTTTCCTGCGCCCTCTTCATCCGCATCAAAGCTATAAGCGTCCTTCATGATAAACTCACGACCGCGCATAATGCCGAAACGGGGACGTATTTCATCGCGAAACTTGGTCTGGATTTGATAAAAGTTCAGAGGGAGCTGTTTATACGATTGCACATTATTCCGAACCACATCGGTAATGACTTCTTCATGCGTTGGGCCGAAACAGGCTTCCCTGTTATGGCGGTCTCTGAACCGCAAGAGTTCCCTGCCGTAGAAATCCCATCGGCCGCTTTCCTGCCATAGTTCTGCGGGTTGTACTGCCGGCATCAGCACCTCGATAGCGCCTGCCCGGTTCATCTCCTCACGGATGATCCGTTCCACCTTTCTTATTGATCTCAGGCCGGCGGGGAGGTAGGTATAGATACCGGAAGTCAGTTTCCTGATCAGCCCTGCCCTGAGCATGAGTTGATGGCTGATGACTTCGGCATCAGCAGGGATTTCCCTGTGGGTGGGAATAAAATAGTCTGAATATCTCATGGTCCTTGTCTACTCCTTTTTCTCCTGATGCTCTCTTGTCATTCCACCATTTTTTTGACTTCCCGGATCAGCACATCGGCAAGATCAGATTCGGCAATCTTCCGAACCAGCTTTCCCTTTTTGAACAGGATACCCTGTCCCCTCCCTCCTGCGATCCCGATATCCGCTTCACGGGCCTCGCCGGGACCGTTCACTATGCACCCCATAATGGCCACTTTCGGCGATGCGGTCAGGTCTTCAAAAGCCTTCTCCGCGCGTTCCACCAGGCTGAACAGATCAATTTCACAGCGCCCGCACGTGGGGCAGGAGATGATTTCCGGTCCCCGTTGCCTGAGATCAAGGGCCCTCAGGATCTCGTAGGCCACCTTGACTTCCTCCACGGGATCACGGGTGAGGGAAACGCGGATTGTGTCTCCGATACCGTTGGCGAGCAGGTAGCCAATGCCGATGGCATTCTTGACGGTCCCCGAAATGAGCGTTCCTGCTTCAGTGACTCCCAGATGGAGGGGGTAGTCTACCTGGCCGCTCAGGAGTTCATAGGCGCGAATGGTCTTTTGCACATTTGAGGACTTGAGGGAAATTTTCATTTGGTCGAAGCCAAGATTCTCCAGGAGCCTGATGTGCCTCATGGCGCTTTCCACCATGGCTTCGGCAGTAGGATGCCCGTATTTTTCAAGGATATCCCTGTGGAGTGACCCGGCGTTTACTCCCACCCTGATGGGGACGCGCATCTTCTGTGCTTCCCGCACCACCTCTTCAACCGCCTTGTGAGAGCCGATGTTGCCCGGGTTGATCCTCAATCCGTCGGCCCCGGCTCTGAGCGCGGCTATGGCTAGACGGTGATCGAAGTGGATGTCTGCAATGAGGGGCACAGACACCAGCCCTTTAATTCTCCCGAACGCCGCGGCGGCCTCCTCATCGGGGACGGCCAACCTGACGATCTCGCAACCGGCATTGTAAAGACGGTTGATCTGGGCGACTGTCGATGCCGCATCCCGGGTGTCGGTGTTGGTCATGGATTGCACCGCGACGGGCGCCCCCCCACCGATTGTCACATTGCCCACCTGGATTCTGCGCGTCATTCTTCTTTCCATGGCCCTTTTTCCACTATAAAATCACGAGGAAAAGACTCGTTTCGACGTTTTGCTGACGCCTTTTCCCTCTATTTTACACAAAAAAGGCCGGTCTGTCTTGATTCGTTTCTTCCTGCAAGAAGTCCGGCCCACACGAAATTGTTGAAAGTGATCTGATGAACCCCGGCGCGACAACGAGTTGGGAACAATTGCCTCGATAATTCCCCGCGCCGGACGAACAGCACAGCCGCATTTTGATTCGCGGGGACGGCGATGGATAACCTTGCTCCAGCCATGCCGGTTTAATAAAGAAACATGGGTTTTCCTCTCGCATGCCTCACTTTCGGTCGGTAGGCGTCTACGTCATAGAGTTCCCCGACGTCGACCCTTTTTTGCCCTTCCGTAATGGTGTTGAGGGGAATGTCCGTGTAGATTCCCTTGGTCAGGGACACGAGACGGCCGAAGATCCCCTTGAGGAAGAGGTCAATGGCGATGTTGGCAAAATTGACTGCTACCATGAGGTCCAGTGAATCGGGTACGCCGCTTCTCATCAGGTAAGAAAGCCGCTGGTTGAGGATATCCTCACCGGTGAGTTCCTTCAGGATAGCTCCGGTCTGTTCGCCGATACCCCCGAGCCTTTTGTGGCCGTAAGCATCCGATTCCCCACCCATGATCATATCTCCACCCGCCATTTTTGCCCCTTCTGAAATCGTTATCATGGCATAATTTTTTGGGTTTGCCTTCTTGTCTTCCATGATCAGACGGGCCAGTTTGTGCGGATCGAAGGGCACCTCGGATATGATGGCCCGGTCCACTCCGGCCAGGTAGGCGGATATGAGGGAGGTTTCACCGCAGTAACGGCCGAAGAGTTCTATGACGGCTATTCTCTCGTGAGAGCCGGTGCAGGTCCTCAAGGCGTGGATAAAACCGACGCCCCTGGTCACGGCGGTTGAAAATCCGATGCAGTAATCGGTTCCAAAGACGTCGTTATCCATAGTTTTCGGTATGGCAATGACGGGAAATCCTTCTTGCCGGAGTCTTTCGGCAAAACTGAGGGTATCATCTCCGCCGATGGGAATAATGGCATCGATTTCCAGGGATTCCAGGTTGTCCATCACCCGGCCGGTAAGATCCCTGACCCCCTCCTGCGAGTCAAAATCCTCCTGGAGAAAAGCCGGGACATCCCTTTTTCGCACGGCGCTGGGGTTGGTGCGGGATGTATGGAGAAAGGTGCCGCCGCTCCGATCTATTGTTCGCACGAGGAGCGGGTCCAGAAATTGAATACAGTGTTCGCATTCCTCGCGATTCTCCGGATTGTATTCCAGTATGCCTGCCCAGCCGCGCCTGATGCCCACGACCCTGAGACCTTCGCTGGCCGCCCTGCACACCAGCGCCTTGATGCAGGGATTCAATCCCGGGACGTCCCCGCCGCCGGTCAGTATGGCAATGGTTCTGGTTTTAGAGACCTTTTCCATAATCATTTCTCCAAGTCTTTGTTACCACCGAAAGGGAGGTGCATACTGTAAAAATAGGTGATGCGAACCGGCGCTGTCAAGGTGATTCTGGTGCGGCTTTTCCTGGCAGCGTCACGTAGACTGTTATGCTCCGAGGATGAATCCTCGATGTTTTCCTTTTCTGTTGACAAGGCCCGCCAAAAAAAGGAAGGTTAATTTCCAAAAAGGTAAGGGAGGATAAAGAATGTCGGCTTCTGAAAAGATACGAGCCTCTATGGACCGGTCGTCGTGGATCCGGAAGATGTTTGAAGAAGGCATTGAAAGAAAAGCAAAATTCGGGGCAGAACACGTGTTCGACTTCAGCCTGGGAAATCCTGATCTTGAGCCCCCGTCGAGTGTGGGAGAGATCCTTGCCGATCTGGCAAAAGATACCACTCCGGGCACTCATGCATATATGCCGAATGCGGGATTTGTTGAAACGAGGCAGGCCGTGGCCGATTATCTGAATACGTTCAACGCGGCCCGGTTTACCGCCGATGAAATTGTCATGACCGTGGGGGCGGGAGGCGGTCTAAACGTGGTCCTCAAGACCATTCTGAATCCCCAGGAAGAAGTGATCATCTCGAGGCCCTATTTTGTGGAATACAATTTCTATCTGGACAATCATCAGGGGGTCCCCCGAGTGGTCTCATCCCGTCCCGATTTTTCTCTGAACCTGGATGCCATTTCCGAGGCGATTTCGGAGAAGACCAGGGCCGTGTTGATCAATTCCCCCAACAATCCGACGGGACGTGTCTACAGGGCAGAGGAACTGGAGGGGTTGTCCGAAATTCTCACCCATTACAGCGCCAAATTTGGTGAGCCCATCTACCTTATTTCTGATGAACCATACAGGAAAATCCTCTACGACGGGATATCGGTGCCCAGTGTTTTTGATGCCTACCGGGAGAGCCTCGTGGTTACCTCGTTTTCCAAGGACCTGTCTCTTCCGGGCGAACGGATCGGTTACGCCGCAGCAAACCCCGGGATTTCCGAAAGGCCGGTGATCCTTGGCGGTATGGTGCTTTGTAACCGTATCCTGGGATACGTGAATGCACCCGCCTTGATGCAGCGATTAGTGCGTCATCTCCTGGAGGAAAGCGTGGATATATCCATTTATCAAAGGAGGAGGGACCTTTTTTGTGAGGGATTGGAAGCCGCGGGGTACGACTTTCAAAAACCGGAAGGAGCGTTCTATCTCTTTCCCCGAACCCCTATCGACGATGACACGGAATTCGTGAAGGCGTTGCAGGAAGAAAATATCCTGACGGTGCCCGGCAGCGGTTTTGGAGGTCCTGGGCATTTCAGGATTGCCTACTGTGTCGATGACCGGGTCATAGAGAGGTCGCTTCCCGGGTTCAAGAGGGTCATGGACAAATACCGGTGACTAAAGGCAGGGCATAAGGCGTAGGGTTAGGATTATCCGGGTAGATTGGTTTCTCGGCGAAGTTCTCCGGGTAGAACTCGAATTGAGACGATTGAGACAATTCTTTTGACATTTGTCATTTTTATTCGCCCTGCCAGGCTAGGCAAGCCTATGCTGTACTTGCTGGGTTGCTCCAATGAAATGCGAGGAAATGAGTTATGTATTCAAAGATACTTTCATTGAGATTCCCGAAGAAAGTGGCCAACGAACCCATTGCTGCCAACCTTGTCAGAAAGTTCGACCTGTCTTTCAATATCCTGCAGGCGACCATTTATCCGAGAAAAGAAGGATTGATGGTGTTGGAATTGAGCGGGCATCGCAAGAATTTTCAAAAAGGGGTCAAATACCTGAAGGGGCTTGGAATCAGGGTGGAGAGCCTGGCCCAGGACGTAAAATGGGATGAAGAAAAGTGCTTCCACTGTGGCGCCTGCACCGCGGTGTGCCCCACCGGTGCCCTTTCCGTGCACCGGCCCGATATGCTTGTCGTTTTTGATAAAGAGAAATGCAGCGGCTGCGAATGGTGCGTGTCTGCGTGCCCTGCACGCGCAATGGAAGTGAGACTGAACAAGGCTCTCCTCTCCTGACCGGAGGCTCCTTTTTTCACCGTAGCGGCCTTTCGAGGCCACACATCCTTTTACCCTCATCCTCACCTGATAGACAAATGAGACCAGAGGAGCCTTCAAAGGTACTAGTTGCGTTGAGCGGGGGTGTCGACAGCGCTATGACGGCCTGGATGCTTAAGAAATGCGGATGGGAAGTCCATGCGCTCCATTTTCTCCTGCCCGGACCAGCGAAAACCCAGGAGAAGAAGACGGAGACGGTTCACGACATTTCAGCATTCCTGGGCATTCCACTGGTGCTCGTGGATGTAAGGCCGGATTTTGAACGCCTGGTGGTTCAGCCTTTCACGGAAGAATATTTCCAGGGACTCACGCCCAATCCCTGCGTGCTGTGTAATGAGGTGATGAAGTTCGCATACCTTTCCCGGGTAGCCGGAGAACTGCAGATCCCGTTCATTGCGACGGGACACTACGCGCGGGTGATACGGAAGGAGCGTTCAGGCGTAATGCTTTTCAGGGGTGTGGATCCGGGCAAGGACCAGACCTATTTCCTCCACAGGTTGGCCTCGCCCGGTCTTCGAAAAACGCTGTTTCCCCTTGGAGCTAAAAAGAAATCATGGGTGCGGGAAAGGGCGAAGGCGGAGAAAATCCCTTGCCACTCTTTTCCCGAAAGCCAGGAGATCTGCTTCCTGGCCGGAAGGGATTATCGGTGTTTCATAGAGTCAAGAAGAGGAAAAGGTGCTGAAAAGAAAGGCCGGATCATTAACAAAACAGGCGCGATCCTGGGGGAACATCTGGGCGCACACCGGTACACGATCGGTCAGAGAAAGGGCCTCGGGATCGCTTCTTCACGGCCTTATTACGTCATGGAGATCCGGCCGGCTACAAACGAGATAGTGGTGGCACGGAAGGAAGACCTCTATTCCAGGCAGGTCATTGCAAGGGATGTCAAATGGATTGGAGGGGAAGTTCCCAGGGACCGGGAGGTCACGGCGCAGATCCGATATCGGCACCGGGCTGCACCGGGAATCCTTGAACTCGTAGGCTCCGGAAGAATACGTCTTCTCTTCCGGAAACCCCAATGGGCTGTGACGCCGGGCCAGGCGCTTGTGTGTTATGACGGCGACCGGGTCCTTGGCGGCGGGTGGATCTGTAAGGAAAATGAAAAAGACATTTAGCATTATAACACTGGGATGCAAGGTCAATCAATATGAGTCGGCCTGCCTGCAGGCAAGGTTAGAGGAAAAGGGATGGATACTTGCCTCATCCGGTGTGCCTGTTGATGTGACCATCATCAATACCTGTATTGTGACCCAGGCGGCGTCACATCAATCAAGACAGGAGATCCGCAAAGCGATCCGGGGGAACGAAAAAGGAACGGTAGCTGCGATCGGTTGCTACGGACAGGCCTTCCCGGAAGACTTGAAGGCCGTAAAGGGATTGCGGCTTATCGCAGGAAATGTGGAAAAGGGGAGGATACCCCATCTTCTCTCCTCTGTACCTGACGAGGATGGCCCGGTGGATTTTTCGATCCCGTTTCCTCATGGCATGCGGTTTGAAGCCATGAACACCAAGACATTTCCCGGAAGAAGCAGGGCGTTTTTAAAAATTCAGGACGGGTGCGAATCATTCTGCAGCTATTGTATCGTGCCGTTCGCCAGGGGACCATTCCGGACCCTGCCCCCGGGTGATGTCCTGCGTGCACTGGAAAATTTCTCGGTCGAAGGATACAGGGAGGTTGTGTTGACCGGGATTCACCTGGGCAAGTATGGAATTGATCTTGAGGGCGGCGCGGACTTGAAGGGCCTCCTTCGGGCGGTGGCCAGAGAGAAACTGCCGTTGAGGCTCAGGCTCAGTTCACTGGAACCCGGGGAGATAGACGAGGATCTTATCGACATGGTGGCCTCGGAGGCCTGGCTCTGCCGACATTTTCACATTCCCCTCCAGAGCGGAGACGATGGGATATTGAAAAAGATGAGCAGGACCTATTCATCCCGCACATTCGCAGGACTTGTGAAAAAGATCCATGATCGAGTTCCTTTCGCAGCCATCGGCGTGGACGTGATGACCGGCTTTCCCGGGGAAGACCACGCTGCCCATTCAAACAGTATGGCCCTCCTCGAAGACCTCCCGGTTTCTTATCTCCATGTTTTTCCTTATTCCCGGAGGCCGGGGACTCGGGCGGCGGAATTCCCCTCCCATGTAGCACCCGGCGACAAAAAGAAAAGGGCAGCCGGTCTCAGATCCCTGGGAGCATCGAAAAGACACCGCTTCATTGAAAGCTGCATAGGCCGGGTCTTGGGGGTCGTGACTGAAGAATGGCATGCAAAGGAACGCGGACTTCTGAAGGGGATAAGCGACAACTACGTTCCCGTCATATTCTCATCCTCCGGGGCCGTCCAGGACGATTTGCCTTCCGTGAGAATAGAGAGAGTTGAAAAAGAGCATGCGATCGGGCACGTGGTGCGTTCCGCGCTGCCGGCGGAGGAAGCCGCCCGAATCAGAGGGATTGACAAATCGTCAATGCTATAGTAGATTATTCCAGCCTGGAATAGTTAAATCCACCGTCATTATCATCTGCGTTTATGCAGGCGGATGATTGGGGAAGAGGCCTGATCACCAGCCAGGCCTTCAGCCTTATGACTTTGTACCTGCACAGCCATGAACCGGGAGAGAAAATGGCAAACAAGCACAGTTCATCCGCAACTGTTATTTCGTTGGAAGAAGCAGTGGGCAAGGTGCTGGCCCATGATATAACCGAAATCAGGCCCGGCCAGTTCAAGGGGCCTGCCTTCAAGAAAGGGTACATTGTCCGGGAAGACGACCTGGAGCATCTGAGACGCCTCGGCAAGGAGCACCTGTACGTGCTGCATATGGGGCCGGACGAACTTCATGAGGATGATGCAGCGATCAGGCTGGCGAAGGCACTGGCGGGTCCGGGTGTGGCCTTTAATCAGCAGGCGACTGAAGGGAAGATCAGCCTCAAGGCGGCCCATGGCGGACTCCTGAAGGTGGATGTGCGGGCCCTCACGGGATTCAACATGGTTCCGAATGTCACCTGCTCCAGCAGACATACCAATAGTGTCGTGGAGGAAGGTGCAATCATCGCCGGAACGAGGGCCATCCCGTTGATCATCGATCGCCGGGAAGTGGAACAGGCAGTGGGAGTTGCGCAAGCGGCGGGAGGAGTCTTTTCTGTAAAGAAGTTTGCTGCGCCGGATACCGGGCTCGTTATCACGGGCAATGAAGTGTACTCGGGGAGAATCGATGATAAATTCGCCCCGATTCTCAGGAAAAAGCTCGGGTTTTTCGGCTGCCCGGTGAAAGAGACATTGTTTCTGCCGGATGATCAGGATAAGATCAGGAATGCCATCGAGAGGTTGCTCCAGGGGAATATCGGCCTGATCCTCGTCGCGGGCGGGATGAGCGTGGATCCTGATGATGTGAGCAGACTGGCGATTGCGGCTGCAGGCGCAGAGGATCTCATATACGGATCACCGGTTCTGCCGGGAGCCATGTTCCTTTACGGGCACTTCGGGGATGTGCCCGTCATGGGGCTGCCCGCGTGCGTTCTTTTCTATGGGACCACGGTCTTTGACCTCATGCTCCCCAGGGTCCTGGCAGGTGAACGGATTACCAGGAAAGACCTGGCCGAAACGGCGCATGGGGGACTCTGCCTCAACTGTGATCACTGCAATTACCCTGTCTGCCCATTCGGAAAGTGAGAACAAGCGGAAAATGCAGGACGCCGGATAAGATCCACCGATCCGAGGTTAAAAAGGATGTGCTGCTGAGGGAGGAAGCCTTTTCTGGAGTGACTGGTGAAAGGGTGCCGTCTTTTCGTGACTTATCAGTGGGGGAACCCGCAGCTCGACGAAGTCGAGAATGCGGAGGGGGTAGCTATCCCACGCTGATAAGTCACTGAAAAGACCAGCCCGGAGCCTCGGAACGAGAGAATAGGCTTCCTCCCTCAGCAGCATGCGGGAGGGCACCCGATACCGCCTGCTCTGCCGAGGAGACTCATTTATGAAGACAGGAC
>CAZONI010000075.1:0-17351 GCA_964581175.1 uncultured Desulfobacteraceae bacterium
GCGGGGGGTATTTCCCTTCACGCTGCATGATATCCGGGCGGTTGATCCCGGCCGCGTGCACCCGGATCAACACCTCCCCGGAGCCGGGGACGGGCCGCGGTCCCTCTTTCACCACCAGGACCTCGGGTCCGCCCGGCCGTTCGGCATGGATATAGCGCATGGAGTTTCTTTTCACCCTCTATTGCACTGTCCGGGTTAATGACTCCCGTCTATGGGACGAGGGAATCTGAGATCAGTATCCACCTCTCGTTTGCATCTCCAGGTGGCTTAGGATTTCGAAGACTTGCTTTTCCCGTCTCTTCCCAAGGCGCCTCTCAGGCCCTCTATACGAGTGGTCATCCGCCCTTCGGCGTTCCCTCCTCAATTTCTTGTACCTGTTCGCCCTTGGATCAAGGTCTTTCATCGACTTCCCCCACCTTATAGATTTGTTTTTGCCGCGATCAGGCCCGTCCTCGGTTTCGACGTGATCCTTTTTTTTGCCTAAGGAGCATGACCGTCAATGCCGGTGCAGGAAGTCGACGATTGATCAGGAGGAACATGCAGCTCAGCTGCGGTGCAGTGGCATCAACCGAAACAACCAGCGTAAATGGCGGTCCGACCACTTATCGGAACGAGTACGGCCCGAAGACCTCATAGACTAATCTATTTCAAAAACTGGAGGAAGCAAATAGGGTGATTCATGTATTTTCGGCCTACATACGACACATTCTTAAAACCACCTGTGTTGAACTGTCCGGACCGAGGCCGGAGGATCTCTTTTCAGGTGAGGATGAAGAATAACGAGAGCGGGGTATTGAACTCATTGAGGCCTGTTGCCCGGCGATGCGTCCGAATACGATGCATTCCGTAAGCGCACAGCCCCCAAGACGGCTTGCACCGTGAATGCCTCCGCAGACCTCACCTGCGGCAAAAAGGTGCGGGATAGGTTGACTATTCAAATCCAGGACTTGTGCTTTTGGATTAATTCCTACGCCTCCCGACGTATAATGCACTTTCGGCCACAGCCGTATGGCATAGAATGGGGGTTCGATCAATGCTTTTGCACCCTGGTTGGCCGGTTTCCCAAACGGGTCCTGCCCTCTTCCGCTAACTGCATCATTGTAGAGCGTTACCGTCTCCTCCAATCGACCGACCGGCATGGCAAATGACGCGGCAAGGTCCGTCAATGTTGCGTACCCCTTCACATACCCCTGTTTGAGGCAGTATCGGAGGCTTTTACCATCGGATTCCGCCCCGGCTGCGTCCACTATCCCTACACATGGATGACCGGTCCTGAAAATGGCGTCACAGCGTTGTCTGCGATCCGACCATTCGTCGACTATGCGTTGACCGGTGACTGGATCGACCAGTATGCCGGCAGGGTACAGGCTGTATGAAGCGAACCTGGCTCCCCTGCCGTACCCCTTCTCATCGGCACAGCCCCAGGGGCCCAGTTGTATCCAGGAAAGATGAACCGGAGCGGCATGTATCGCCAAAGCCGAGATCAGGCCTTCGGCAGTCGCCCCTCGATGGTTGGTTGACTCGACAGAGTCATTCAAGGCGGGATCCTGAATCATGCGGAATCTAAGGTCGTTGCCGAAGCCGCCGGTTGCCAGGATGACGGATCGACCGGCTCGGATATTCTCTACCGTCCCGCTCCCGGCGTCAGGAAATTTATAGCCGGAACGTATGGCTACGCCCTGCACAGCGCCCTGGTTGTCTGTATGGAAACGCGTCAAGAGACAACCGGTTCGTATTTCAACGCCCCTCTTTTCCAGTATCCCGCATTGCGCCTTTATCAGATCTGCCCCGGAATGGCTGCGGATCGTCACGCAGCGTGCCGCGGAGTGCCCCCCGAAGCGGTCCAGCCGATCCATGTACCTCACGCCCAATGTGTCCCGTGTCCAGTCTATGGCCTGGGCCGCATTCTCTGCCACGACCTTTACCAGGGCCGGATGATTCAGACCCAATCCGGACCGCATCATATCTTCATAAAAGAGTTTCGGCGAGTCTTCTATGCCCCTGCTTTTCTGCAGGTAATTATTCGGTGCGGCCAGGCTCGCATCGCTGATCCGGGTGTTTCCGCCGGTCACTTTCATCTTTTCCAGTACGATAACAGAGGCGCCTGCCTGGTGGGCTTCTATAGCCGCGGAAAGCCCGGCGACACCGCTGCCGATTATGACCACATCCTTTTGTTCATCCCAATCGGGCATCCGGCAATCTCCTTCCTGTTGAGGCTATCGTGACACCCCAGTTTCCACTTCTCGCTGCCCCGGTGGTGCTCAGGATCCTTTCCCACTCGGGAGAGCCATATGCGGCTTCCCCGGAGCATATCTGCGTGCTCGTCCCGCGGTGTTTTATGGTAGCAGAAAAGCGGGCAGCATGTAAATGGCAGAGAGCGTTCGGCAGCGCAAGGTATGCCTGAGAGCACGTGTCCGGTACGGACAGTTCAACAGATCGTGGTGTCAGGGATGCGCTGTATGTACTTTCAAAATACATGAATCACCCTATTTGCTTCCCCCGGTTTTCGAACTAAATTCCTTTAGCTAATTTTCAAGCCATACTCATGTTCACAAGTGGTCAGACAACCATTTATGCTGACTGTTTCCTCTGATCTCAGTGCGTTGCTGCTGAACTGCGGGTTCCTGCCGATAAATCGTCGACTTCGCACGCCGGCATTGACGGTCAGGTGCAACAGGCAAAGAAGGGATCACTTAAAAAGCGAGCATGAGCCTGATCACGGTTAAAACAAATTTGGCGGTGGCGAAGTCCATGGAAGAGCTCGATCCAAAAGCGAAAGGATATAAGAATTCAAGAAAGGACCGGCGAAAGGCGGATGACGCTTCGTATAAAGGGCCTGAGAGGCGCCTGGGAAAAAGACGGGAAAAGGAACTTTTGAAGATAATAGAGCACCTGGAGGGGGAAACCAAAAATTAACCAGGTTGTATCCACAAACGTCCATTTCCGGATCGGAAGTCCGTCGGCGTAGCGCGCCAAACGCTTGTTTACATAAATTCCAAGGGCATTATTCAGGCGGAACACCGGATTCTTTCGGAAACACCGGTTTCCGGGTGAAGTCCGGAATGACAGACAAAGGAAAGGAATTCATGACGCACCACGCTGGTGCCCAAAATCCATTTGTGGACAGACACCAACTACAACGATCGGATGAAGGACTCGAAATTCATGGTTCCCGTGGCCAGGTAATGATCCCCCGCGCAACGCATATCCCCGCATGCTTCCAATAGCTCGCAGTGGCTGACAATCTCGTTTTCAGCCATCAGGATGCCGTACCCTTTCAGCTGCCGCTCTTCGAAGTGTTCCAGTGAGATCTCTCTGGCCGTCTTCTGCTCCTGCCGGACGATGTCCAGGACAGCGCTGCATCTCTGGATATGGTGTTCCACCAACTCGTCCACCCGTTTTTCCAGGCCAACCTCGTTCCATTGGTTTCCATAAAACAGCCGGTGGGCCGGCAACACGAGCAATTCCCCGAAATCTCTGCCGATCTCTTTCAGCCTTCTGAGAGAGCGGATGTAGGCCCTGAGGCCGAAAATCTCTTCGGCATGCGTATAATCGGGACTCAGGAGCTCCTTTACCGGAGGGAAAAACGCCTCCTGGCTGGGCCACGGCGTAATACCCGGGAGCACGGTATCTCCCACCAGGAGGGCCTCGCCTCCAATGATCATGGCAATAGCGTCCGGACTGTGTCCCGGGACATGATAGACATCCACAGCGTCGCCGAGTTCACCGTTCCCTTCTCGGATGGCCCTGATCTTCAGCCTGCTGCGGGTCCTGTGATATTCGAGGCAGTTTTCCGATATGAAGGACTCCGGCATGAAACAACGCCAGCAAAAGGCCGGAAACCCCTTCCTGAAATCCGGCGGCGCATCTTCCGGATAATATCGGATCAATCGATCATAGACCGGATGGGCCTTCACTTCAGCCCCGGTATGTTCCACCATTTCTGCCAGCGCACCATCATGATCTTCATGGCCGTGACTGATGAGAATCGAATCCAGGTCCTTTCCCTCGATGCCGACCGCTTTCATCATTTCCAGTAACGTTTTGTCCATGCCGAGCCTGCCGGTATCCACCAGAAAGGGTTTGTCAAGCATTACCAGGTAGTTCCATGTGGGTCCCAGGTCCCAGTCACCGCCATAGCCATTCTCGGTTGGAAGCCCGAAAATCTCTATTCCCGAAGGGAGCTTCATCCTCAGCAGCATCCCGTTTCCGTTTGCATCTCCCTTTTGAACGACTTCCACAATTTCCTTCAGCATCAATACATTTCCTCCACAAAAACGATCCGATAGACAGGCGGCCTATCCTGTTGAACGTAAAATACAGGTGAAATCACCAGGCACAACGGGTCGGATCTCCGGTGGGACGGTCAGCCCGATTTCCGGCGGACGATGAACCAGGGGTTGAGAATATCTTCCTTGTTGTATTTGAGCGGCCGACCGGAGTGGAAATCCTCCACCACGGCGCCGGCCTGTTCGGCGATGGCCTGGCCTGCCGCCGTGTCCCATTCGCAGGTGGGGCCGGTGCGGGGATAGACATCCGCCGTCCCTTCCGCCACCAGACAGAACTTGAGCGAACTGCCGGCTGAGATAAATTCCACGTCCCCCTTTTCCCGGCGGCACTTTTCCACGAAGGTCTGGAGTTCCGGGGTGGTGTGGGACCGGCTCCCCACGATGGTGTACGGCCTTGCAGGTCTTGCGGCGAGGGGCAGGGTCGACGATTTGTCGAGCAGGTCCCGAAAGGCCTGCTCCGGATTCCCGCGCAGCGATTCGGTCAATTCGGGCGACATCGTCAGTTTGCGGGCGCCCGTGTCCGGAGCGGCGAAATACAGGATATTCTTTACCGGGACAAGGATCACGCCGGCTACCGGCGTCCGGCCATGGACGCGGGCGATGTTTACGGTAAACTCACCGTTCCTCTTGACAAACTCCTTGGTGCCGTCCAGAGGGTCCACCACGAAAAAGGCCTCCCATAAGCGCCGTTCGGCAAAAGGCATGTCTCGTCCCTCCTCGCTCAGGATGGGAAGGCCGGTCTTTCTCAAATGGGTAGAGATGATCTCGTTTGAGCGCAGGTCGGCCAGGGTCAGGGGGGAATTGTCGCTCTTCTCCGTCACCTGGAAATCCGAATCGTATACTTCGAGGACCGCCCTTCCGGCCTCGACCGCAGCCTGGATCATGGTAAACAGTGTCTTCATGCGTTGTCACATCCCCTCGATTGGGGGAACACCGGCTCGGAGCGCCGGCAAGTGATACGTGGTCCGGATCCGATTTTGACTATTCGGCCGGTAGGAACTTGTCTTTGCCCTGGCCGCAGATGGGGCATTTATCCGGAGGGGCGCCCTCGACCATTGACCTGATTCCACCCAGGGCCTTGAGGTGGTTGACGGCATGGATGGTCTCCGATTTGACCACGGCACGAAAGAGCCTTGCCATATTTGGAAAGTGCTCCTCTGCCGCCTTGACAGCGAAGGCGAGGTAGCGGCGGTTGGCCTGGGATTCTCCGGAGAATGCTTCCTGCATGTTCTTTCGGGTAACATCGGTCATTTCCTTCCTTCTCATTTCGGTCCGGATTGCGTGCCGGGAACACGCGGTTAAACGTAACAATATGCAGCACAAAAGTCAACAGGCCGCCCCTGATCACCAGCAAAGCATCATCTGCTGCGTTGCCTTCACTCGCTCCTCCTTGCGGCGTATTATGACATACGCCTCAGTCGTCGCTCCTCGTCGCCTTGCATCTAATACCTTGCTGGTGATCAGAATTCTCAACCAACCAGTGCACATCATGAACGCAGATAAAGTCTGATGCAGGATTTCGGCGTCGGGTTTCCTGTTGACGAGGAAACTCGAACGGCATATACTTTTCCATAAGTATATGGCGGTCTTGGAAGCTCTTTCCGGCTTTTGAATCGCGGGCGTGACGGGACGGTCCCGGCCGCCCGCAAATCCATGCCCGGGTACAGTACCCGGCCGGCGGAATGTGACGCCTGAAAGGACGGGGAACCGTGATCGGATCGACAAGATGTTCAAGAATACGCAGCATGGCGGGGCGGACGACGGTCCTCCTGGCGGTGTTCGCCGTTGCGGGGCTTGCTGCGCCCGCCTGGCTGCATGGGGAGGGAGACATGGCTCTGACCATTACATCCAGCGTTTTTGCCAATGGCGGGAATATTCCCCGCACGTATACCTGCGAGGGGCAGGACATCGCGCCTCCGCTCGGTTGGACGGGCGTGCCGCGGGAAGCGCACAGCCTGGTGCTCATCGTGGACGACCCGGATGCACCCGATCCCAAAGCGCCCAAAATGACCTGGGTCCACTGGGTGCTCTACAATATACCGCCCGATGCCGTGGGCCTGCCTGAGGCGGTCACGACCCGGGGCCTGCCCGGCGGAACCGGAGAGGGGCTGAACGACTGGCGCCGTACCGGCTACGGGGGACCGTGCCCGCCCATCGGCCGTCACCGCTATTTCTTCAAGCTCTACGCCCTGGACACGGTGCTGGAAAAATTGGAAAAACCCACCAAGGCAAAGGTCGAGGCCGCGATGAAAGGGCACATCCTGGAGCAGGCAGAACTGGTGGGCACGTACCAGAAGGGACAGTAGCGGCGGCGGGTTCAGCTGCTGTTCAGCGGCCGGAGGATGCGGCCGAGTCCGGGCGAAAGATCACGTGTTCCATGACCAGTGCGGCGATTACCCCAACCACGAACGCATTGCCGAAAATGGGCCTGAGAACGACGGGGAAGGAACGCAGCACTTCCGGCTCCAGAAATGCGACGACCGTGGCGAGCAAGACCGGCAGGCCGACGATCACCCCATGCTCGAACCGGAATGCCTCACTGGCCTGCAGGAGGACGGACAGTCCTGTAGCTACCTGTGCGCACAGGATGTAGGTGAAAACACACCCGATAACCGCCGGCGGGATGTGCCCGATCACGCCGATGGCCAAGGGTGAAAAGGCCAGGAGCAGGAGGATAAGGGCAGCGGGGAGCAGGGTAAACCTGGATGCGCACCCGCTTGAAGCCACAACGCCCGGGCTCAAAGAAAAATCAACCGGACCCAGCACTCCGAAAAACCCGGACACTGCATTGGCCAGGCCGGTGAAGGCGATGCCACGGGTGAGCCGGCCGGGCATCCCTGAGGGTTTGATCAATTCATACATGGACTGGATGGAACCAAGGTCGTTCACCGATAAGGCCAGGAAGCAGAAGAGGAAGGAGACCAGTACGCCCGGGTCGAACGAAGGGCGGGTGATCAGGTGGGTGAAGAATCCTGCGAAGGCCTTCCCGGCGGAAACTGCCCCGGCTTCCGGCATGTGGCCGAAGAGGAGGTAATAGGCCATTGATCCGACAGCCATGGCCCACACGATCACCGTCGATTTCCAGATACTCGACAGGCGCCGCTGCGCCAGGAACATGGCGAACAGGAACAGGAGCGCAAAGACGAGATTGGCAAGGGGCGAGGCGGGCCCGGACCGGACTATGAGATTCCGGAGTGTGGGCGCGAGACTGAACGAGATCAACAAGAGAACAGCGGCGACCACCCGGGCGGTGAACAGGGCTTGCAGATACCGGAATACGCCGCTGACGCTCGCCAGGGCGAGAAGGAGCCCGCCCACGAGAATGGAGGAATAAACGGTATTCAGTGGGAATCCGCGGCTGGCGATGACTCCGATGAGCAGCACCGTGGACGGGCCGGCAATCAGCGGAAGGCGGTGCCCCCACAGGACCTGGCAGAACAGGGTGAGGGCCGTAATGAAGCAGAGCTTCTGCAGGTACATCACCTGGTTGCCCCATGCGCTGAAGTGGAGCCCTCCCGCTACTTTGCCGATGATAATGATCCCGGGCACGGCAATGGCCAGCCATTGAAGGCCGAACAGGAGCAATGCCCCGAAAGGCGGGTGTTCTTCAAGACCGTACCTGAGCTGCATCCGGATACCTCCCTGCACCCTTTTCTTCCGTCTCTTATGTCCGGCGGCAGATATCCCCGACCTGCCCGTCACCATTTAGCGCCAGGTGCCGAACATCTGCATCATACTGTTCCAAAAAACAAATTTCAATCAGGTTAATCCTGTCCTGGTCCGCCGACAAGGCATCATGCGTTGCTTTGTCTTACAGCTTATGCCTTGCTCCCCGCCCCTTTTCCTTTGCCATCTTGATAAAGAAAAGGTAAGCTGAATCGACCTTTATTCGGCAACCGCACGCTTGGGACTCCGCCACAGGAAGCGCAGTGACAAAAAGCTCTTCAGGATCGTCCCTTCCTGAGAGTGCTGCCCACTCTGACTCCGAAAGCTTACCGCGCCATGCTGGATTCGGCGGGGCTGCTGTCGGCAGGGAAAATGTCCTCAGTAGCGCATGAATTTCTCATCGCAAAGAAATCTTAGTGGTCCGGAACGCCTGAAGCTGTTTTTCGCGCTCTCTAGGACGCCCCACGCCTTGCTGGACATGGCTACGCCATGCCTTGCAGCCTTGCTCTGGCTCGGCGCGTTCCCCCCGATGCGGGTGGCCCTGCTGGGGTTGGTGACGGTTTTCGCCGGCTATACATCCGTCTACGCTTTGAACGACGTCATCAACCACCGTTCCGACAGGAAGAAAGTCCAGCAGGGCGGATTTCAGGATGCCGGAAATTATCTGGACGGTGTCATGGTACGCCACCCTCTGGCCCACGGCCTGATCGGTCTGGGAGAGAGCCTGTTGTGGACCACGGGTTGGGCCGTTCTGGCGGTGGCAGGCGCATATATGCTGAACCCTGTGTGCGTCCTGGTCTTCATGAGCGGCTGTGCGCTCGAGGCCGTCTATTGCCTCATGTGGCGGGTGACCTGGCTGCGAAGCATCGTCAGCGGAGCTGTCAAGACGTCGGGTGCACTAGCCGCTGTATTTGCGGTAGACCCCCATCCTTCGTTCTCTTTTCTGCTCTTCCTGTTTCTGTGGCTGTTCTTTTGGGAGATCGGCGGGCAGAACATTCCGAACGATTGGACCGACATAGAGGAAGACAGACGTGTGCAGGCGAAGACCATTCCGGTGAGATTCGGACCCGAGGCGGCTTCCGCATTCATTGTCTGCTCCCTTTTGATTACTCCGGCGGTCAGTTATGTACTCTTGAGACTGACACCCTACAGTTTCGGGCTGCCATATTTGGCGGCCTGTCTCCTGGCCGGGATTTGCCTGCTCCTCGTCCCTGCCTGCCGGCTGTTCAAGACCAGGGAGCGGAACCATGCGATAGCCCTTTTCAACAGGGCCAGCTATTATCCCCTGGCCCTGCTGGTTGTGGTGACAGCGAGATCTTTGCTCTGAAACTCTAAAGAGGAGATGCCTCGACATGAAGAAGTTTGATCCTGAAGAGCTCTCCGGTTTCAACGGCGAGACCGGGGCCCCCGTTTATGTAGCAGTCCAGGGAAAAGTAATCGATGTGAGCGAGAGCAAATTATGGAAGGGGGGCCTCCACATGAAACGCCACCATGCGGGCAAAGACCTGTCGGTGGATTTCAAAGCCGCTCCCCACGGGGAAGAGGTCCTGGAGCGCTACCCGCAAGTGGGCGTCCTCCAGGAGAAAAAAGTACCGGAGAGAAAAATCCCCGGGCCCCTGGCATGGCTTCTCGCGCGATATCCCATGCTCAGGCGTCATCCTCACCCCATGATGGTGCATTTTCCGATTGCCTTCATGTTCTCCGCGCCGGTCTTCACGATTCTGTATCTCCTCACGGGCGTCAAATCGTTTGAGCTGACAGGCTTTTACTGTCTGGGGGCAGGCATTTTTTTTACTCCTGTGGCCATACTCACAGGCTTCTACACATGGTGGCTGAATTACCTGGCTAGACCCACCAGGCCCGTGGCCGTCAAGCAACGGGTTTCATTGATCCTGCTGGCCCTCGAGATCGTCCTTTTTGCCTGGCGGGTCCGTTCGCCCGGGATTCTTGACACAATGACCGCGGCCGGATCGATCTATTTTCTGCTCATCCTCTCTTTGCTTCCCCTCGTCACCATCATCGGCTGGTTCGGTGCGAAACTGACGTTTCCTGTTGAACGGGAATGAAAGTAGAAGGCCCCCGCGTCCTGCTTATCGCGGCCGCGAGGGCAACAAACGGCTGAGGGTGAGGCAAAAGAGGGGGATCAAGGCAGCAACCTTTGGAATAAGACGGAGCATAGTTGCCGCTTCACTCCGGCCCATTGGGAAAGAGGATAGACTCTGCAACTTCAACGATCTCCTTCGACGTGACCGATCCTTTTGAAAGAAATAATGAAGCGCCGTCCTTGAGGGCAACTTCCTGTGTCTCCTGCGAATCGTAACCACTCAACATGACAATTGTCACGTCCGGGTGGAGCTCCTTGATTTCTTTGGTGAGCACGAGGCCGCTCTTATCGGGCAGTCGAATATCCATGAAAATGAGTTTGGGGAGAGACTCGTCAATCTTTCCACAGGCCTCTCCGGCATCCGATGCCTCTTCGATGCGCACTGACGGAAAGCTTGACGTCAGCAGGCTCTTCACGGTCTTCCTGAAAATGGCGCTGTCATCTATTAACAGTATGCCGGACACCATCACATTCCGCGACCCTTGGAGAAATCGCGATACCCCCGAACACAGGTTGACAAAAGGCATTTCAATAGACTCTCTTTTCAGGTTCATCCGGGTCTTGCCCAACTTCAGGCAAGGAGAGGTCCCTCCTGTACCGGATAGCCGGAAGAACCTCTTTTCGGATGCAGTTTACTGCTTCATGTCAAAGAAGCATATGGGGTGTTTTGTGTATTTGCTCTGCATTACGGCCTTATTATCAGGTACATAGGCGGCTGCCGCTGCGAATGGTCTCCCGCACCTTTTCAGCGCCACGAAAAAGGCATCAGCCGGAGGCAACAGCATGATTAGTCTCTTCCTTTTCGGCGAATTGCATTAAATCCGCGTCCAAAAGGTATTCAGGCAGTAATAGCCAGATCATTTCCCATCCTTCGCTGTTGACCACCATAACGGATCCATCGTTTCCAACGCATTCATTCTTGCAGTGTGGCAGAATCTCGGGATGCTCTTTTTTCAGCTTTTTCCAAATGGCGTCGGAATCGTCCGCCAGGCCCACGGCACGGATGGCATCGAGGACCGAAACCCGCCCGTCGTGCGTGAACCTAACAGGTCCCTCCACCAGATTCAGAACGACAGCTTTTTTCATAACAATATCTCCTATAGCCGGATTTGGGATTGTCCTAATAGATCTCGAACGGGAAGATCTCGTTCATTGGCTGAAGAATCGAGTCGCCAAGACCGCCCGTTTGTCTTCAGGAGACAGGAAATGAGAGAAAAGTGGAATGGGGCAAATCCTGTATTCTGGGGCAAAAGCTCATGCATATTCATCTTTCGAACGACGAACGGCGACACGAATCTCCATGAATAATCATTGGTTACACCTACCGAATGAGCCTCCTGCGCATGAAAGACAAGGATAATCCTGTAAAGAAGACGAAGAAAACCACGAGATAGGCAATGTTCAAGGCCGGAGAGCCTTCCGTCACCCCCATGGCGCAGTCCCGCGTAAGTGTCACAAGATGGTACAGGGGAAAAATCAGGGAAACGGTTTGAGCCCAGTGGGGAAGTGCGGAGACAGGGAAGAATGTGCCGCTGAACAGGAACATGGGGGTGATGAAAAGGAAGACGGGGAGGTTGAACATGTCGATGCTGGCCACGATGCCTGTGAAAAACATCCCGATAGCGCCGAAGGCAAGTCCTCCCAGCAAGGCCAGAACCACGATGAGAAACCCCAGCGGAAACGTGATGAAACCCAGGATCCCAAGTACCGCCACCATGATAACGGCGGCCCCGACCGCCTTGCTGGCGCTCCAAACGATCTCGGCCAGGATGATCTCCTCCAGGGAAAGGGGAGTCGCCAACATGCCGTCAAAGGTCTTCTGGTAGTACATGCGCACGAAAGAGGCATAACTCGTCTCGAAAAACGCGGTCGACATCACCGCTGTTGCGATGAGTGCCGGGGCGATGAACTGAGTATAGGACAGGGTGGCTCCGCCGTAGGTTATGGGGCTCACCAGATAACGAAAACCGATACCGAAGGCCGCGATATAAAACAGCGGTTCGAGAAGCGGGACGAGGAAATTCACTTTCCAGATGCGGCGATATACGATGAGATTTCGCTGCCATACCTGGAAAAAACGCCATGAGAAATGGGATAACTCGATCATTCTCTCAGTTCCCTTCCCGTCAACCGCAGAAATACGTCCTCCAGGGTAGCTGCCCGGAAAGTGCAACTCCGGGGGCAGTAGTCGGCCAGGATGCGCTCTCCTACCGAACTTTCTGCGTAGATGATGAGTTTTTGGCCGAGGACGTCGTAGTCCACTTGCTCCTGCGACAAGAACTGCACCAGGCCGGTGCCGGCGCCGTCGATTTCGATAATGGATTCACCTGCATGCAGGCGAATGAGATCCTTCGGGGTCCCTTCCTCAAGGATCCTGCCCCTATCCATGATTGTCACCCGGTCGCACAAATGAGCCGCTTCTTCCATGTAGTGAGTCGTCAGGAGCAGGGTGGTACCTTTCCGGCGGAGTTCTAGAATTTTGTCCCACAGTTGGTGGCGGGACTGGGGGTCGAGACCCGTGGTCGGTTCGTCCAGAATGACCAATTCAGGCTGGTTGATGAGTGCCCGAGCTATGGTGAGGCGCCTGGCCATCCCGCCGGAGAGTTCGATTACTTTGGCGGTTCTTTTCTTCTCGAGGGCGAAGAACCTGAGGAGATCATCAGCCCGATCCTTTGCAGTCGCCTTGGGAATGAGAAAATATCCTGCAAATACCTTCAGATTCTCTTCCACGCTCAAATCAGGATCCAGAGTGTTTTCCTGCTGGCAAACGCCGATACGGGAACGGATCTCCTTCCAGTGAGTTTGAATGTCAAGGCCGAAGACTCTCATGGTCCCTGCCGAGATGGGAGAGAAGCCATACGCCATCCGGATGACGGATGTCTTGCCTGCTCCATTGGGGCCAAGGAGGCCGTGGCATTCTCCCCTCCTCACCCGGAGGTTGATCTTGTCCACCGCGACCACGTCTCCGTACTGTTTAAACAATCCAGCTGTTTCTATGACGGAATCCACGATGCCCCCCCTTCATTCGGACCTGAAAAACACAGCCGCCCGCCCCTTCCAGTCGTCTCCGCCTTATTCTTGATCGACCATGGGACGGGTGAACATGGGGTGAATTGTGTATTCTGATCGCGGGCCCACCCCAATTGGGCGGGCTTGCCGAAATCTGAGGAAAGGGGTATAGTTGATTGAATTCGACGGCAGATTTGGGAGAATGATCCAGGATCGCCCCTGGGAAATGCAGGAAAGAGATATGCCGCACATGCCATTGAAACAGATATGGTCCGATAGGGATCGACGTTTGGAACAACTGGATGAGTATGTGAATAAGGAACATCGGACCCGATTCGGCTTTGAAAACCTCAGCGAAGCGGAAAAGGCGGAGCGTGTACGCCGTCATTTTGATTCGGTGGCCTACAGATATGACGTCATGAACACCCTGCTCAGCCTGGGCGTCCATTATCTATGGAAACGGAAGGCCGTCCGCTTGCTGGATCTGGAGGCAGGGAATCGGGTCCTGGATGTGTGCGGCGGCACCGGAGACCTGTCCATTTTGGCCGACCGGACCGTCGGGCACGCAGGGCAGGTGTTCCTCTGCGACATCAACTGGGACATGATGGCAGCCGGCAGGTCAAAGCGGACGAACGCGGCAGCTCGCCGGCGGATCAGGTATGTACTGGGAGACGCCGAGCAGATCCCGTTCCCTGATGATACTTTTGATGCCGTGATGATGGGGTTTGCCGCGCGCAATATCACTCATATGAAACAGGCGTTCAAAGAGATGGTCCGCGTCCTCAGACCGGCCGGCAAATTTCTCTGCCTCGATTTCTCCAGACCTGTTTGGGGCTGGTTCAGGTGGTTGTATGACTTCTATTCTTTTAATGTCATGCCGGCCCTGGGAAAAGCGATAGCGGGAGACAAGAAGGCCTACACCTGCCTGCCGGAAACCATCAGGCAGTTCCTTTTGCCCCATGAACTTTCAAAAATCTTCGAGGAAGCGGGACTGTCGCGGGTCCGGTACCGGCTCCTGACTAACGGCATTGCTGTGGCGCATACGGGTTTCAAACCGGCAGGACTTTCATCATCGGGAGAGAATACCATTGCATGCGAGAGATGATTTGATCGTCCTGAAAGCGCCGGAAACAGAGGGGGGAATGATAGTTCACGTTTCCAGTTCCCCTGATCGACACTGAAACCAGGATGTCGGCGCTTGCGGGGTCATGCATACGGTTTCAGTCATGACAAAATACATGGTTTCCCCCATTGATGAGTCTATTTCATTCCTATTAATCTAGTGGCTGAAAAGAAAGTCGCAAGGAACCGAGGATTTGGTTCTCAATACGCCCCGGATGGGCGTAACGATCAGGACACAAAGGAGGAAATGTCATGGCAAATTGTGGAGACATGAAGAAGGGGGATCTTTTCGTGTGTAAGACCTGCGGTCTTGAATTGACCGTCTCCAAGGCCTGTTCCTGTGGCTCAGGGGGTAAAGAGGCATGCACTGTACCCCTCCAATGCTGCGGCAAGGATATGGTCAAGAAGTAGCCGACGACATTTTGAAAGTCTCCGGTTCCACCGACAATGCGGCGGCGGCGGGTGGAGGAGTGTCTCTTGTTGAGGAGAGGATTCATCCGTGAAAAATCAGGCTAAGCGCTCGATGGAAGTCCGGGGAACCAAGTGCGCGCATGAGGGAGGTGAATCTTCCGGACGGAGATAACCATGAAAGGTGATGACTACGGATGGGATGAAGGCAAGAAAAGCGAGGCATGGGAAGTCGAGCGGGAATTAAGAAAAACCTTCGATCGGATGACAAACAAGGTCTCCCTCCTTCTTTTTACAAGCCCCACTAAGAATGAACCCTTCAACGAAGCAACACGGCAAATCATCCGCGGCATACGACAATTGACCGACAAGGTCGATCTGCTGGAGTTCGACCTTAATCATAAGATGGCACAGAAATGGAACGCAGAGCGGTCGCCTACCCTCCTTTTCGGTCCGGAGAGATATCATATCCGGTGGCTGGGTGCCCCTGCAGGGGAGGAAGTGCGTACCTTTGTACAGGCACTGATCATGATGGGGCAGGGAACAACGAGTCTCGAGGAGCAGGCCAGGAAGATCCTGGAGAGAATAGAAGAACCGCGTCATATTAAGCTTTTTGTCAGCCCGACGTGTCCCTACTGCCCGCAACAGGCTGTTAACGCACTGATGGCAGCTATTGAGAAACCCGAAACGGTTTCGCTTGAAATCATCGACATACTCGCGAATCCGGACCTGGCCGACGAATATTCGGCACAGAGTGTGCCGCAGACCTTCTCCGACGACATCCTCATTGCCCAAGGCGCCCAGCCGGTAGAACTTTTCATGCTGTCACTCGACAGGCTGGAGGAACAGAGCTTCTTCATCCCCGACGACGATGCAGAGGAAATTGAGGCGGACCTCGTGATTGTGGGAGGAGGCCCGGCCGGACTTACCGCCGGGATATACGGAGCCCGAAGCGGGCTGAATTCGGCAATCGTCGAGAAGGACACGCTTGGAGGGCAGATCGCCATCACCCCCTTCGTTGAAAATTATCCCGGTGTGAGCCAGGCAGGGGGGAAAACCCTGGTGGACCTGATGGTGAGCCATGCCCTGGAATACTGCAGGATTTTTCAGGGCGAAGAGGTAATGGACATAAAGACCGGAAAGCCTCTCGTGGTGATAACCAACAAGAGACGCTTCATCGTCAGGACAGTTCTCCTGGCAACGGGAGCAAAACACCGCCATCTCGATGTATCCGGAGAATCCCGCCTTTCCGGTCATGGGGTCAGCTACTGCAGTGCCTGTGACGGCCCTCTTTTTCGGGGGCGAAAGGTGATTATGGTGGGCGGTGGAAACAGTGCGGTTACCGAAGCCCTTCACCTCAAGAATATCGGCGTTGACGTTACCCTCGTCCACCGCAGGGATACTCTCAGGGCACAGGAACAGCTCGTCAGCAATCTCAGGTCCAACCAAATCCCCGTGTTGTTCAATACGGAAGTACAGGAAATCAGGGGGAAAGACCGGGTGACCGAGGTCGTACTCCATGACAACAAAGCCAGGAAGGACAAGAAAATGGAAGTGAACGGCGTTTTTATTGCCGTGGGTTACGAACCTGCCGTCGCGTTGGCACAGAAAATCGGCGTCGAACTCACCCCGGAAGGCTACATTCGACATGACTCCCGCCACCGGACCAATATTCCCGGCGTTTACTCTGCCGGGGACATAGAGGGCGGATACAAGCAGATCGTAACGGCGGCGGGCCAGGGCGCCGAGGCGGCCCTTTCCATCTTTGAAGATCTCGTCAATCCGTACTGGAGAAAAGAGACCGCTGAAGAGCAGCTGAAAACAAACCAGAAATGACCAATCATGGAGGAGGACTCGATGGACGTTAAGACTTTTTGCGTGGATTTAAGAGGCGAGATGACGGAATGGAAGGCGAAAACCAATGATCTCATCAGGGAACTGGATAGGCGGTCTCCGAGTGACAAGGCCAGCGCATCCGGTTCGATCGATGATCTTGGCCGCATGATTGATGAGATAGAGAAAAGAATCGACCGGCTCGAAGATCAATGCCCCGCGGATTGGGATTCTGAAAGGGTCGAATTGGGAGAAATGGTTGCTGATCTGAAAGAGAAGTGGGGTGAAACAGCGGCCATGTCTCCGGACGATTTTTGACGGCAGGCACCCCTGGTTTCAGATGCGTCATCCATGACCCTGCTAATCTCCCCTGTTCAGCTGCACACCCTATCCTCACATCCCCTATGTGCTGAGCCGATGGTTCGCTTCAGCGGGTCCCCATAGAACCGGCACGGGCCCCAATCCCTCTCAAATCTCCAGTATACCTTTCTTTTTCATGCGTCAACCGAAAGACCTGCTCGTCCGCCGCCGGTACGTTATCCCGAAACTCAAGGATTCGGAACGGTCTTCTTTTCCTTTACTTTCCGGCGGCAACGTGTTAAAAAAAAATCCAACGGCAAGCACAGGGGATGGCCCCATTCAGAAACGATCGGTTCGGATCGGGATTTCACGATGCAAAAAAAGACAAGGATCGTTCTCGTAGAGGATCACACCATTTTGAGACACGGTTTACGGTCGTTACTTACCGCAAGCGGAACCATGGAGGTGGTGGGTGAAGCGGGTGATGGGGTGAATGCCATTCGCTGCGTCGCCGATACTCAACCCGAGCTCGTCCTGCTCGATCTGAATATGCCGAAGATGGATGGAATCTCCGTCATCCTGGAGATAAAGAAACGTTACCCCAAAACGAAAATGGTCGC
>CAZONI010000076.1:0-1367 GCA_964581175.1 uncultured Desulfobacteraceae bacterium
GAATCTCCGTCATCCTGGAGATAAAGAAACGTTACCCCAAAACGAAAATGGTCGCACTCACCATGTTTGATGACGAAGAATATGTCCTTAATGCGTTCAAAGCCGGCGCAGACGGCTACTGTCACAAATCTTCCTCCCACGAGGAACTGATGCTGGCCTTGAAGGTTGTCCTCAGCGGCAAGCGGTATATCAGCCCGGAAATTTCAGAAAGAGTGCTCGAAGGATACCTGGAGTCCAACCGGACAATCAAGGAAACCTCTTCATGGGGCTCCCTCACCCACCGGGAAAAAGAAGTGCTCAAACTGGTCGCAGAAGGCTATCAGAATAAGGAGATCGCCGATTACTTGTGCATCAGTGTGAAGACGGTAGAGAAACACCGCGCCAACATAATGGGCAAACTGGACCTCCACACAGCATCTGCCCTCACCGCCTATGCCATTGAAAAGAGGCTCGTTCGCAAGTGAGCGGCAGGGGTCTCGCGAAAGAGAGCTATTTGACCTTTTCTGCGGGTCTCCTTTCCGGAACATACACATGGGGAATCTTTTCCTGGTTCCAGTCCTCTGAAACGTAGAGATTGCAATAGCAGCTTCCATACTCCTTCACGTCCGGAATCCGATAGACACAAGGGCAGGTAATATCCTGGTCCTTCTCCCGGTCCCCGGATGCCAGCCTGCAGGGGCAGCACATATACCCGTAGCGTTCCTTGTTGGTCAGGAGCCCTTCTAAGAGCCCAAAAGTCGTTTCCCGGTCCTTATTGAAATAGTATCCTTTGGATTCCTGCGTCTTTCTTAACATCTCATAAAGCTGACCTGTGTCCATCGTGGTCTCGATATCTCCTTCCTCGCCGGTGTTCCGTTTCCGAACTCGGGGCTTCGAATTGTGGGGGCTATCCTGCTCCTTCCCTGTTTCCCGGCCCAATTATCGGCTCCCCATTATTAAATTTCATCGGGATCCGGGTTCGCAAGCCGGTTGAGATCCTCTGATTTCGATGCGGTGAAAAAACACGCCTGCATTGCCCGGCAGGGATCAATCCGGCATCTTTTTCGGACCGCTCCACTGTCTGAAGCGCTCGATCTCCTGATCGATCTCCCTTGCGAGAGGCGATTCGTGGGAGGCCGCCAGCACCTTGTATATTTCTACGATTCCCTGTGCGAGCCTATCCTGGGCCCTCAAGATAAAAACGGGTTCATTTTCACCAATTTTCGGAATATCTATCTTTCCGTATTTGCCCGAAACAGCCATCGCATCCTCCTCTTTAAAAAAGTTGACGTTTCCGATACCCCTCCAACTCCCTCCCCTCGGGCCACCGCAATACCGGCAAGCCTTGCACCAAGGGTTATCGGATATCATATCCTTATTTATTCTAC
>CAZONI010000076.1:1467-16964 GCA_964581175.1 uncultured Desulfobacteraceae bacterium
TACCGGCAAGCCTTGCACCAAGGGTTATCGGATATCATATCCTTATTTATTCTACCCATAAACCAGTTCAGATCAATACGGTGATTCGTGTATTTTTGGCGCCTGAACCCTGTAATACCCGTTAAGGAGGGTCTTTCCGGGATGGAATTCCAAGAACACCAGAGTATGAAAAATGATTACCATACAGGCTGATTTGAGGGACCATTGAACAATTGCCTCTCATGTGTGGGGGATTTGAAACGAAAGTGTAACTATTCGTATACGGTTTCAATGAAAAGAAGGTGAAGAATGCCCGATTTTCCCGTGACCTCGTTTTGTGCAAGAATCTGATTCGACGCGCAATTCAGACTGTTTCCCTTTTTTCCCATCTCTCCCGATCAGATTGGCGCTCTGAACAGGCACACATCTTGCTTTACCTAACAGTGCGCTCATGGAGTCAGGACTGCTTTTCATGGGGCCTATGGTTCAAGGTCCATGCTGCTTCAGTGTGTTATTCGGATTATTCGTCTTCTATTGCGAGAAGTGTCCAGATCCCAGGCGACCAAGATTTTTCGAGGTCTCGCACGTGCGATGTGCAGAACCGAGGTCACAGGGAGGATTGAGATTATGAGAAAAGAAGTGTTCTTGTGTGTTGTTTCAGCCATTTTATTTTTGTTTCCGTCATTTCTCTGGGCCGGAACCGCTACTGTCCATTGGCGGGCAAACAGTGAGACGGATTTGAAGGAATACAGAGTCTATGAGGGCACAGCAAGCCGGAGCTACGGCACCCCCGTGCCCGTAGGCAAGGCTACCAGTTACACCTTCACTAACCTCTCGGAGGGACTCACCCATTACTTCGCGGTGACGGCCGTTGATACATCCGATAACGAGAGCGGGTTCTCGACCGAAGTGAGCGAATTTATCGCTTCCTCTGACGCCCAGAAGCCGCAGGTGGCGATCACCTCGCCGGCCACGGGCGGGAATTATACGACCTCGACATCGAGCGTCGATCTTAGAGGGACCGCGACGGACAACGTTGGAGTCACCCAGGTCGCTTGGTCCAGGAGCGGCGGCGGGAGCGGCACAGCGACCGGGACCGCCAGCTGGTCCATAGCGGGGATTGGCCTTTCCGCCGGTCAGAACACGATCACCGTGACTGCGAAGGACGCCGCAGGGAACCAGGGCACAGCAGTCATTACCGTAACCTACAGCCTGCCATCCGCCGGGGATACCCAGGCCCCGAAGGTGGCAATAACCTCGCCGACATCGGGCGGAAATTATGCGGCCTCCACATCGACCATCAATCTCGGAGGGACCGCATCTGACAACGTCGGAGTGACGCAGGTCGCCTGGTCCAGGAGCGGCGGCGGAAGCGGCACAGCGACCGGGACCGCCAGCTGGTCCATAGCGGGGATTGGCCTTTCCGCCGGTCAGAACACGATCACCGTGACCGCGAAGGATGCCGCAGGGAACCAGGGTACAGCGATTATAACCGTGACCTATACGCCTCCTTCTTCAACGAGTTCGTCTTCAACCGATACGCAACCGCCCCAGGTGAGAATAATATCTCCAACGACGGCTGGAAGTTACACGAGCTCACGGTCGAGTATACACATTAAAGGCACTGCGTCGGATAACGTAGGCGTGACTCAAGTGACCTGGTCAAGCTCAAACGGAAGAAGCGGAACGGCATATGGATCCACCAACTGGTCTGTCAGACGGATCGCGCTCTCTTCAGGCGAAAACACAATCACCGTGACCGCGAAAGATGCCGCGGGGAATCAGAGTACGGCAGTCATCACCGTGATCTACGGGCAGTCATCCACCGGAGACACCCAATCGCCGCAGGTAGCGATTACCTCGCCGTCTGCGGGCGGAAATTATACGACTTCCACATCGAGCGTGGATCTCGGAGGGACGGCCTCAGATAACGTCGGGGTGACTCAGGTGAACTGGTCAAGCACTGGCGGTGGGAGCGGCACGGCGGCCGGAACCACGACCTGGTCCATAACGGGAATCAGGCTCGCTTCGGGCGACAACACAATCACCGTGACGGCCAAGGACGCCGCAGGGAACCAGAGCGAGGCCGTGATCACCGTGACCAGCACCGCCCGGCGTTCATGGTGGCAGTGGTGGCGCCGATGAGCTGAAAACTCAGCATCAGCGAAACCGTCTTTTCGGATTTCGTCAGAGATGAACGTGAAAACCAGGGCCGGGGGTTCTTACGGACATGGCCACCCGGCCCCGGCCTGGACAGGGGGCCAGGCTTTGGGATCTTGGGTTTTAATGCCCGTCACTTTGGGTTTGTCTCTGTTCTTGACGTAACAGCCTTTCCATTCCGGGTACAGGATCGCGTCTTGTACCCGGGGGTTAAAAGATGAAGGCGGTTTTATGCAATTCCTGATGAGTTCATAGTGCTTTCCGCACCCTGCTCTTCTGTTTCGGACTGCTAGTCGCACTTGCCGATGCGTTTGCCTTTAATGACGGTTTTGACGGTCATGCCGCCGGCTGCCTGCCCCATGCTCGTTTGACTGGTGCCTTCGAAAGAGTCCCCTCTGTAGGTCATCTTTCCGATGGTTTTGATTTTCATGCCTTGCTGGTTGCACTCCATCGTGTAGGTGACCGTGTTGCCTTCGGTTTTCATATCTGTAATCTTGCATCCCTGAGCACCGGCCGAGGAATTGGGCACCGGATTCTGCTGATCGAGGCATTGGGTCATCGTTTGCGGGGGCATCCCGGGCGCCCCCGGCATCTCCACTTTGACGGTGATTTCGTACTTGCCTGGATTCAGATCCAATCCCCAGGCAGGCAGGGCGGCCATCAACATACACAGAACCGAAAGTGCACAGATACGTTTTACCATAATCTTACCCTCCTTTTGGTGTGCAACTCTTGAAACCGTCAACTTGGCCAATCATCGGGTCGCTTCTCCCGGACAAGGATCATTACCGAAAGTGTTCTCATCAAGGCGAAAATGCCTCGGAGGATCGCTTCTGAAAAGGAAATACGCGCAATTCGGCATGAATACCCATGCAACAGCACTGGGTCTTGGTTTCAGGGAGGAGAATGGACAGTCGTACGATAGAGTCTTCGCGGTGTTTATCATGATTGATTTTCCTGCGACGCTCTATTCTTCTGATTATGACATGATTCGGGAGGCCCGGGACATCCTCTTGGCCTGTCTTAAGTACAGCATATGGTATCGGTAAACTGATGTCTTGTCAACCTATTTGATTACTTGAGGATTATGTCATATCCGCGCACATAAAACCGGATCACTCCATCACCCCGGTTTCCGGTGGTCCCTGACGGCCGGGTTTCTCAATGAACGATGAGACATGAACCATCACGATCCCTTTTACAATTTGTAAAAATACCCGACACACGGCCTTTTCCACTCCCGAACCCACTAGTTCTCCATAGTCTATTTTACCCGTGTTTACGGTGTATTAAGGAAATACATAGCATTTCCGGGGTTGGCACATCAGTTGCACTTTTCTAGGACAGACCATGGGTTAAGAAGGCCCGGGCACAGCATTCAGAATGCCCTGTCTGGTCAGACGCGCTCATGGGTAACCCACGAAAGGAGAAACGATGATGGCAAGCACAAAATCCGAGAAGATGAAGATGCTGGAAGCACTCATAGAAAACGCTGCTTCCGGGAAAAAGGTTGATGTGGAGGCAAAACCGGCCCGAAAGATTGTGAGCCTGGAGCGGGAAGGGCGAGCGGTGGATACCGTTATTCTCTCCATGAAATACAGCGGCAGAGTGGATGGAGAACCTTTTGCCATGGAAAAAAATTATTCCTTTGCCGACGACGGCGCGCGGTACGCCCTCGACTGTCTCCTCATTGCCAATAACAGGTTACAGATGGACTACGACAGATTGAAAGCCGCAGGCATCCCTATAAAGGAAGAGTTCTTTACCTTTGAAAATGCCTTTTTCGGTCTGTCCGGCAATGCCTCAGTGAGAACCCCGGCTCTGCGGCTGCAGAACTTCATCCACCTTGCCCGAACTGGCATACCGGTTTCCGTTGATCTGAAACCCAAACGGCAGTCAATGATTCTGAAGCAGGAAGGCGTGGAGAGGAAGGCATTCGGCTTTGTGGGCGCGTTCGAGTTTCATACCGGAAAGGAAAAGACAACCATTGAGAAAATCTACGGAATCGCCTCTGACGACGATACGAAGAAGACCGAGGAAGAAATCAAAGCGGTGGCGAACAGACGGATGGAGAGAGATTGTGGGCGGTTGAGAGGGGCCGGCATAAGGATCGAGCAATGCACCTTTTGAAGTGAGGGAAAGGACCCATTCTTCAAGAGGTCACATCGAACCGGCAGCGGCGAAAGGTGAACTGGTGTAACCGGCAGTAAAGCGCTTCTGAAGTTCGACAGGGGGTGATTCGATGTTGCCGATTTACGGAAAGTTTCTTCTTTTGCTTCTGTTGGCCGGCACCTTCTATGCCTTTATCCGCAGGGCCGGATACCTGGTAAGAGTCCTCAAATTGGGGAAGGATGAAAACCGGTTCGACCGCCCCTGGGCGCGATTTAGATATGCGCTGGGACGTGTGCTGCTTCAGCGCTGCGTCCTGAAGAACGTCACCAAAACAGACCGCTCCGGATTGGGACACTCGCTCATCTTTTATGGTTTCTGTCTTTTTGTCATCAGTTATGTTTTTCACATCGCAGAGGGATTCCATCCTTCGCTGTCGCCGGCTCTCTTCGGTCCAGCCTTCAACAACATTTTCTCTTTCTTGGTCGACATTGCCGGGCTCATGGTGATCTGCGCATTGGTTTGGGCGGGACTCAGACGATATATCGCGAAACCCTCAAGGCTGGAGTCCACTAAGTCCAGAGACGCACTGATCATTTTACTGGCCATCTTTCTGTTGATGATTCTCCACTTCTCCCTGGAAGGATTCAGGGTACTTGCTGCGGGTAAGCCTCTGGCCCAATGGGCATTTTTTGGAAGGGCTTTTTCTAAGCTCTTCATGAATATGGGACTGGAGGGAAGTGCCCATACCCTCTTTCCGGTTCTTTGGTTCTCGCACATTATCGTTATCCTCGGGTTCGGAGTTTACATCCTCTACTCGAAACATCTTCACATCCTGGCCGCTCATCCCAATCTCTATTTCCGTTCAACATTTCCGAAAGGTGTTTTGCAGCCCATCACGAACATGGAAGAAGCAGAGACCTTCGGCGCCTCCAAAATAACCGATTTTTCCTGGAAACACCTTCTGGATCTGTACGCATGCACTGAATGCGGACATTGCAACGCAAACTGCCCTGCTGCCATCAGCGAGAAACCTCTCAGTCCCAAGAATATGATTGCGGCCCTGAAGCAAAACCTCCTTGCCACGGCAAAGGACCGGTTCGAGAGAACGGAAGGGGCCGAAAACCCGGGACAACAGCCGACAATTCAGGAAGCGGTCACGGAGGAAGCCCTCTGGGACTGTACCAATTGCATGGCCTGCATGGAAGTCTGTCCGGTGGGTATCGAACACATTGACAAGATCGTGGACATGCGCCGTCATCTGGTGCTGATGGAGAGTAAATTCCCTTCCGAAGTGGTCCCCGCATTCCGTGGGATGGAGAGGAACAGCAATCCATGGAACATGGGGAGTGCCACAAGGGCGGACTATGCAAAGAAACTGGGTGTGGAAATACTCTCCGAGGGAAACGGCGATGTCGATATCCTCTATTATCTGGGATGTGCCGCGTCTTTCGACGGCCGTGCTCAGAAGGTCTTTGCGGCCATGGTCAAAATACTTCGGGCGGCAGGCATTCATTTCGGCATTCTGGGAACGGAGGAAGGATGCTGCGGAGACTCGGCCCGTCGAATCGGCAACGAATACCTCTACCAGATGATGGCCAAGGCCAACATCGAGGCCTTCAAGCAGTACAGATTCAATAGAATCCTGGTTACCTGTCCCCATGGTTATAATACCATGAAGAAGGAGTATCCTCAGTTCGGGGGAGAGTTCGACGTGATTCACCACACTGAATTCATTCTGGACCTCATCAGGAATGAAAAGATACGGCTCAATGGAGATATCGGCAGGACCATTACCTATCACGACTCCTGCTTCCTCGGGCGATACAATTCCATCTACGATGCCCCTCGACAAGTACTTCAATCGATCCCCAATACCAACCTGGTGGAAATGGACAGGAACCGGAGGCTTGCATTTTGCTGCGGAGCGGGGGGAGGAAGAATGTGGATGGAACGGGTCAGGGGGCAAAGAGTCTATGCCCTTCGCACCGAACAGGCCCTTGCCAAGAATCCGGACTTGATTGCAACCGCCTGTCCTTTTTGCATGACCCATTTTGAAGACGGGCTGGTTTTTCATGACGTTGTGGAAAAATTTAAGGTCAGGGACATCGCCGAATTGGTAGTAGATCACCTCCTGTCTTAATCCGCGGCGCGCTTATAGCTCGCGGAAATACCCTCGCTGCTGGTCCTGATTATCTCGGTTTCGAAATTGGATAAGCTCTTGACATAATCGAGAAACTCCTTGATCCCCCGGTCATGGGTCCATGATACATTGTGCGCTGTGAAACAGCCGCCCACCTCGAGTTTGGGGGCTAATGCGATGAAGTAGTTTTTGTACCAGTCCTTATCCGCATCGGAAAAAACAAAATCAAACGGCCCCTTCAATTCCTTGACAAGTTCATGGGCATCCCCGAGCCGTGCATCAATGTAATCAGAGAGCCCGACCTTCTCGAAATTCGAGACGGCCTCCTTGTGCCGCGCTTCGTTGATTTCAATGGTGACGAGTTTGCCGCCCGTCCTGCTGAGAGCCCACGCGATCCAAACGGCGGAATGCCCGGTGGAAGTTCCAATCTCCAGTGCCCTCTTGTACTTGTTCTTGACGATGAGATTGTACAGGGCGTGGCCGTCCACGTAAGGGACATTCCAATCGCGCCACTTTTCCCTCTGACTTTGAAGGAAGGCGCTGACCCTCTGATCGACACTCATGGTTTCTCTCCTTTCGCTGCAGCTTGCAGGACCGGTTGAAAAGGTCCAACACAGCATCAAGGTGAAAAGACAAAACGCCGGAGCGAACTCCCTTTTTATATGGATTTCCAATGACGCTTTCATATGTTTCGGGCCCTATCTCCCGTTCGTGCCTGCCGTGTATTTTGGCGAGGTCCATACTTTGCTGCTTCTTCCTGCCCTTACAGGATTTACCCATATCTTGTCAATTTATTTGGTTATCTCAGTCCACCCCTATTTCACGAGGGCAATTTAAGTTGACAGCATACGGGGCTCCAGATAATGTCAAACCAGTATCCGGGAATGCGATTGAATCGAAGATGAGGAAACAAATGTCAAAGATGATGCAGGGTGCGACCCTTGTCCCTTTCCGGCGGAAGGCCCGGAAATGTGCGTTCCTGCAGATGAGCGATGAGGGAACAAAAAATGCTTGAAGACTACTATAGGGAAGAACACGATATCTTCCGGGAGTCATTCAGAAGATTTGTGGCAAAAGAGATCACTCCCAATGTTGAGCAGTGGGAACAGGATCGGGCGGTCCCGAGAGAATTGTGGGTCAAGATGGGAAACGAGGGTTTTCTGTGTCCCTGGCTGCCCGAAGAATACGGCGGGCTGGGTCTTGGATTTGAGTATTCCGTTATCATCAACGAGGAACTCGTTCGCGGAGACGGATTCGGTGTAGGGGTTCCCCTGCACAGCGATGTCGCGACCCCTTACATTTACTCCTATGGCGTGTCTGAAGCCAAAGAGCGCTGGCTCAGAGGCTGCACTTCCGGTGAGATCATCGCTGCTATCGGTTTCACCGAGCCGAATGCGGGCTCCGATCTTGCTGCGATCAAAACAAAGGCGCGCAGGGAAAAGGATACCTATGTGATCAACGGCCAGAAGACGTTCATCACGAACGGATATTTCGCCGATCTCGTCATCGTAGCCGTCAAGACCGACCCCGGGGCGGGCTACAAGGGCGTGAGTCTCATCGTGGTAGAAAAGGACACTCCCGGCTTTTCCAGAGGGCGCAAGCTAGAAAAGATGGGGTATCACATGCAGGACACTGCTGAGCTTTTTTTTGAAGATGTGCGTGTTCCGGCCCGCCATCTGCTTGGGGAGGAAGGCGCCGGCTTCAAATATATGATGGAGAAGCTGCAGCAGGAACGCCTTGAAGTTTCAATAAAGTGCCAGGTGATGGCTGAAGAATGTCTGGGCGAGGCCTTGAAATATGCCAAAGCGCGCGAGGCCTTCGGCAAGCGCATCGGCGACCACCAGTATAACGCGTTCAGGCTGGCCGACATGGCTACAGAGGTCCAACTGGGCCGCACCTTTCTCGACTGCCTCATTTCAGACCACATCTCCGGGAAAAGAATCGATCTGAAAGCGTCCATGGCCAAATACTGGCTTGGGGAGATGGTGAACAGGATTGCCTACCAGGCGGTCCAGATTCACGGGGGATACGGCTATATGGAAGAATACCGCATCTGCAGGCTCTATAGAGATGTCCGCGCCTTATCCATCTTCGCCGGCACGAGCGAAATCATGAAGTTGATTATCGGCCGGAAACTGGGCTTTTCACCCGGCTAGCGCACATCTTATGATGCCTTGGAGGGGGCAGAACCTTGAACAACCAGGAGGCTGGCATGTCATACCCGGAAAGAAACAACCCATACAGTTTTGATGCATTTCTGGAATGGCGAAACCAGGTGGACTATTACGCCGATGACCCCTTTATCCAGGCGGTCGTCAAAACCTACACAGGAGAGGAATGGCGAAGACTCGATGAGGCGGCAAGGGAAATTTCCCCCAAGATCTCATTCAGATGGAGGGACATGGCAGATGCCGTATCTCGGCCCGAGAAGAGACCGTATGTAACCCATTTCGACGGGCACAACCACCGCATCGACCGGATTGAAAGGCCCCTGGAAACCCGGATTATGGAAAAGGAGGTATTTTCCGAAGGGCTTTTTTCCAGCAGGACCTCCGCGTGGGAGAAGCTCTTGAAGATGTTCCTCATCTACCAGAACGGTGAGGCCTGCATCGCCTGCCCCGTCACCTGTACGGAAGGCCTTGTGGCGGTTCTGGAAAAATTCGCCGACACCCCCGAACTCGAGGAGATATTGCTGCACTGCAAAGAGGGGATCGGGGGTGAGTTTGCCATCGGTGCCCAGTACCTCTCCGAGATCCAGGGAGGATCGGATGTTCCGGCGAATGTCCTGGAGGCTGCAAGGGAGGGCGATACCTGGCGTCTCTACGGCACGAAATTCTTCTGCTCCGCAACCCATGCCGATTATGCAGTGGTTACGGCGAAACCGGCCGGTTCGGAAAAGGTGGCGCTGTTCGTGGTCCCTTCCTGGCTGCCCGGGAACAAGGCAAAAGAGATCCGCAACGGGTTCATCATAGACCGTATCAAGTGGAAAATGGGGACCAGCGAACTGACCACGGCCGAATTGACCTTCGACGGGGCTGTTGCCTACCCGGTGGGTCCCCTCGAAAGAGGACTGGCCAACGTGGTTGGAATTGTGTTGACCTGCTCCCGGCTTACAGTCGGCCTTTCGGGCGCTGCAAGCATGACCCGGGCGGCGCGTGAAGCCAGGAAATACAGTGAGCTGAGGGAAGCATTCGGCTCGGCCCTCGACCGCTTTCCCATGGTGGAGGCCCAGATCAGGGACATTGAACACTCCGCCCGGAGAACGACCGCCGGAGCGTTCAGACTCTACAGGGCGTTTCTCCAGCTGGAAGGAGGGCTCAAGGGCGGCCTGGTGACCGATGAACCGGAAGCCATGAAAAAGAAACGCTTTGATGTCCGTGAACTGGTGATGCTTCAGAAGATAACGGCCTCGTGGGATACGGTGGATGTCCTGCGCAGGGCCATGTCCATATTCGGCGGGCACGGTGTCATGGAAGATTTTTCGAGCCTCCCGCGCCTCTACCGCGATGCGGCGGTCAACGAACTGTGGGAAGGACCCCGGAATGTCCTGCTTGCGCAGATTCACCGGGACCTGCAGCGGGCAGCGAGTTGGTACACGCCGTCCGAGTTTGTCGCCAACATCCTGAGCGGCGCCGATGCGGGGACCATAAAGGAATTTTCGGATGAAATTTCCTTCCTGGTATCTCATGGCAGCCTCATGGAAATGAACGAAGACGGCATTCAGACCTGCGGGAGGTGGGACGACTTCTGCGGCCGCCTTTTCCATGCCTTCCAGGACCTTGCGAGGATTGAGGTGGAATCCTGATCACCTTCGGGAACTACCCGCCCAGCTCCACCGGAGACCTGTGCGGCCGCAGATATGACCGGCGAAGGAGATCCGGCGCGAGAAACAGACGCAATGGGGCGAGGGAAGCGCGATGCCGCGGCAATACCAGAGGGTCATCCGGGTCAGTTATCCAGAATCGTCCGGATTTTTTCCGATAACTCTTTAATATTAAATGGTTTTTGAATAAAACCGTTGCAGCCTTTCTCCAGTATCTCGGTTGCCTTCCCGGCAATACTGTATCCGCTCGAAAGCAGGACCTTTATCTCGGGATCGATCTTTTTGAGCCTGTCGTAAACCTCGCTCCCTCCCATGCCGGGCATGATCATATCAAGGATGACCAGGCCGGGCGCCGAAAGTGAGCCATGCGCTTCGCTGAATATCTCTATGGCCTCCCTCCCGCTCCCGGCGGGTAGGACGTTGTAGCCCAGTCTTTTCAGCATCTGCTCGCCGACTTCAAGAACCATGTCCTCGTCATCGACCAGGAGAACCGTTTCCATGCCTTTCAACATCGTAACGGGCAGCTCCCCCGCTCGCTTTATGCCCACCCTCCCAGACGCAGGGAGATAAACGTGGAATGCGGTTCCGTGTCCTTTCTCAGATGAAACATCAATGTATCCATCATGCGCTTTCAGGATACCATAAACAGAAGCCAGTCCAAGTCCTGTTCCCTTGCCCAGTCCCTTTGTTGTAAAGAACGGATCAAAAATATGTTCCATGGTCTCTTTCTCCATTCCCAGCCCCGTATCACGAACAGTCAGAGAGACGTAGCTGCCGGGCTTCGGCTTGCAGTGGTTGCAGTCTATGTCCTCGTGGGTGACATTCATTGTCTCCAAAAAGAGAACCCCGCCTTCCGGCATGGCATCCGCGGCATTTATGAACAGATTCAGCAGAACCTGCTCAATCTGCCCCTGATCTGCCGTTATCTCGACTAAATCCTCGGCAAGCTTCAGTTGAACCTTAACCTCTTTCCTCGTTGTGCTGAAGGTCTCAGCGGTCTCCTGTACCAACCGGTTGAGATGAGTGGATTTGAGTTCGTATTTTCCTCCCCTGGCATAACCAAGAAGCTGTTTGGCGAGTTCAGATCCGCTCCTGACCGATTTTTCTATGTTGTCCAGCATCTTGTGATTCGGATCAGTTGGGTCGGTATTTGAAAGCATCAACGAGACATTCCCCTGGATGCCCATGAGCAGGTTGTTAAAGTTATGAGCAATGCCGCCGGCAAGAGTCCCGATTGCCTCCATCCTTTGGGCATGAAGCAGTTGGGCCTCCAGCTTCCTTTGTTGCTCCTCCACCCGTTTCCGTTCCGTGATGTCGGTGTAAACAGCCACGACTCCATACAATTCGCCCTCGATTTCGATAGAAGATCCTGCTGCAATCACGTTTACGGGTGTGCCGTCTCTCCGGTAGCGAATCGTTTCAAAGGGGAACAGGTTTTCCCCTGAGAGGACCTTTCGGGTAGCGGCCCTTGCCTCATCCGCCACGTCAGGCTGCGTGACCAGATCATCGAGGTTCTTCCCTGCCGCCTCATAGCGGGTGTACCCAAAAATCCGCTCGGCACCCGGGTTCCACTCAAGGATGCGATGGGAAGCATCAAGGGTTACGATGGCATCGGGAGCCTCACGGAGCACAGCCTCCAGGTATTCCTGCCGTTTTCTGGTCTCATCTTCTGACCGCCCGCGCTCCATTTGCAAGGCTTCCAGTTCAACTATCCGATGGCGCAGCTCTCCCAGTTCATTCATGAGCTGTTCTCTGGTCTTCGCTCCGTCCGTCATTTAGCCCGACCTTCCAGTCCTTCCAAAATCTCGCAGCATAATTGGCAACCGGACTGCTCACATCATAAAGCCTGCCACCCGGAGAGCAGACAGGTCGATGGATAGTGAAATGAGCGAGCACATTCCCTCTCCGGGAGGGGGCGACCGTGAAATATTGCATTCGGTCTGTGCCCGTCCGCAAACGGGTTTGGGACGCACGCGAAGAAGCCTTCCACGACGTTCATGGAAAAGAATTGCGATAGTATCCGGAGTCTGTACGAAATATGGCTTGGAACAATCAGCCGATTGGATTCATTACCATGTTACTGATAAATTGCAAAGAAAAATGGGTTCTTCAGGTCGCTGGGGGCCGTACGTCCTGCATATTAATTTGCCCGGGACAGGATAAAATATCTTCGTGGGTGAGCGGGCGAGAGGATTTTGTTCATCGTCAGATGTTCACTTTAACGGAGATAAAGTGTGCAACCGCAATTATGAATAGCAGTGCTACGGGTTCGGGTTTAACAACTGTTTCAGTTCATCCATGGACTTGCCGAAATCCTCCCACTTTCCTTCTTTGATCGCTTCTTCGGCCTTCTTGAAGTCCTTTTTCGCTTCGGACAGGGCTTGAGGTTGCAGGCGGACAGGCACTTCTGTTTGCACAATCTTCTGCGCGCCGAAAAGCGCTTTGAGGGATCCATCCAGGGTTGTTTCCATGACCACCTTCCTCGCGGAATTGACAATGATCCTTTTGAGCTGCGGAATGTTCGCTCCTTCAGCAGTCAGGTAGACCGGCTCAACGTAGAGAAACGATTTCTCGATAGGGATGACCACGAGATTGCCCCGTATGACCCTCGAGCCCCGTTGGTCCCAAAGTGAGAGCTGCTCGGAAATGAGCGTGTTTTGATCGATCATGGCCTCCACCTGAATGGGGCCGAATGTCAATCGTTCCTTCGGAAGCTGGTACACGAAAACCTTGCCGTACTCAGGAAAATCACATTTTACCGCCATCCAGGCAATCATGTTGTCCCGGTTTTGAGGCGTGAAAGGCGTCATCAGGAGATATTGAAGCTCCCCTGTATCAGGAAGCCTCATCAGGATATAGTAAGGAATCATTTCCGTCGTGGCGCCTGCGTACTTTTCCTGCGCAAATGCCCACAAATCTTCCTGGTTATAGAATACCTGGGGATCGGTCATATGGTACGTCCGGTACATGTCCGCCTGAATGCTGAATAAATCTTCCGGATATCTGAGGTGTCTTCGAAGATCCTCCGGAAGTTCTTTCAGCGCCCTAAAAAGGCCGGGGAAGGCTCGGCTGTAAAGCCCGAGCACTGGATCATGGGGGTCCGCCACATAAAAGGAAACAGAACCTTCATAGGCATCCACCACAACTTTGACCGAGTTTCGAATATAGGCCACGCTCTGAAATGATGTGTGGTAGGGCTCGGAGTAGGGGAAACGGTCGGAAGTGGTGTAGGCGTCCTGGATCCAGTAGAGCTTCCCCCGGCTCAGAACAAGATATGGGTCGCTGTCAAGTTTCAGGAAGGGGGCGATTTCGGATACCCTCTCCTGTACCCTTCTCCAGATTTGGATTCGACTCTCAGGGCCGAGATAGGAGGTGAGAAGGATATTGATATCCGCCTGGGTCCAGGCGAACAAAAGCCTTTTCCAGAAACTGTCCACGGGGATGCCCCCATGCCCGCCGTAACTGGTGTAGACATTCTTGTCGCCTTTGGGGTAGTCGAACTCCTTTACCCTCGTCGCGACAATTCGATATCCGGGCATCCTCTCTCCATAATAGATGGCCGGTTGATTCACGGTGAGGTTGTAGAGAGAAACAGGGGGAATATCCTTGATCACGTATTGAGGCAGACCTTCAGGGTCTTTTTTTGAGACGAAGTTCATTACGAGACCGTAGCCGTGGGTGAATTGGAGGTATTGATTGACCCAGGTCCTGGCCTTTGCCGGAAGCTCCGGCGCCAGTTCACGGGCGGAAAGCATAACCTGGTGGTAACCATCCTCCGTGTGATAGCGATCCACATCCACATCATAGAACTGGTAGTACAGGCGTATCTCCTGTGTCTGACGATATGTTTCCAGAATGGGCCGCCAGTCCCACAGACGGATATTGTCGATGGTCTCCTGGTTCTTCGGGATGTCTTCGGCGTTGAGATCCATGAGCGCCGGGTAGGTCTTTCCCTGGATGACGTCAAGATTGAAGGCTTTTCGTGTAAACTGGATGTTGTTTTCGAGGTAAGGCGTCTCCAGTTCCAGTTCACTGGGCGCTACCTTGTATTTCTGCACCACAGGAGGTAAAACAACGAGAAGCAGAAAATACAGGACAAAGTAGCCGCCCACGCCGCCCAGGATGAGTCTGAAGCGGCGCATCACAAGACCGGCGGAAACGAACCCGGCCAGGGCAAGGGATGCAAAAAGCATAATCCACAGGGCGAGCCTGGTTACATGATCGTCCGTGTACCCGATCCCGTATACGACCCCCCGGGCTGAAAAGAGCAATTCATAGCGATCCAGATAAAAGCCCCATCCCCAGCTTGAAACAAACAGGAGGAAAAGGACGGACAGGTGCACCACAAAGGGCCAGCTGCCCCTCAGGGACCACCTTTGTGCCCGCTGGAACGCTCCCAGATAGAGGTATGCGCCGGCAACGATCAAAAATGTGATAAAGGTCAAGGCCACCAGGCCGTTCTGAATGAGTTCATACATAGGGAGGCGGAATAGATAGAACCCCACATCCAGATGAAAGATGGGATCTATTTCTTCAAAGGCTCCTCCCCATCGGAAGCGTAGATAGGTATCCCACTGGGGATAATAGGCAAGGGCAAAAAAGAAGGCCGGAACAAGCGCCGCAACGGAAACCCTGGCCCTTGACAGGGTACCGGGGGTTCTAAACGCGTTTTCTAGAGTAAGGCCTCCGTCCGCTTCAATGAGCTCACCCCGGACAGGCGGCTTCCTTCCTGCAGCAAGGCTGAGATTGACCCAGAGATAGAGAAAAACACATCCGAAGGCAATACCGAACAGGGCCCATTTTATGGAAAGCAGCTCCCAGAAAACCTGCACATAACCCAACTGCCTCATCCATAACCATTTCTCTATCAGACCCGTTGTTTTGGAAACGACGATCAAGACAATAATGACGCCCGCCAATACAAGCCAAAAAGCCCTTCGTCTCTTCATTTCGTCTGGTCCCTTCGGAAATCCTCTGTTTGCTCTTCTCGAAGTCCCTGCACCGGGGAGGAGCTGTTTGAGTCCCATTCCGGAAAACAAAGGGGAACGAAAAACATCTGACCAGGATTCTCTATTTCCCGGGAGGAATGGGAATGGTGACCACCGGAACGCGGGTATTTTTCACGACTTTTTCAGCAACGCTTCCGAACTGAAATGCGCCTTTTCGCCCATGTGAAGACATCACCACCAGATCCACTTTTTCCTTATCAATGAGCTTGAGGATTTCCTGGGCAGGATCGCCTATGGCAATGTGCTTGATGTAGAGGGGGCACTTCTGCAGGTA
>CAZONI010000077.1:0-16861 GCA_964581175.1 uncultured Desulfobacteraceae bacterium
CGTCCCGAATCTTGGCCTTCTTTTTGAACCCCGGATCCCCGAAAAATATCATGAAGCGGTAGGCATCATCTTCAGTTTGTTCCGCCGAGCCCTCCCGCAGAAACACATCAAGCCCGAGATCAAGGCGCTCTCTATATGCACATGGGCATCCATCAACCCCGGCGTGAGCAGGCCGTCTTCCCCCTCCACCACAGTATCCGCCTGCAAAGGGGAGTCGGACACCGCTGTGATCACACCGTTTTCAATCCCCACATGGCAATGAACTATTCGGCCGGCACGGAAGTCCGGAACCCACACGTCCTGAATCGCCAGATCCATTTCAGAGATCCTCCGGGGCGATGAAAAAGGGTTCTTCCGGTTCTTGCCTATTTCCAGGGCAACGCAAGCACCTCGGACACGAAATTCTAGTTCAATGGTAGTGAAAGCCACTTACCGTGTCAATGCAAGGAAAATCCTCCGATCTTCATCAAGGCATCACTAGATGTGTTACATGAGACTTTCCTTATGATTTCGATAGACTTCCTAGCCCTTAAAGGCAACACTATTAACTTAAGCAACGACCGCGAGAAATCCTCTCTTGCCCCCCCTTACCAAAGGGGGGTTGGGGGGATTTACCCGAGCTGGCCATTCTGGTGAAGACAGCTTCCCGTCACGCCCATGTATTTCCGTGGCGCTTCGCACCTCGGGAACCAATCGTTCGACCTGCAGAACCTCCGCGGGACCCAATGGTTTTTACATGGCAAGAATTGCAAGAGTGGTGGCGGAAGGCATGCCGCACCATATTACCCAGCGTGGCAACAGACGACAGAAGACCTTTTTTTCAGATGAGGACTATGCCGCCTATATTGATCTCATGGCACAATGGTGCCGGAAATATGCTGTGGATATATGGGCCTATTGTTTGATGCCGAATCATATTCATCTGATTGCCGTGCCTGGAAAGAAGGAGCATCTCAGGCTGGCCATCGGGGAGGCGCATCGCCGATATACCCGTCGCATCAATTTCAGGGAAGGCTGGCGTGGTATCACACTTTGAACACTTCCCTGGCAGGGAATTAAGGCCCCGAAAATCCGGGAGAAAACCAAAAAAAGTGGGGTAATTGACGTACTGTCCACGGAATTCATGTTGGCCTAAAATAGTCCTTGACCGTTACGTTTATAATGGCTATACTTCGGATATACATAAGGAGGCGGTCCAATGCTTGCAAAGATTCAGAAATGGGGAAATAGCCAAGGGGTTCGTCTAACAAAAAATCTGCTCGCAGATGTGCAGCTTGGGGTCGGTGATGAGGTGGATATCAGTGTAAAAGACGGTATTATGATTGTGACACCTGCCAAGATGATACACGGAAAGCACAGTCTTAAGGATCTTGTTGCACGTATTCCTGAAAATTACCAAACCAGCGAAGTCGAATGGGGTGAGCCGGTTGGTAAGGAGGTCTGGTAGATGGCTGCTTATGTCCCCAAGCAAGGGGATATTATCGCGATCACATTTGATCCACAATCTGGTCATGAGCAGAAGGGGCGACGCCCTGCTTTGGTTGTCAGCAAAGACCTGTTCAACCGAAGCACGGGTTTGGCTATTGTATGCCCGGTTACGAACACCGAACGTGGTTTCCCCTTTCACGTCCCTATCCCGGAAGGCAGTAGGCTGGCAGGTTTCATAATGGTTGAGCAAGTTAAGTCTGTTGATTTCCGCGCTCGCCGTGTCAAGCGAATCGAACACGGCAATGATGAGTTGTTGTCTGAAGTGCTGTCGATACTAGACGCCTGCCTCTATTAGCCGGCCAATCATGGGATTAATGAAAATGCGGAAAATCCCCCGGATCTTAAGCCGCGGAAAGGATAGAATATGGTGAATGTGCCCGGTGCCTGCGCCTACCTCGAAACGGTCCGAAAAACGACTCATGCCTTGAGCACTGTTCTTCTGGAAACCGAAGTGATCCAGGTATTACTGGATGACCTGGCTGAGGCGTTGTCAACCGCCCAAGCCCTCGTACTCCTGCTCAATCCGGATGGGAGCGGTTTCGTCCTGGGCAAAGCGATCGGGCTGAGCGAAGCCTACTTATCGAAGATGCCGCTGGATATGGAGCACAGCAGGTTCAACCAGCGTCTTTTTGCCGGAGAATCGGTTTCGGTCACGGATGTAGCCGAGGACCCTGAACTTCACCATGCGGCTCCGTTCCTGGAAGGCGCAACGAGAGTCACGGCTGTGCCACTGTCGGTCAGAGGGCACATTGTCGGCGCGATCCACCTGTATTCGAAAAGGAAAAAATTCGACGACCCTGAAACCATGTCGCTCCTTTGGACCCTGGCCGACCTGGGCGCGCTGGTGCTGGAAAAGGTGCGCCTGCGCCAGAGTCTCTACCGGATTGCCGAGGCGCTGAGTGCTTCTTCGGATCTCGAACAGATGCTCCAACGGGTCCTGGAAGCCGCCGTCAAGGAGATGTGGCTGAAGGGAGCTTCCATCCGGCTCTTAGGGAGCAGAGGACGTATCCTGCGTCTTATAGCGTCGTACGGCCTGAGCGAGACCTACCTCGGGAAAGGGGAGGTACACGTGGCGAAAAGCGGCATCGACGTCCGTGTTTTGGCCGGCGAGACGGTCGTGCTCCACGATCTGGAACACGATTCAGGCTTCGAGTACCCTCGTGAAGCGGCAAAGGAAGGGATACGGTCAATCCTGGCGGTTCCCCTGAAGTTGAAGGATCGAAAACTGGGGGTTATGCGGGTCCATGCTGCTGTCCCCCGCCATTTCGGTCCTGTAGCCATCACTTTTTTGCAGTCCGTTGCGGATCTGGTGAGCCTGGCCATTGAAAATGCAGAGCTGTATGCGGCGCTGCAGGCCCGCTACAAGGATCTCAAACTCGACCTGGCCGACTGGCAACGCTTTCTGGCGCTGGGGTAAAAAAGGGAGGATTGGGTGGCGACTGTATCCGGCCTCTTCCTCATAGGAATTGTGGCAGGCATTCTGGGGGCTGTGATGGGTCTTGGTGGAGGCATCTTTCTCGTTCCTCTCCTCAGGCTGCTCTTCCATCTCCCCATGCGGGCCGCCATCGGCACCAGCCTGGTGGGCGTCATCGCCACATCGGCCGGTGTGGCCGCTTTTGCCCCCCGCGGCCGCGGCGCGGATACGGATCTGGCGTTGCGATTGGAACTGGTCACGACGGCGGCTGCCATTGCCGGAGGGTGGCTTGCGGGGGTGTTCCATGCCCGAGTTCTGGAGATACTCTTTGCGTGTGTGGTCTTCTTCACGGCCGGGTATACTCAGTTCAAGGCCGGACGGCAGGCCAAAACGCCCAGCCCGGAAACCCTTTTCCGTCCCGAATATCAACCCCGGCACTGGGCCATGGGGCTCTCAGGAGCCGGACTGGCAGGCATGATTTCAGGGCTGCTCGGCGTGGGCGGCGGATTTATCAAAGTGCCCATTATGTACGCTGTCATGGATGTCCCCCTGGGAATCGCCACGGCAACCAGTAATTTCATGGTAGGAATCACTGCCGCCGCAAGTGTTTTCGTCTATTACGGCAGAGGAGATATCTATCCCACGATAGTGATCCCGACGGCACTGGGGGTGTTTATCGGAGCAATGCTCGGCGTCTATGCCCTCCCCAGGCTGCGGGTGGGTTGGGTACGTGCGGCGCTGATTATCTTACTGCTTGTCATGGGAGGGTATATGCTCCTCGAGGCCCTGAGCCACTGAGCAGCACGAAAGGGCGATATCCATGCGCATTTCCTGGTCACAGAGCGAATCGGCGGGGCGGCTTGAGGCACGCATGCAAAAAGTCTCTCTGGTATTTTCACTTGCTGCTTTTGGGCTCATGATCTACGGTTTCACCTGTTCATTGATGACAGGCGATTCCCTTTCCTTCCCCGGACATCCCGTTCCTCCTTTGCAGGGGCTCATTTTGCACCCTTCCATGTCCCTGGGTGAGACATGGATGAGCGTGGGGGTGCTGTTGCTCGGCATACTTCCTTCCGTTCGGGTTCTGCTGGCCCTCTGGCTTTACTTCCGATCAAAAAATCTATGGAGCACGTTTATTGCCCTGATCGTGCTTCTGGAGCTGTTGCTGAGCCTCCGTCTGAGCGTGTGATGGAGAAAACACCGGGGGCCTCAACCAGCTGTCGCCCCTGGTCCCCTCTCCGGCACCACGAGTCACACATGAGAAAGTCCTCAAGTCATCTTATCTATTGAATTTTGAACCTTTGATTATTAAATTAGTTTTAACGATCTCCTGTGAAGAGACATCACGAAGCTCGTGGGAGCATGTTGGTTAACGGCTTCCAAGCCGGCACCAAATCGCATAGGAGGAGTTCCTTTGATGGGAGACGAACAGACTCGTATCATACGGTGCCCGGCATGCGGCGCCAAGAACAGGGTTCCGGCCGGCAAGGACAGCCGGGGCGCCACATGCGGCAAATGCCATTCCCCGCTGGATGGCGGTCCGGAAGACGCAAAAAACGCGGGCGCCGCCACCCTGAGGTGTACGGAGTGCTGGACACGAAACAAGATCCCTCTGGACAAGATCGACGAAACGGCCAAATGCGGAAAATGCGGGGCCGCACTGAAGACAGAAGGGCTGTTGAGCACCACTTCGATCATGGTTGGAGACGGCGATTTCGAAGAAAAGGTGATCCGGTCTCCCTTGCCGGTCCTCCTGTTTGCGTGGGCTCCGTGGTGCCCCACCTGTCGGGCGTTCCTGCCGGTTGTGGATGCCTTTGCAAGAGAGTCCAAAGGCAAGGTGCACGTTGCCAAGATCAATGTGGATTCGAACCCCCGCATTTCCTCAACCTATGACATCCTGAGCGTCCCCCAGATCTTCATTTTCGATAAAGGAGAGCTGCGGGAGAACCTGCCCGGCGCACTCCAGGAACATGAATTGATGATGAAAATGGCCCGCTACCTTCTTTGAAAAGCGACGTACAGTACGTCGAGGAGTCTGCCACGCAGTCAACGCCGGCAGCGCTTGAATGCGAATTGGAATTAGAGCGGATATAGGACCACAAAGGTGGTGCCGTGCTCAGGTGAACTGCTGAAACCGACACTGCCGTAGAGATACCGTTCGCTCAGGAGCTTTATGCTGTAAGTACCCAGGCCGCGACCCGCGCCCTTTGTCGAAAATGATCGCTGGAAAACCCGCACCTGGATCTCTTTGGGGATGTGACTCTCATTGTGTACCCGAAATTCGACGTGTTTGTCCTTAACCCTGCATGAAACATCGATAGCCTCCCCGGGCCGGCTGGCTTCGACCGCATTCAGGATCATATTTCCCAGCACGCGTTGCAGCAGAGCCCGATCGGTATTCAATATCAGGTTTCCAACCTGCCCGTCACCGAGCACGATCATATGGTCACTAAATCGATCCCTGAATGCCTCGACCACCTCTCTGACAAGCGAATGAACGTCCACCGGCTGCATTTTGACCACAAGCTCATTGTTTTCCGCCGCCAGCAACTCCCTTTGCGAGCGGAGTTCGTCGATTAACTGGTCGACGCTCCTCATAAGATTCTGCCTGAAACCCGCGGCATTTTTGCTGTCCGGCTCCGCATAAAGCTTCTTTACACACAGATTAATGGTCGCAACGGTACTCATTATATCGTGGAAAAAAATGCGCTCCAGCGTTCTCCTCCGTTTCTCATGGCTGATGTCGATGATGGCCGTAATAGTGAACATTTGTCCCTGGATTTCCAGCGGGGTGGTTCGCACCAGCAGGTCGAGTGCCTCGACGTCGTCGTTTCTCAGCATCCTGCACTCCTGAAGATCCGCCTTGTTGCTCAATGCTGTAAGTATGGCGTTCACCGCACCGCACTGCGAGCAGAACTCGCTGGTACCGCAGCCGCCTGGATTCCTGCAGGAGTATATGCATCCCAGGGCCTCGCCCGGACGCAAACCATACAGGTTTTCCGGATTATCGACGCCCAGCAGGGAAGGAACGACCGAATTGAAAAATACGATCTGCCTGTCCTGATTGACGATCAGAATGAGTTCTGAAACCGCGCCATAAAGCTGTCGGAGCGAACCGTAGTAGTTCGCCAACAGCTTCTTTTGACGGTCAATTGTATCTTTATCGCTTCGTCGCGCCGGAGCGTACCAGCTCGCAAGTTTTTCAGGCATAATCGGGCCTCCCGGCGGTCAGAAACATCATCCCACCGATTATCAGGAATCGAGAAAGTCGCCATTCCGGCCGGGATGTCCTCGGCCGGAGGCTTTACGAATTCAACGAGGACATTACCCCAAATCGAGGATCAAATCAAGTCACTCTTGCAACCCTGATCCACCAAGGCATCATCTTCCCGCCGACATGACTTTGAGGATTTTCTCATGGACTCCCGGCATCCTTCTTGATATCGTTTCCTGAATCTTTCATGGAAATCAGAATGATCGTCACCCTCTTATTTCCATGGAAACCTGAGATCCCATGGAATCGAACATCATCGACCTGCCCGACCTGCGGAACAAAACCGGCGTATTTCAGGATCGCGACCATGCCGGTAAGATCCTGGCTCCCATGCTTGCGATCAAGGACAAGCAAGCGGGGATCATTTTAGCTGTGCCGGCCGGCGGCGTACCGGTGGGGGTGGCGCTGGCAGAAAGAACAGGGCTTGATCTTGACGTAGCTGTGGTCAGCAAAATCACCTTGCCGTGGAATACTGAAGCCGGCTACGGGGCGGTGGCGTTTGACGGCACTGTGGAGCTGAATAAGGATCTGGTGCGCCGCGTAAATCTGACTGCCGAGGATGTCAAAAAGGGAATCGAAGACACCAAGGCCAAAGTTGCGCGTCGGGTCGCAAAACTGCGGGGTCGGCGACCCTTCCCTGACCTTGGGAATCGAACCGCGATCCTGGTGGATGACGGGCTGGCGTCGGGGTTTACCATGCGGGTGGCGGTGGAGGCATTGCGCAGCTCCGGGGCCGGCCGGATTGTTGTCGCCGTACCGACCGCCCATCGCGTATCGGCAGAGATGATCGCTCATGAAGTTGAAATGCTCTATTGTGCCAATATCCGAGGCGGCTTCAGTTTTGCCGTGGCAAGGGCCTACCGGTCCTGGTCGGATGTCGCCGAAGAAGATGTGGTAGAACTTCTGGAGGAATTCAGGACGAGAGACCTTTGAACTGATCTTGGGGATTCAGACCGGCCAGGAGCAATGGATGCTCGTTCCCTTTCCCGGGAGGGAGTTAATCGAGAAGATGCCGCCCGACAGCTCGGCCCGCTCCTTCATGGTGGAGAGTCCCAGCCCCGTAAGGGACGAACCGCTGACCGAAACGGTTGACGGATCGAAGCCGCTGCCGTTGTCCGTTATGAGGAGGTCCAGGCGGCCTTCTGTCTTCTGAAAAGAGATCATGGCATGATTCGCTCTGCTGTGTTTGGCGATGTTGTTGAAAGCCTCCTGGGTGATCCTGTAGATAACGATTCGCAGCCGGGAGGGAACATCTGCTTCTTCTACTCCGAGTTCGATCTCGATGCGAATTCCGGCGTAAACCTCGTTATATGCCCGGCAAAACCCCTGGATAGTCTTTAATAGGCCGAGGTCGTCCAGAAGGCTGGGCCACAGATTTTTCTGAATTCGTCTCAGCTCGTCGATGGCGCCTTTTACCATGGAAGTGACTGACGTCAAGATCCTGCTTATGGGTGTCTCCGCCTTTTCCTCGCCGAGCTGCATGAGAGCATTTCCCGAGTAGACCATGATGGCTGCCAGTGTCTGGCCGATACTATCATGAAGTTCTTTGGCCACATATCTTCTTTCTTCCTCTTGTGCAGCCAGGAGCCTCGAAGAAAGATCCCGAAGCCTGCTCTCCGATTCTTTCAGGGCATCTTCCGCCAGTTTCCTTGCGGTGATATCCCGGTGAATGCCGCGGTAGCCGGCGAGATGTCCTGCCTTATCCAGGACCGGCGCTGCGCTGGTTTCCAAAATCACCTCTTTACCCTCTTTGTGACTCGCACACATCTCAAAGGCGGAAAGGGTCTTTTTTCCCAACGCGATTCGGAAAATATAGTCCTGCACGGATTCCCCACTCACGAGACGAAGCAGGGAGTAGTAGGGTCTGCCGATCAGCTCATCGGGACCATATCCCAATATCTTTCGAACAACCTGGTTGGAGTACACGTACCTCCCTTTGTGGTCCACCTCCCATATCCACTCGGCCGTCCTTTCAGCCAGATCCTCGAACCTCCTCTCACTGTCGCGCAGGGATTCCTTAAGGTTCCATTCACGGATGACTTTGTCAATAACCGCGGGGAGCAGGGTAAAAAAATCGGGCGATTTTACGAGATAGTCCCAGGCGCCCAGTTTCATGGCCTGAACGGCGATATTTTCATTTCCCTGCCCCGTAATTACGATTACCGGGACATCTTTTTCTCTCTCCTTCAGAGCCTTCAGGAACTCGATGCCGTCCATATCCGGCATGAGGTAGTCGGTCACGATAATATCCGGACTGACCTCGTCAAGGCATTGAAGACAGGCGCCTGCATGAGCAAAATAGTGGACCGTCACCTGAGGCAGGTCACGCTCGATAGCGCGCTTCATCAGACTGAAGTGCGCCTCTTCATCTTCAATGATCACGAGTTTCAATGAATTGAAGTCCATTTTCCGTATTCTCAAAGCGAGGTCATGCCTCTTTCAAGACCGGCGGTACATTAAGAATGGTCCAGTAGACTCCGACCTGTTTCACCTTCTCCTCAAACTCTTTGAATCCCACCGGTTTGGTGAGGTAGCTGTTGGCATAGTGGTTGTATGAACTTACAATATCCTGCTCCCGCGCGGAAGTCGTCAACATGATCACGGGGATCCGCTTCAAATCGGGATCTTCCTTGATCCTTTTCAATACTTCGATGCCATCGATTCCGGGAAGTTTTATATCCAGCAGGATCAGGGTCGGGATGCAGTATTTCTCTTTATCCTGGTAATTGCCCCGGTTGTAAAGGTAATCGAGCGCCGCCTCGCCATCCGATACCACGTCGATCCCTCCTCCATAGCCCGCCTTTCTGATGGCCCGTTTCGTCAGTTCCGCGTGTGCTTCCTCGTCTTCCACAATCAGCATTTTGAGGGTAGCCTCTCTCACCTTCCGACCTCCTTGTCCTTTCACCTTCCGACCTCCTTGTCTTTAAGGGTAAAGAAAAAAGTACTCCCCTTCCCTATTTCCGACTCCACCCAGATCCGGCCGCCGAGACGCTCCACAATCTGCTTGACGATGGTCAAACCCACGCCCGTCCCCTCCCCATGTTCCTTGGCGGAAGGCAACCGCTGGAAAATCTGGAAGATCTTCTCGAAGTGTCTCTGGTCGATCCCGATGCCGTTGTCCCGGACGAAAAACAGGGCCTGAGCTCCCTCCCTTTGAATGCCCACGTGGATTTGCGGTGAAGGATTGTCCTCTCCCATATATTTAACGGCATTGGATAGAAGGTTTTCCATGACCTGGACCAGACGTTTTCGTTCTCCGTAGACGACCGGCAGATTCTTCTGGATATCCACCTGGACGCCCCGCTCCCGGATCAGGGCTTGAAGCCCTGTGAGGGCCTCTTGAACAACCTCACCAAATGGGAACTCTCCTTTTTTCTCAGTCAACCGGCCGATCCGGGACAGCTCCAGCAGATCGCTGATCAACATCTCCATCTTCCGGGCCGCTTGACTCATGTACGAGAGATACCTTTCGCCCTCGCCTGAAAGGAGATCCCCGAAGTCTTCCCGCAAGGCACCGATAAAGCCTTCTATGGTCACAATGGGGGTTTTGAGATCATGGGATACGGTGTACACGAAAGTCTCCAGCTCCTCATTATTCCGAGCGAGTTCCGAGAGCAGCCTTTCCAGCTCTTTCTCATTTTGCTGTAATGCCTTCTGGGCCTGTTTTCTTTCTCCTATCTCATGGAAGGCCTGGTCTCGCGCCTCCTTGTACATGCTCATTCTCTGCAACAGAAACAGGAGCAGCAGACTCAAGATCGCCGACGCGGCCAGGCCGAAAACCAGGAAGGGTACATCAGGGGCCGCATTGGACGAAAAAATGAGAGGGCTGGGTTCGAGGTCAAGCCTCCAGATCTTTTCCGGAAAACGGATCTCCCCGACCACATGCAGTCTGCTTTCCAAAGGAGGAGAAAAGCTTCTCTGCTTCCCGCTTGTGAAGATAAGCTTTTTGCCTTCATACAAGCGGACACTGAAATCTCTGAAGACATCTTCGGCCAGGCAAATGCCCACAATCCGATTGACCTGGAAGGCGCCTTCGAGGTATCCCTGCAGGACATGCTCGTGGATCAAGGGAATAAACGCCTCGAACGCGAAGCCTTGTCCGTTGGACGGCGCGCAAGGCGTCACCGCCAAGGACCGATCTTCACTCACTCCCCGGAAGATGTCATTATAAAAAGGGTCCCCGCGGATGTTCCTCCCCTTGGCCTGCACAGTATTTTCTTCGGGGAAAAGCCATCGAATCACCCCTTGGGGGTCTATCCAGTTAATCGCCGCAAATCCTGGATAATGTCTGTAAATGTCTTCCGCAAATTGTACAAAACGTTCGCGGCTGAAGTCGGGAGGCGTTCTCTCAACCCACCGATCGGCCAGCAGCCTCAGCGCGGTCATGCGCGCCGTCATCAGGCCCTCCATGCGAACCACGATCTGTTCAGCAGAGGTATTCATCTGACGGAAGACCAGTTCCCGCTCATCGCGGTTCTGATGGTGCCAAAAGAAGACGGTTGTTCCACCGAAGACCAGGAACACCGCCAGGACCAGCAATGTACGGGAAGATCGAGAATGCACCTTGTGCCCGGATGATTTGGTTGTAATGTGAATAACTGATTTAATAACCCAAGGATAACCCTTTGACAAGGATTAAAAAGGACAGGGACACCACCGCCGGTTTGTGCCCCCGGACGGCGTAGGAGAAAAAATATCGACGCATCATATGGGACAGGGTTCGTCCTCCTCACTGCTGCCGCAGATCCGGGCCGCTCTACCGTCATCACACGGTTCGTTTTCCTGGTTGAACCTGGCGTGCTCCGCCCACTCTGGAGCGTACGTGCAGGGTGGAAGACGCCGATCTTCGTCATTACTGAATTTTTCATGCTGTTCATGTTTTTCCATACCATGTTCTCCTTCCTTTTTTCCATCGGATCCCTTCGTCGCACAGATCCACGATCTTGCATTCCTCGTGTCTGGGTCTGCGGGCTGTGCAGATCGCGCGGCCATGAAGGATGAGGAGGTTCGAGAAGCGAGTCCACTTGTGTTTCGGCACGATCTCCATGAGGTCCGCCTCCACCTTCACCGGATCACTTTTTTCAGTGAGCCCGATGCGCTGTGACAGTCTGACCACATGGGTGTCCGCAACGATGCCCGGAATCCCGAAGGCCTCACCGAGGACAAGGTTCGCGGTCTTGCGGCCGATCCCCCTGAGAGAGATCAGGTCATCCAGATCGGCAGGGACCCGGCCGTCGAATTTCTCCACCAGATCTGCGCTGAGGCCCTTGATGGCCTTGGCCTTGTTCCGGTAAAAGCCTGTCGGCCGGACATCCTCCTCCAGCTCGGCCACATCCGCCCGGGCATAATCTTCGGCTGATCTATATTTCTTGAAAAGATCGAGAGTAACCTTGTTGACCCTCTCATCGGTGCACTGGGCCGAGAGCACCGTGGCCACCAGCAATTCCAGAGGATTCGCAAAGTTCAAAGCGGTTCTTGGATCGGGATATTCCTTTTCGAGGATTCCAATGATCTCTCTGGTGCGCTTCTCTTCATTCTTTCCCATCTCTCTTCTCTCTCTCCCTGGTGCCTGCCCGGAAACGCACAGGAATCGTAATCAGCTCAATCCAAATCTCATCGAAGCATATTCCTTAATACTCGCCTTGGCCTCTTCAACGCTCTTTCCAAGAAACCAGGGCTCCATAAAACCCTCCAGAAACATTTTCCATCCTTCTTCATTCTCGAAGATATCTGCCTCTTCGCACGTAATGCCGCATCCTTCCTCGCCGATGGCATCGAACAACGATTTCAAGATCTCTTTTCTATCTTCCATGTCCACCACCTACTCTCATTGTTTCCTTTAATTACTAAATAACTACTCAAATGCAACTTTCAACTTCCTGCTGCACTTTCTCCCGCGTAGATGCCGCTCTGACCAAAAAAAGCCGTGTTTCCCGCAAGAGGCTGCTCATTGGTCTTGACTAAGCCTGCCGCCTCTGGTGAAGGACCGGGATAGAAACTACTTATTCGGCGCACTGAAAAGCGTGGCCCTCAGGGGGAAGCCTTTTCTGGAGTGACTGGTGAGAGCCTGTCTCTATTTTCAACTAAGGTCGAGGATTTGGTGACAGCTAACGGTGGGCTTCGGTATGGGTGAGCTCTGAAAGGAGGTCGAGCTGGACCTCCTGAATCTGGACCAAGCGCTCCCACTGCCGGGTAAGAAGGTGGTCGATCTTTTCGTGCAGATGCCGGATCTCGAGCTCGGCTTTGAGGTTCACCTGGTAATCATGCTGGGAGCGGAGGCGGTCCTTCGCCTCCTGGCGGTTCTGACTCATCATGATGATGGGCGCCTGCATGGCGGCGAGGCAGGAGAGAAGCAGGTTCAGGAGGATGAACGGATAGGGGTCGATGGGCTTCCAGAACAGAAAGACGGCGTTCATCCCTATCCAGAGAGCAATAAACACCCCGAACAAGATGAGAAAGGCCCAGGAACCGCCGAAGGCGGCAATCCGATCCGCCAGCCTTTCCCCCAGGGTCCACTCCTGTTCGAACTCGGCATCGACATTCATGGCGAGGATCTCATGCTTTTCGAGGCTCTGCAGGACCTCCTTTTCGAGCGAAGTCAGCTCTCCCATCTCGGATTCCAGCAGAGAATGAACATAGGCCCCCCGAAACCGGGCCAAATCGTTCCGGCAGATGTACGACTCCGGCGTCCACTCCGGATACTCCCGGAGGATGACCTTGGCAACGGCGTCACGGATGAGGACGCCTGTCACCAAATCGCGGACGTTGAAGGTCTTGCCGCAGATTGCGCATGTTCGAACAGGGGATTTTTCCGTGGCCATTCTCCGTACCTCGCCAGGATAGGTGTAGCGTTCCGGCCTCGGCTGGCATACCTCCACGGCAACCGGGAATACCGGTCGGACGGGAAAATTTTCCGGCGACCGCTCCGGGCGGCCGATGCGGAGCGGTGCGGATAGCGGTCCCGTGACTTCAGACTCGAACGTTATCCCGCCGGCAGTTCTTCTGCCAGCAGTAGATCCGCTGCGGCGGTATGTTGAAGAGCTGCACCTCCATCCTGCCGGGTCCCACGAGGGGCCGGCAAAGGGTACAGACCCGCTTGCTCAACTGGTACGCCACGAAGCGTCCTCCCGGGGCAAGCACCGAGAACACTTCTTCGAGAATTTCGGTTCCTGCACCATGGCTCATGGTGGAAAAGGGAATGCCGGAAATCAGGACATCGGGCACGCCCATCCCGTACAGGGAAAGGGTGTCGACAAGCGCCCTTGCACTGCCGAGATGGACAACGAGCCGATCGTCCCTGATGCCGCTCACCAAGGCGTGCAAATGTCGATTGATTTCGATGCTCAAGAGCCGGGCATCCCGCTTCATCGCACGCAGTATGGCCCGGGTTGTGCCTCCGGTGCCGGGACCCAATTCCACTATGGTCCTGGCGGAGGGGACACCCCCGGCCTCCACAACTTGGCGTTCCAGAAATCGCGAACTGGGGATGATCGACCCCATGTGCAAGGGATGTTTCAGAAACTCTTGAAAAAAGGCCATCCGGTGGTCCATAAGAAACGAGAGAGGCTTTGTGATCAGCATCTGCTTAACCCCCGAGTGATTTTAGAGTTCGGCTCGGTTCGGCATAGGCCTGAGCTCGATTGTTTCTTCTGAAATTGAGGAGGCGTGTTGATAAGACGTCTTTTTATGGAACGAATATTAGAGAACTTCCTTTTATGCGTCAAGGGAAAAGGGACGGCAACATATGTACTGTTGCGCCGAAAAGACCACCCTGATCCACCATCAAGACATCATCTGCTGCGTTGCCTTCGCTCGCTCCTCCCTGCGAGGTATTGTTTATACGTCTCGGTCGTCGTTCCTCGGCGCCTTGCTGGTGACCAGGAATTTCGCCAAATCACCCGGTGAAACTCATGATGCGAAAGTTGGATGGTGGATTTGGGGACCGTTTTACTGGTTGATTTTCAGTAGACTTTTTTTGTATGCTTAGGCTTCTTAAAATGCTACGCTCATCCCATAGGGAGAATAGGCGGTACCTGTCCGGCTATTGCAGGACCCTAGAGTTCCGAATGCGGCCCGTGGCGGTGCGGCTGGAAGAGATTCCTTAGCCAACCTCCCCGGGCCGCAGGCCGTATGGAACGGATGCAGAACCGGGATCTTTACTCGTTTCGAGGAAATAATGGAATCCTTGATTGTCGTTACAAAAGAAAAGCAGGCGTTTGATGTGATCCATGCGGCCCTGGGTTCTGATTATGCTGTCAGGATGGTTTCCACCCGAGACAACGCTTTGAAGAGGCTTCGGGAAGAGCATTATGCCTTTCTCTTTATAGACACAGAGTTGCTCCGTGAACCGGAGTCGAAAGAGGAATCTAAAATAGAATTGCAGCCCATATGGAGCCTTGCTCCCAGCACTGAGATCATTGTCATGGCATCGAAGGAGTCCATCAGAGACGCAGTGAGGGCCGTGAAAGCAGGAGCGGCCGACTATATTTCATACCCCATTGATCCTGCCGAAGTGAAACTCGCGGTCCAAAGTACCCGAGAATATCTGGCCATAAGATCCGAACTTCGCTATTTGCGGGATCAATTCTGGCAATCCGATGCCCTGGAAATCGTTCAGACCCAGAGTCCTGAAATGAAGGCGGTGTACGAAAAAGTTCGAAAGGTTGCCTCTACGCGGACGACTGTCCTGCTCAGGGGCGAGACGGGATCGGGAAAAGGAGTTCTGGCTGGCGTAATTCATCGCCACAGCAATCGAAGGGACAATCAGTTTATCAGCGTCCATTGCGGTTCGATTTCTGACACGCTTCTGGAGAGCGAGCTTTTCGGACACGAAAAGGGGGCCTTCACAGGTGCGATAAGGAGAAAGCTTGGAAAGTTCGAGATCGCCCATGGGGGCACAATATTTTTGGATGAGATCGGAACGCTGACACCCTCTGCCCAGCTGAAATTCCTCCAGGTACTTCAGGACAGAATCTTTCAGAGAGTCGGGGGTGAGAAGACTATTGAGGTGGATGTGCGGGTCATCTCCGCCACCAACGAGGATCTGGAAAAAGCATGCGACGAGGGCCGGTTCCGAAAGGACCTCTACTACAGGCTCAATGTCTTTCCCATTGAGATTCCGCCCCTGCGGGAGAGAGCTGGAGATATACCCCATCTTGCAGATCTGTTTCTCAAGAGACTGGAAAGAGAGGGCCACAAGAACATTCACAGCATAGCATCCGATGTCATCGAGTCTTTTAAGAAGTATCCCTGGCCGGGAAATATCCGGGAACTTGAAAACATCATAGAGCGGGCGTACGTGCTGGGCTCCGAGCCCGTTCTCACCAGAAACAGCTTTCCGAACGAACTCTTCTACTCAGACGATGCGGTTGCAGTCGTGCCGGTGAATTCCTCCCATTCGCTTGCAGAGGTGAGGCACAAGGCCGTTGAAATAGCAGAAAGTTCCTACCTCAGGGAAATCCTCTCTCAGCACCAAGGGAAACTGAAAGATGCCGCAAAGACTGCGGGGATTACAACACGGCAGCTTCACAAGCTGCTGGCAAAATACGGCCTCCGAAAAGAAGAATTCAAAGCTCCAGCAGCGCCATCGAGGAAACAGGAATCCTGAGTTCACGTTGTCTAAATAGCGGAACCCTCAGTTCTTCCCCTCTCAATTTTCAAATAATTTAGAAAACTTAAAGCTATTTTTTTATTTTCCAATCTCCTCATGGGCTGCGATTCTCATCCTCGCTTTAGAACCGCTAATTCCTACGCCCGAAAACCCGTGAAAAATTACTTATGATAAGTCAAATACTTACATATTGGCACGACAATTGCTCATATCTTGATGCAGATAGAGAGTGGAGCGAAGGGGATGCGGCTACGGCTCCATTGGCCTGGGCGGAATGCCCATCCTCTCTGAGGGCTGGCCCGGCAGTGCACATTCATCATGACAGGAACAGGAAGAACTCCTATGAATGAAAAACACATCACGGACAGTAAAAGTTCAGTGACCATCCGCGGACTGGTGATTCCCTCTGCGTGGGACGAAAACGGCAAAGTGACGGGAGTTCACATCTCGACCTATGATGAAAAACAGTACTTCGTCGAAAGCAATGAGCATTTGGATGAGCTGCTCCAGCTGGTCGGCCAGGAGACGGTGATAAATGGTGAAGTCAGGCATGAAGGACGGAAAAATCTCCTCAAAGTGCACCATCCCCCTGTGAATGCAGGCAGAACCAGGTCGCTTCAAAAAGAGGATGGAGCGAGGTAATCAAGAGGCTTTTGAATATCGATACGTCGCAAGGAGGAGCGAGCGAAGGCAACGCAGCAGATGATGCCTTATTGGTGGATCAGGGACGTGCGGATCATCTTTTTCTGGCCGTGACGAGGGTGGCAGTGCCCAGCGTAAGACGTTCCGCATGAATATGGGAAAAGGCATTCCTTTTCAGAATGCTTTTCAGCTCGGGCACGATCCCGGCGCCCGCAATGGCCACCCTCGACTCCTGTGCTACTTTTCTCCGCATGGGACCGGATACTCTCTCCTCAGTACAGGTTTTTCACAAATGTCGGGTGCAACTTACGAAGTACGGAACAGGGCCTATTTTCTTCGATATGGGAGAAATCCCTAGAGCTTGATGAGGTTCCTTCTGAGGGCGATCTTGGTCAGGTCGGAAACGGACCTCGCATTCAGCTTCTCCATGATA
>CAZONI010000078.1:0-16195 GCA_964581175.1 uncultured Desulfobacteraceae bacterium
TTGAGGGTGTGGAGGTTAACACTGCAATGAGGGAATGTCAAGGTGGAGCCGCCCTGATACCGGATCAGGGGTTATGGCGGCTGGTTTACATTCTCCGGCGGCCTGTGATAGAATAAGCGCAAAAGAAATCGTCGATTTATCCATCAACACCAGTTGGAAAGCCACTATATGAAATCTGACTTCAGTCTCGCACGCGAACGCATGGTCAAGAAGCAGCTGATTCCCCGAGGAATCAAGGATGCCCGTGTCCTTTCGGCCATGAAAAAAGTCCCCAGACATCGCTTTGTCGAAGAGGCCCTTTGGAGAGAAGCATACAACGACCACCCCTTGCCCATAGGCCATAAGCAGACAATTTCCCAGCCATACATCGTCGCGCTGATGACCGAAGCGCTCGAACTGTCCGAGGGTGAAAACATCCTGGAAATAGGCACCGGCAGCGGGTACCAGACTGCGATTCTCGCCGAACTCGGTCACAGGCTTTATACCGTCGAGAGGATACGGCAACTGATGACGACGGCAAGGGATATATTGGCAGAACTTGGATATACAAATATCCTCTTCAAGGCCTTTGACGGAACCCTCGGCTGGCAGGAATACGCACCATACGATGCCATCATGGTGACCGCCGGAGCCCCCAAAATTCCCGAACCTCTGCTTGAACAGCTGGCTCCGGGAGGGAGGCTCGTAATTCCCGTGGGGGACCACCTCAACCAGGAATTGATAAGGGTCACGAAAAAAGAAAAGGACGTCTTTTTGCGGAAAGGATTCGGCGGATGCAGGTTCGTTGATCTCATCGGTGTTCATGGATGGAATTCTCGACCTGTTTACTGATCAAAGCTGCCCTACTGTACATGATTCCATTTTCAAAACAGAGATTTTCCCTACCGCTTATATCCCGCAGGAAATCGCTCAAGTCCCTTGAAGTTCCTTCCGATGAACATTTGTAAGCGAAAAGACCCAAGGGTCGCGGACATCCAGAAACAGAAGAGGTTTTTGGGTGGCTGCCGAATCGAGGGTTCCAGGGCAGTTGTACAAAGGAGAAGAGGGCTGAAACCCGGCCGCATGGAATTTACCATTCTCATAGTTGATGATGATAAGGCCCTGTTGTCCGTTTTGCAGAAATTTTTCGCGGATGAGAATTATCATATCTCCGTCTCTTCGAACGGTCTGGATGCAATCGAGAAATGCAGGGCAAATTCCTATGATCTCATTATTTCGGATATCATGATGCCCGGAGCGACCGGGCTGGAAGTCCTGAGTGCGGCAAAACAGCTCAATCCCAACACCCTTGTCATTTTGATCACCGGCTTTGCCTCCCTGGAAACGGCGGTACAGGCCATTCGAGAGGGAGCGTACGATTACATTACCAAACCATTTGGCCTGGAAGAAATTAGGATAGCGGTCAAAAACGCACTGGAGAATGTTCATCTGTTACGGGAGAATGAAAGACTTGTGGTGGAACTGGAGGAAGCCTATCAGGAGCTCCATTTTGTTAAAAAGATCATGGCTTCCCATAACTTCCCGACTGCCGAGGAGCCTCCCTCTCCATCTGGAACTGTTCAGGGCAAAACACTCATTGGCGGAGATCTACTATCCCATCACCTGATCGGCGCCGGGGATATAAATCGGCCGTCATTGATTTCAAATCTCGAGCGATTATCCCATTTGAAAACAAAAGGACTGTTGTCTGAAAAGGAATTTGAACTGTGCAAATTGAAGCTGTTGCAAGATCGGAAGTAGAAAATCGCGGTGATCTCGGATCACCGAAGGTTCTGGTGGTGGATGACGAGGCCAGCATCCGGGAAGCGCTTGAAACCTATCTCCACCATCTCGGGATTTCCGTTGTCCACACGGCACAAAACGGGAAGATCGCACTTGAGGTGTTGAATTCCGAGAAATATGACTACCTTTTCATGGACCTCATGATGCCCGAAATGGACGGTATGGAACTCCTCCAAAACTTAGATAGCAACGGCAGGCCAATGAGCATCATTATCATGACCGGCTACCCTTCCATGGAAAAAGTAATCGAGGCTATGCGAAACGGCGCATCCGATTTCCTGATAAAGCCTTTTCGTCTTCAGGATCTGAAAGTCTCCATGGAAAGGGTTCACCGTCTCCATATGTTAGCCAGGAAGAACTGGGTCCTGAAAAGGCAGTTGGAGCAGAAACGCCAGGTGGAAAAGCTCAATCAGGAACTCCAGGCAAAGATGCGGGAAAAGACGCTCCTGTACAATATCATTGATTCGCTCTCCAAGGTGACCAGATCCGACGATCTCTACGGATACCTGGTCAAGAAAGCTCTCGAAGTCTGTGACGCGTCCAAAGCATGCTTCTTTCTCTATGACCATGAAAAGAAAGATCTTGTGACCCTTTCCCAGAAAGGATTGGAACCTGTCGGCCCCGGCTATCAGGTTCCCGTTGAATATGATGCTCAGGGCCGCAACTGCATAAGCTCCGAATTTCTCAGAACGCATTTTCCGCTGAGAAACAGCGAAAGCCTATCGGTGGATAGCCCCTCCTATTCACAGGATCTGCTGGCCATCCCTTTTCGCATCCGGCAGGAATTGTTCGGCGTCATGCTCATCGGAGACAAAAGAAAAAATGTATCCTTTTCGCAGGAAGACCAGTTCCTGATGAACTTTCTTGCGGAGCGCACCGCACAAAATATTGAAAATCTGGCTCTCTATGACAGCATAAAAGAGAATCTCTTCGCTACACTCGGGGCTCTGGTCAGTGCCATAGAAGCGCGTGATCGCTATACGCGACAGCATTCTCAGCGTGTGACGCAAGTGGCTTTACGGATTGCAGAGTCCATGAACCGGCCGTTTGAGGATTGCAGACGACTTGAGTCCAGCGGCCCTCTTCACGACATAGGAAAAATAGGAATTGACGACCACGTTCTAAAAAAACCCGGTCCCCTTACCGAGGAAGAATTCAAAAAGATCCAGGCCCATCCTCTCATTGGAGTCAATATTGTATCTCCCCTGGATCTGGATGATCAAGAACTGGCAGTTATCAAAAACCACCATGAGAGATGGGATGGAAAGGGTTACCCGGATGGCCTGAAAGGAAAAGGGATCCCACTGCTCGCACGGATTTTATCAGTGGCCGACGCCTTTGACGCAATGAACTCCGATAGGGCCTACCGGAAAGCTCTTCCTTTTGAGCACTGTCGCAGGGAACTGATAAAGAACAGGGGAATCCAATTCGACCCGGAAGTAGTCGACGCTGCACTACGCGTCCTTCAGCCCTACACCCGCGACTAGGCGGGATTACTCCCTTTCCCTTAAAATATCAGGCTGCGCTCTGATGCCTCCATCTGAAAACCCTTAATTGGTGGATGCTTACTATTTTTATTGCAATTGATTTTGATTTATGCTTTTTTTCAGCGTAAGGATTTGCAGGAGCTGAGCATGGCCGGCTCCATTCGAAAATCCTTAAGATGCAGATGGCCCGGATACGGCCAAATAAAGCATTGGGGGGCACGGGATGACTGCTGAAAACCGGCGTGAATACCTGCGAACGGATGTACTCATATCTGCCCGATTGCGGACCTTGAGCCGGGAAGAATCGGCCTTGTTCGAAAAAGGAGATGCAAGCGGTGTTCTTGCGGGACACGTCCTGTCAAGCCCCATTGATGAAATTATTGAACAGGTACCCACGGGGTCGACAGAGGAAACTCTCTACCGGTGCTTGAAAATGATGGACAAAAAGCTCAATTTCATTATTGAACAAATGACCTCTTCATCTGCCCAGCCGGACAGATCGTTGGATGACGTGGTAGAGCTGAGCGGATCAGGACTGAGATTTCTGAGCGCGAGATCTTATCCCGAAGGCACCCTTTTAAAGATAGACCTGATCATGACCGAGACATTTGAATTCAAGGTGACCCTGATCGGAAAGGTCGTGCGCTTGGACGAATTGGAGCCCCGGCGCAAGTCCGGGGTCGGTTCTTTCTCTGTTGCCGTGCATTTTGCTGAAATTGAGGAAAAGGCGAGGGATGCGATTATTGAAACCATATTCAGGAAACAGAGGAGATTAATCCGGCTGGAAAAAGAGCAAAAGGGGGACTAAATGGAACTGCTCCAAGTATCCTTGAACGATCTTGCACACCTCTGTCATCTCGCCTCTCTTGGGAAGCTCCTTGGAGGGCTCATTCATAACCTGAACAGTCCCCTGCACAGCCTGGGGATGCAGATGGATGTCATGCAACATTTTATACTCAAGAAGGACGGGCTCAACAATGATGTTTTTGGGAAGCTCTCGGCACGACTCACCCAGATGAACGATGAATTTGATAACTTGAACGCGCAGATCAAAATCGCAGGCATGCGTGCGGACTTCATGGAAACTCGCCCTGAAAAGCTGGATATCAACCATTTTCTCCATCAAGAGATGCAGTTTCTGAAAACGAACCTCTACTTCAAGCACAATGTTGAAGCCAAATTGGAGTTTTCCCCATCGCTCCAGGCAGTAACTCCGTGCCCTCCCTATTTTAATCTTGCCATGGGTCTCTTTCTCGAAAGACTGGCGGAGGAGCTTGAGAGAGTGGAAAGCAAGAGCCTATGCCTCGGTACCAGCACCAAGGAGGGACGTCCAACCATCGCTGTGGATGTGGGTGGCACTGCGCTTTCGGAAAGTTTTTGCGACATTCTGAAAATGAATCCGGAGAATCCCCCTTCTCTTCAGGAGATATCGGGAGAAATGAATCTCTTTATTTCTGTTCTGCTCCTAAAAGGTGAAGGAATAGCATTTGAAACAGAATTCCAGGATCGGGGCACGTCCATCAAGCTCATGTTTTCTCAGTAGACACAACCAGAAGGAATCAGTAGTAATCTCCGCGCCTGAATCTCGCCACTTCGGTGCCAAGAGCGAGATCCAATTCTGAAACAATGGTCTTCAATTTTTCATCCATACCTCCCTGTTCTTTGAGCAAACGAAGCCCATCCATTTTTCCCTCAAGATGGGTGACGAGCGGTTCGAGAGAGGCGGTTTTGACGGCCGGATCACCGAGTTTTCTTGAGTAGAAACCAGCCAGATCCAACACGTTTTCCAACTCTTTCATGACCTGAGTTCCGGACAGGCTGTCATTTTGTCCTCCGATGTCTCGAATCATTTGCGTGGGGCATATATTCTGAGGGAATTCCGGCGAATTCACCGAATGGGGGCGCGCAGTCTTCCCATCCTGCTGTTCCATTACCTCGTTCATTACTTTCTGGAATGAACCGTTCGCCTTCGATTTTCCGCCTTTTTGGATGCTCATCTCAGAGAACACTGATCCCTTTGTATCGGAAATCTTCATCTTTTCTCTCCTTTCCGCGACTTCGCAGAGACCTCTCCGGTTGGCTTTCTTGCCTGTCTCTCTTCCTGAGCCGCCGGGTCTCATTAAACTCTCTGCAAGAATATTGCCAATCGAAGATTTCGGCTCAGCCGGCCCCAGTTCACTCCTCCATCAATGGTTCGACATGATTCTCCCTCGCTCGGACCAGAGAGTTTCAGTTCATTTTCTTGGATCACCACTGCCAAGGCCTGTTCTCGCCACCGGTGCGGGGCCTCTCTACACACGCCGATGGGAAAAATTTACCGGTCGAAAGGGCACATCTGTTCCACTCAGAGTTTTTCGAGGAAACCGCATACTTCCCAGAGCCGGTATTCTCACTTCTCATCTGCTTGCGATCTCCCATTTCAACTGCAGGGATCGCAAATTGAAGAGCAAATCATATGAAGGCGTTTCAACCCGCATAATGAGCGGATAGAGAGGTCTATTGAAAGGCCGCGCACCGTGAAAAATGGTCACAGTGCAAAAAGGTCTTTAGATTGGGGAGAAACATTCCGATTATAATCAACAAAACATTATCATGAGAAAACATCCACCTTTACCTTTTGGAAAAAAACCATGACTTTCAGGAAAAAGATAATCGTCTGGGCGATAGTGTTGGGCGGGGCGTATTTCCTGCTGGGCTATCACATCATATTCTTCGGGAAGCACCCGAGGCTCTTGAAAAAATCACATCTGTCCTTGAATTATACCTTCTTCAGTGTCCAGAAAAAGCCCAATAAGGAGATCCTTGCCATCCATGACCTGCGAGAGGATGGGATTGCGGATATTCTGGTGGAAGAGGGAAGGATGACCGAAGAACAGCGCGATCTCTATCTCCAAAAATACGATGACACAGGAGATTCAGATTAGACCTCGAAATCCACTTTGATCTTGAATACCCTCACGGCGGGAAGATTTAAGATCTCTTCCACCCCGCTTTCTTCAGCTATCTTTGCCAGGGCAGACTGAATATACTCCATATCTTCCGCGATGAATGTGAACCAGACGTTGTAGGCATGGTTCCTCAGATAGTTGTGCGTAACACCCGGATAGGCGTTCACTGCTTCTACAAACAGAGCCAGCTTGTCCTTCGGCACTTTGGCAGCGCAAAGAGTGCTGGTGAAATCGAGCCGGTTTGAGTGAAAATTACCCCCTATCCTCCTGATAATTCCTCGATCTTTCAGCTTCTGCACTCTCCTAAGCACCTCACTTTCTGACAGGCCGAGGCGTTTTCCAAGCTCCCCATACGGATGCGGGACAAGGGGAAAGTCTGATTGAATTTCGTTGAGAATATTCCTATCCTGGATATCCATTTTTTGCCTGTTTGGAGGGTTCATGAGCGCACAGTGGTTCCTCAGCAAGAAAATCTCCGGTGGCCTCAAAGGCACGCGCCCGGCATCCTCCGCAGACCCTGATAAATTCACACCGGCCACACTTTCCTTTGTACAGGGAAAAGTCTCTCAGCTTCCTGAATATCTCTGAATCTTGCCACACTTCCTCGAACGTATCCTCCCTGACATTCCCGCACTCCAGTTCCAGATACCCACAGGGCTGAACGATTCCGTCATGGGAGACGAAACAAAAGGCCGTTCCTCCTAAACACCCTCTGGTTACCGCGTCCAGGCCATAGCTGGCAAAAGTCACTTTTTCACCTTTTATTCGAGCTTCCTGCCGTAATATTCTATAATAATGTGGAGCACATGTAGCCTTCAGATGAATATTTACTTTAGATCTCATCCGATAAAACCAGTGCAGCAGCTTTTCATATTCAGCGGCCTCAATTTCCTGATCCACCATTTCTCTTGCCCTGCCTGTCGGAACAAGGAGGAACAGGTGATGAGCTGCTGCGCTCAAGTCCACTGCCAGTTGCAATATGTCTCCGGCAAGATGGGCATTGTGCCTGGTAATGGTGGTATTTATCTGGTATTCCATCCCCTCGTCCTTGAGGAGGTGTATTCCGGTTATGGCTGCATCGAACGACCCCTGAACCTTTCTGAAGGCATCGTGCGTTTGTCCGCTCGGGCCGTCAAGGGAAATACTCACCCGCTTGATTCCTGACTCCTTCATCTTTCGGATGACCGAGGAATCGAGCAGGGTACCGTTCGTGGCCATGACCATCCGCAGCCCGAGCTTCGTTCCATATTCCGCGAGGTCAAACACGTCCTTCCTTAAAAGAGGTTCGCCCCCGGTAAGAATAACAATGGGACTTCCGATTTGACGGATTTCTTCCAGAAGCTTCAGGCATCTGGCCGTTGAGAGTTCCCCGGGATAGGGCCCCCTCTCTGCAGCAGCCCGGCAATGCACACAGTTCAGATTACAACTGCGCGTGATCTCCCACGCAACCAGCCGGAGTTGATTGTCTTTTGGGGTTTTCTTATCCATCATAGGGATTATTCTGGTCCAGACTCTGAGATTCTCGGGGGATCTGCTACGTGCCCGCTAAAAGGCGTGCAGCGTCTTTTGCGAAATACGTTAGAATGAGATCAGCTCCTGCACGCTTTATGGAAGTCAAGGATTCCATCATGACCCGTTTCCCATCCATCCAGCCGTTCAATTCTGCCGCCTTGACCATAGCGTACTCCCCACTCACGTTATATGCGGCCAGCGGCACAGGGCAAATCTCCCGTACACGGGAAATAATGTCAAGGTAGGGAAGAGCGGGTTTCACCATGATCATATCAGCCCCCTCCGCCAGATCCAGCTCAGTTTCCCGGAGGGCTTCAAGGGCATTGGCAGGATCCATCTGATAGCTGGAACGATCTCCAAACTGGGGTGCAGAGTCGGCTGCGTCCCGAAAAGGTCCATAGAAGGCGGAGGCATATTTGACAGCATAGGAAAGGATGCCAATCCGATGGTAGCCTTCTTCATCAAGCGCTTTTCTTATGGTGGCGACCCGGCCGTCCATCATATCAGAGGGGGCAACCAAGTCCACGCCTGCCTTCGCGTGTGAGAGGGCCTGACGGGCGAGCAATTCTAAAGTAGCATCATTGTCCACGTCGCCGTCCTTAATGGCACCGCAGTGACCATGGTCCGTATACTCACAGAAACAGAGATCCGTGATAACGACCATATCCGGCACCGCCGACTTCACTTCGGATATGGCCTGCTGAACGATACCGTCCTCAGCCCATGAACGGCTACCTAATGGATCCTTGTGGTCCGGCAGGCCGAAAAAAATGACTGCCGGTATTCCGAGATTCGACAGTTCCCTGACTTCCATGAGCAGGGTATCCACTGAAAATTGGTACTGCTCAGGCATGGAAGGAATCGGATCCCTTGTTCCGTGCCCCGGCTTCACAAATAAAGGCGCTATGAAATCCTTTACAGAAAGATGCGTCTCCCTCACCATATCTCGAATCGCTGGAGTCCTTCTCAGCCTCCGTGGTCGAATAATCATACTTCTCTCCTCTGTCGACGTTCTTTCTCCGTTGCTTCTTCAAGCCCTGTATTTTTCCCTTCTTCAGTGCCCAGGGATTGGTGCGAGGATGGCCGTGATTTATTCCGGTTTGCCGGCAATTTCATCATCATTGAGGTAGCATGCCGGATCCGGCGCCCAGATATCACCGGTAACCGCCTCGGCGCGTACGCGGAAGTTCCCTCCGCATATATCCAGCCAGTGACATCGCGCGCATCGCCCGTTGACATATCTCTTCTTGTCTTTCAATCTCGCCATTAACGGATTGGAAAGATCGGTCCAGATTTCGCTGAACGGTCTTTCAAGCACGTTTCCAAAGCGATAGTGCCTCCAGAACTGGTCCGCATGCACTGAACCATCCCAGCTCACACATCCGAAACCCCTGCCCGAGTTATTTCCCTCGTTCATCTGAAGGAGTTCCAGCACCTCAGGCGCCCTCGGGTCATTCTCTTTCACCATTCGGAGATACACATAGGGACCGTCAGCATGGTTATCCACAGTCAAGACTTCTTCGGTGATCCCCCGCTCGTATAAATCTCTTGTTCTGTCGATGATCAAATCCACCGCCCGGCGCGTCTCTTGATGACTCAGGTCCTCTTCCACGAGTTCGGATCCGCGCCCGGAGTAAACGAGGTGATAAAAACAGACCCGGGGGATGCTGTGGGCCTCGAGCAAATCGAATATGGGGGGAATCTCTTGGACGTTCATGCGATTGATGGTAAAGCGCAATCCTACTTTCAATCCCACTTTCTGGCAGTTTCCGATCCCCTCCATGGCCTTCTGGAAAGCACCTCTTTTTCCTCGAAAACGGTCGTTTACCTCTTCCATCCCGTCAAGGCTCACTCCCACATAGGAAAGACCGATATCTTTCAGCTTCCGTGCCATTTCCCTGTCAATGAGCGTCCCGTTGGTGGAAATAACAGCCCGCATCCCTCTCTTCACCGCGTACCTGGCGAGGCCCAGAAGATCCGCCCGCACAAGGGGTTCTCCCCCGGAAAACAGGATGACCGGAACCCCGAATTCCGCCAGATCATCGAGCAGGGCCACTCCCTGTTCGTGGCTGAGTTCCTTTTCCCTGCTCTCCTTCACCGCCCTGGCATAACAGTGAACACAATTCAGGTTGCAGGCCCGGGTCACATTCCAGACAACAACGGGTTTCTTGTCTTCGGAGAATTGCAGCAAGTGGGAAGGAAGTTCTCCTGAGCGTCTTCCGTAACGGAGCGCATCCGAAGGCTCAACAGTTCCACAATAGAGTTTTGATATTCCAATCATTTTATGTAGTTAAGGCTAACACCTCAATCTCCGCCAGAGGCTCCGTGCTGGTTCTCCCGGTCCGGGAGACGAGACTCACTCACGGATCTTGAAATTGGGTATCGGCCCCTCGTATTCTTCACGATAATACTGCTTCAGCAAATCATTCACGAATTTTTCCATGTCAACAATCGCCTCACCGTTGATGGAAAAATGTTCAATGCCCGAACGATCCCGAACCAGTTTGAGGCCGTATTCAAGTTTCTTGGCAAGCTGGTACGCCAAGGCACCTGCTTCCTCATCCTTTTCGATGGCCTGGCGGATTATCTCGTCTATCGCGCTGTCCTCAAAAGAGACACTTACTTCCAGTTTCTCCGGCAGGGAGGCTTCCTCGATCTTTATCTGTCGATACATGCCCTTAAAATCTTCAAGAATGCTATTGATATCAGACATATTTTTCAAATACAATTCAGAAAGCAATTCAATTCGTCGTTCACCCAGTTCCAGACCGGAATTCTTGCGAAAACTTTCGGCGCTCTTGGCGACATAGGCCTGAATATTTTTGAGTTCCGTCTTTTTTGCACCCTGAAACCTGGAAATTCTCTCGGGATCATCCGGATTATCGAGCAGCGCCTCGAGCTCCTTGGCGGGGTTTTTCACCACCTCAGAGGTCACCAGAAAATACTTGATATCGGTCGAGGGGAGAGTCTTTTCAAAAGGAATCAAGACCTTCTCGACGGCACTGACGAGTCCTCTTGCTCCGGTCTTTTCTGCGGCAGCCATTTCCGCCAGCTCGTCCAGCGCCCCCAATTCGAATTGTATATCGATACCGTACGCGGTGAAGTCTCTCCTCTTGCTGATGAGGATCGGGTTATTCGGGTTTTCCAGGATCTCCAGCAGATCTTCCTTCCTGAGTTCATCAAAAACCACCACTACGGGCAGTCGTCCTACAAATTCGGATTCAAAGCCGAACTCAATCAAATCCTGTGCCTTTACCCCCTTCAGGATCTCCCAGGGCACTTCCGTCGACCGCACATCAGCTTCAAATCCAATTCCCTGTTTTTGCAGCCGTTTTCGAACGATCTCCGTCAGATCGCCGAAGGCCCCGCTCACGATAAAAAGGATATTCTTGGTATTGACCACGCGTTTTTCTTTCTTACCTGTTCTCCTGTACTGCTCGATGGCCTGAATCTGGGAGATGGGATCATGAGGCACCTTCAGATCAACTTCGGTCTCTTCCATGGGCTTCAAAAGGGCCCTCTGAACCCCGGTCCGTGAAACGTCATGCCCGAACACATTGTGCGCCGAAGCGATCTTGTCGATCTCGTCGATATAGATAATGCCGTTTTCTGCGAGTTCGATGTCATCATTGGCCTCGTAAACCAAGTCCCGGACCAGATCCTCCACATCACCTCCGACATATCCGGTTTCACTGAATTTGGTAGCGTCTCCTTTTACGAAAGGGACACCGAGCTTATGTGCTATGAGCTTGATGATATAGGTTTTCCCTACCCCCGTCGGCCCGATCATGAGGACGTTGTTCTTAATCATTCCCACACTGGATTTCTTCTTCTTCTGCCACGCCTTGTTGTAATAATTTATCCGATTGAAATGGGTACAGACCTTGGTGGCCAGCACTGCTTTCGCATCGTCCTGCTTGACCACAAATCCATCCAGGTATTCTTCGAGTTCTTCCGGCAGGAGATCAAAATCAAAGTCCTTCTGCCCATGCCTGTTCTTTTGACCATCGTCCACTCTGTCTTCGCCGGGACGTGGTACTACGAAAGGGGAAATTACTTTTACCCTGTTCCCGTATTTCTTTGAAAGGTATTCACTCAATTCCCTTTCAAGTTCTTTCTGGTCGGGGATTTTGTTTTGCTCCTCGCTCCCCATCACATCGTTCTTCTTATCAACCATTCGTCATCCCCCTCTCCTCTCCAAGGAGATCATGTTTACGCTTTCAACTTTTCTAATATAGGCACTGACATTCAGTAATGCAAGCACCATATGTCATGCAAGAGCGCCCTGTTACCCTTTCTGCTGTGCTGCGCGGGTACGAGAATGGGACTATTTGTATTGACTCAACCGCAACGTTTATTTAGCATACGAACACTTCTTTTGAATAAAGCGGGGCGGTGAATGAGATGCTTTCAAGGTTGGAAATACGGCTCAAACAGCAATTGACGGACGCTGAGGGAGAAGGCGTTCGGAGGAAAGCAAAGGAATATTTCGCGCTGGAAGTGACAGATATTCGTGTTATTCGGGTCCTCACCATGGAGACCTCCCTCTCCCGGGAACAATTGGAGCGGGCGCGCATCGAGATATTCACCAATCCGGTAACCGAAGTCTCTTCTTACCGGCCGCTCACCAGGGAGTTTGACTGGCTTATATGGGTAGGATTTCGTCCCGGTGTCAGAGACACGGCCGGCAGCACTGCCGTCGAGGCTGTCGAGGACCTCCTCCAGGTCGAATTCGGCCGTGACCAAGCCGTCTACACCTCGAAATTGTATGAAATCAGGGGGGACCTGTCACGAGAAGACGCTGAAACAATCGCCCATGAACTCCTGGCAAACGGGATCATTCAGCAATGGAAGATATATGAGAGGAGCGAGTGGTCACTGAATCAGGGAATAGGATACCCTGTACCCAGGGTCATTCTCGACCATGAACCCCAGGTGACAACCGTTGCCATCGACAGTGATGAGGTGCTCAAGAAACTCTCTGAAGAACGAAACCTCGCACTGCATGCCAGGGATATCCCGGTCATAAGAAACTATTTTCTGAGAGATGATGTGCTCAGGGAGAGAAGAAAAGTCGGCCTTGACCTGCCCACCGATGTGGAGTTGGAGTACATCTCACAGGCAAGGAGTGACCACTGCAACCACAACACCTTTAAAGGACTTTTTCACTATCACGATCTCGATACCGGCAACCGGGAAACCATAAGCAACCTCTTCAAGACCTGCATTGAACAGCCCACACTCGAAATCAAGAAAGAAAAGGATTGGGTCGTGTCTGTCCTCTGGGACAATGCCGGCGTCGCCCGATTTGACGATGATCACTATTATGTGATCACCGGGGAAACCCACAACAGCCCTTCCAATATGGAGGCGTATGGAGGTGCGATAACAGGGATTGTCGGGATCTACCGGGACCCGATGGGAACGGGCAAGGGCGCCAAATTGATCCTGGGATTGTACGGGTACTGTGTGGGACCACGTGATTACAACAATCAACTGAAACCCCATCTTCACCCCCGCAGGCTGCTTGACGGCGTTATTGAGGGTGTGCGGGACGGTGGGAACAAGAGCGGCATCCCAACCGGATATGGCCTTCTCCTGTTTGACGAAAGCTACCTTGGCAAATGCCTGGTCTTCGTGACAGCCCTTGGCCTCATGCCGTCCACGGTCGGAAACAAATCGTCGCATCAGAAGGAGACGCATCCGGGAGAACTGATCGTCATGTCGGGAGGCCGGGTCGGCAAGGACGGTATCCACGGAGTTACGGCCGCTTCCGAGACCTTCAGCGAGCATACGCCGGCCGGACATGTACAGATCGGTGACCCGTACACACAGAAAAAGATGCACGACTTTCTCATGGAAGCCCGTGATGAAGGACTCATCGAATTTATCACGGACAACGGCGGTGGAGGCCTCTCCTCGTCCGTGGGAGAATCTGCGCGATTCAGCAATGGGTGTCGCGTCGATCTGGACAAGGTCCCCCTCAAATATGAAGGCCTGGACCAATGGGAGATCTGGGTTTCCGAATCCCAGGAAAGAATGACCATAGCGGTTAATGCAAGAAACATTGACCGGTTCATGGAACTCTCCAGGAGGCATTCGGTGGAAAGCACGATCATCGGCGAGTATAACGATACCGGCGTCCTTGAACTGGATTACCGCGGAAAACCCTGTGCCTATGTGCGAATGGACCTGCTCGAGTCTGATTTTCCCCAATGGAAATTCGAGGCAGAGTGGTCTTCTCCTGAACGGAGAGGACTGACTGAGCCTGTTTTCAGTGAGGTATCAGCGCATGGCGATCTGCTCAAAACCATGCTCTCACGACCGAATGTGTGCTCAAGGGACTGGATTGCCCGGCAGTACGATCATGAAGTGCAGGGAGGCAGTGTGATCAAACCCCTCGTGGGAAAAAGGAGGGATCTCCCCAGTGACGCATGCGTAATAAGGCCTGTCCTCGAATCAGAAAGAGGGATCGCGGTAGCTCAGGCAGTTATTCCGTTTTACTCGAAGATCGATACCTACCACATGGTGGGTGCGACCATGGACGAGGCACTGCGCAAGGTTCTGGCGGTAGGCGGATCTCTTGAGCACCTTGGCGGAGTGGACAACTTCTGCTGGCCCACCATCCAATACCACCCGCAACAAAATCCCGATGGCAAGTATAAGGCCGCCCAGCTTGTTCGCGCAAACTGGGCCTTGCGCGACTACTGCCGCGGATTCGGAATACCGCTTCTTTCCGGAAAGGACAGCATGTACGTTGACGGGAATCTCAAAGGGCCTTTCGGCGAACGGAGGAAAGTATCAGGCCTGCCCACACTTCTCTTCACGGTCAGCAGCGTGGTCGAAGATATTCACCTGTGTGTCACCATGGACGCCAAATTTCCGGGTGACCTTGTGTATATTCTTGGTGAAACTCGAGACGAACTTGGAGGCAGTGAGTTCTACCAGTTACTGGGAGAGATAGGCCTCAACGTCCCGACAGTGGACACCGGTGCCGTGCTCCCCCTTTACCAGGCTCTCTCAAAAGCCCTGCGAAAAAAGCTTGCCACCTCCTGTCGTGCCGTCACCAGAGGCGGGCTTGCCGTTCACCTGGCACTGGTCGCCATGGGAGGGGAACTGGGTATGGACCTCTCCGTGGAAGACATACCGAAAACCCCCGACCTGAGTCCGACCAAGACTCTCTACTCGGAAAGCTGTGGTCGATTTGTGGTGACGGTGGATCCCTCCAGAAAACAGGCCTTCGAAGAGCTGTTTTCAGGCATGAACGTCGCTCAGATCGGTCTCGTGACTGCCCCTCCCCGTTTCATCATAAGGGATGCTGCGGGAACCTTTTTGATCGACGAGAGAATTCTCGACGTGAAGAGATTCTGGCAAAAGCCCTTTGGAGATCTCAGATGAATGCAATAAAGGCCTTGATATTCACCGGCTATGGTCTGAACTGTGACTACGAGACCCAATACGCCCTTGCCCGGGCAGGGGCGGAACCGCATCGGATACACATAAACGAAGTCATCTCCGGCGACACAGTAAAACTCGATCACTATCATTTGCTTGTCTTTGGAGGCGGATTCAGCTGGGGAGATGACCATGGGGCGGGCGTGATCATGGCCGCTAAAATGAAGCGCCGCCTGGGGCAGGATATCGCCCGTTTTGTGCACTCGGGCAGGCTCATCCTGGGGATCTGCAACGGATTTCAGTGTCTCGTAAACCTGGGGCTGCTGCCTGCCTTCAACGGCAGGTATGATGAACGGCGGGTTGCACTCACGTACAATGATTCAGGAAACTTCGTAGACACCTGGGTAACACTAGAGGTCAACAGCGAATCGCCCTGCGTTTTTACCAAAGGAATTCCTTCCATAGAACTCCCCGTCCGGCATGGAGAGGGAAAATTCTTTGCCGCCGAGCAGGACTTGATCGAACTCCTTCAGCAGAACCAAGTGGTATTCCAGTATGCAGACCCCGAAGGGAATGAAGCCGATGGCCGCTATCCTTTGAATCCCAACGGCTCTCTGCGAGACATCGCCGGAATCTGTGACCCCACCGGAAGAATTCTGGGTCTCATGCCCCATCCCGAGGCATACAATCATTTTACAAACCACCCGGCATGGACAAGGAAGAAGGAATTATCACTGCGGGAAGGCAAGACACTGAAGTCCGAAGAAGGGGCTGGCATAGGAATATTCAGAAACGCGGTCGAATACCTCAAACACAACTTTTGATGCTCAGGCACAGAGCTTCGCTCGCAAGAGAATAGAAAATATCCTTGACTTTAGCTCTTGGAAACCGGAAATGACCAAATGACAAAGCTCAAACGTCAAATGAAATCCAAATGCTTCAATGACAAAACACATTCCATTCAGCACTCTGCTCCACGTGTAGACGATGAGGGAATCCAAAACACAGAGAACTCTTCGCCATTTTACTCATTTGGTTATTTGTCATTAATTTAGCATTTGGATTTTGGAA